>NZ_JAFCWX010000002.1:0-339775 GCF_049897805.1 Massilia sp. TWP1-3-3
TAATATGGCACCGAAACCGTATATATGGACCGCGAAAGCGACCGACATTCTTGCCAAAGTCACGCGCGCTCGTGCCAAACTTAATAAGCTTCAATCTGTTTGACGCACTACACTAGATGGAGATTTCGGAAAGAAATCCCGCTGCATTCATATCGTCGATGAAGAAGGCCGCCAGCACGCTAAAATTCAGGCTCTTGAACGCTTCACCCATGTCCGTTCGATAGATTTTTGTGCGAGCAATTTCAGCATTGACGGCACCATTGGCGGGGCGCTTGTAAGCGGTAAGCGTGTATTGCAAATATCCACCGCCGCCAGGCACACGGTCGTACTCGTGGGTCAGTTCAAGAGCCTGGCCGCAATCGTGCCGGCGCATGGCCGTGTTCATATGCTCGCCCGCGCGTGCCGCATCGGCCGGATCGAGCTGAAGGATGATCAGCCGGTAGCCCGACATTTGAGCCGCCATGGCTCCCGTGATGCTTTGATTGGTAAGGTCGATCAATCGCCTGAAATGCGTTGCCCCGTCAACGCCGGCCTGTTCGCCGGGCGCCATCTTGCGCACGAGCACGGCGCAACGCGAACGCAGGGGGTTGGCGGCACTGGGCAAAGGGCCGGCTTTTTGCGCCTGCACCAGCGTTTGCCGGTCAAGCCAAACTTGCATGCCCTTACGCGCATCCTCCCGCTCGGCATCACTCAGGCTGCCTTGCAATTGCGCCAGGGCGCTTTTGGCGTCGGGGTTGCCGACGCGTTCCGAAATCAGGAACCAGGTATAAGCGCGCTTCGCGTCACCTTTGACGCCACGCCCATCGGCATACATGGCGCCAACGGCCTGCGGCGCGGTTCGGTCACCATGTAATGCCGCGCGTTCCAGCCAGATGAGCGCCTGACCGAGGTGCGTCTTTTCCTTGAAACCGTTGTAGTAGAGCAGTCCCAGATTGAACTGAGCTGCAAGGTCGCCGGCGTTCGCGGCCAGGGTCAAAAAGCGCTCGCCCTCCTCCGGGTTGGGAGCTACTTTTCCGCTGAAGTACAGCCGCCCCAAAGCTGCCTGCGCCTCGCGCAGACCGAGATTGGCGGCCTTGCGGTAATACTCCACAGCAGCCGGGAAATCGGGTTTCTGGCCCACGCCCTTTTCCTGCATCGCGCCCAGACTGTACACGGCTCGCGCCACGTTTTTGGCCTCCGCCTGCAACAGCAACTCCTTCGCCTTGGTGATGTCTTTGGAAACGCCGACGCCTTCCAGGTACATATACCCGAGAAGCAAATAAGCTTCTCCATTGCCCTTGGCGGCGCCTTCCTGATAACACGCAATGGCGCGTGGGTAATCCTGACTCTGCTGGTATTTCTTGCCGGCGGCGAGATCGCATGCTGTGCCGGGATCCGCTTGAACTGCCGCCGAAATGAGCATGGCGGCGATGGAGGAAAATATTCTCGTGCGAAGTGACAGCATCAGGTTCCATTATTGAACGCGGGTCGGATTGCCTGATTGTACCGCCAACATTCTCGCATCATCAGGCCGATGCATCCGCGGACATTCGTTTCGGCAACGTTGGAACAAAAGATGGTACATTGACACTACTACGGCTTCGCAAGGTCGCGCAGCCTGGTTTATTTATTTGTCATATCGGAGCTCACATTGGACATTCTCGAGTTTATTGTTGGCTGTTTCGAAGACGTTGCCGAGTGGCGTATTGTCCTGATGATCGTGATCGGCATCACCCTTGCCACACTGTCGCTGATCTGGGTGCGACCCCAGCCGGTCGCTATTATTCTGGCAGCCGTCGGATTCGTCGGCAGCGTTATCTGTGGGTTCTACTGGCAACGTTCCCTTAGATGAAGAGGACTTTGCTCTACGAAAAAAACGGCACCGGATTTCACCACGGCGCCGTTTTCATTGCGGGATAACGATACTTGCTCGTTTACCGTAAAACGAAGCGCACCCACACGGGGCGGGAGCGCTTCGTATCACAACGGCCGTCCTATGGGACGGCCGGACCATGCCTACCCAGGGATATCGGCGCCGACGTTGATTGCCGCATAAGCGCGCTGAACCGCCTTCGCTTCCGGGCTACCGACGCCATACAATTCCTGCGCGGCGGCCAGCACCTTGTTGCGCGCGTCGGCGTAGTTGGTCGACGACGTGAACTTGGTGCTCAGCGCCTTGAACCAGATCCGCATCGCCTTGTCGCTGCCGATGCCGACCATGGCCCTTGGCGACTGGACCAGATACTTGCTGTAATACTCGCTGGTGCTGGTCGCGCTCGACCCTTTGGCCAGGAAGTAGAACATGCGGTTGTTGGGGCCACTGCTGTAGTGCACGTTCAAGCCCGCGAGCGAGGTGCTCCATGCGTCCGGACTTGCGCCATCCTTGCTAGGCTTGTACAAGTAGCGCAGGGGCAAGCCGTTCTTGGCGATTTCCTTGCCGGTCACCCAGTCGTTGCCGGTGGCCGGGATGACGCTGCCGGTGCCACCGGCGCGCGCGTAGGCTTCGGTCATTTCGCCGCCGATGTCGGAGTTCGACTCGTTCAGGCCACCCGACTCGCCGCTGTAGGTCAGATTCGACGTGGCAGCGGTGATACCGTGCGACATCTCGTGGCCAATCACGTCGATCGAGCCCAGGTTGTTAAAGCTGCTGCCACCGTCGCCGATGTACATGCAGCGGCAGGTGTCGGTGTAATAGGCATTGTCGTAAGCGGTGTTGACGTGCACGGCGATGTAGGTCGCCGTGTTCTGGCCGTTCAGCGAGCGCCAGCCCAGCACGTTCTTGTACATGTCGTAGGTGTTCATCAGGCCCCACATGGCGTTGACCGCGGCGGTCTGGCCATTGGCGCTGGTGGTGCTGCCGCCGGCGATATACTGTGCGCCGTCGCCCCAGCTGTTGTTGGTGTCCGTGTACACGGCGCCGGCAGTGGTGCCGTGATTGGCGTTGGTAATTGCCATGCCCCCGTAAGTGCCGGAGATGCCGCGCGAGGTGTCGATCATCTGGTAGGTCGACCCGACCAGCTTGGTGTTCAGCGGAACCGTGCCGTTGTACTGGCTGTAGCCGGTAGCGGCCACGCTTTGCAGCGCATCCCACTGGGCGAGGATGGCGCCGGTCTTGGCGCTGACGATGGTGTCGTGGAACACGCGACGCTCACCGGCCGCAGTGCGGGTCTTGACCAGGTAGGCCAGCTCGTAGCCGGACACGACCTGTTCCAGATCCATGGCATTCAGTTCGCTTTCAGCCTTGTTAAGGGCGGACGGGATGCGCTCTTCCTTGATGATCGGGTAAAGCATCAGTTCGGCGCTAGGCGGATCGATGGCAACGCCTTTCTGCACGGAGCCGGAAGCCTTGGCAATGGCGGCCTGGGCGGTCAGGGAAGCATTCACGTTGATCGCGCTAAAGCCGTTGTTGCGGGCCAGCGGCGAACGGCGGTCGGCGATCGACTCGCTGATGATTTCGCCGCGCGCGCCGGTGACGACCACCGATTCGGAACCGAATACGCGCACACCCTTGTAGGTATGGTTCAAGCGCGAGACGGTGGTGCCGGAGACGCCCGGGTGCTGCGCGGCGACGGCGAAGCCGTGATCCGCGCCGAGACCGTTTTTGCCGCGCTGCGCCATCAGGGTACCAACCAGCTGCGCTTGTGACGAGGCCGAAATTGCGACCGGGTCGCCCATGAGTTGGTTTCCTGCGAACGCCGATTCAGCAGCCAGCAATGGCAAGGCAGCAATGGCGGCAGCCAGCAAAGTCTTTTGCAAATTCATGTTTACTCCAAGAAGATTAGTGTTTTATGGGTGCACCTGGATCACAGGCGGATGCGTCGCTATGCGCATCGATTCAGGCTACGACGTTAAGCTGAGCTTGGTCAATTGAACTGATCAATTGAGTCGAAGTGTGTCGCGGTGTGTATTTTTAGTCGTTTTTCGTGTCATAAAACATTCTGTTTAGCATTTACAAGTGCCTGTTTGATACCGATATCTGGCACGCTGAACAAATTATGACGAATGCATAGTTGTATACACATGCTGAACGTTGGCTTAAACAGGGTGTACACCAAATAATCATCGAAAGCGGACGGCTGCCACTTTTCGCGAAATGCAAAATGCGGCGTGCAGTTCTGGACGGGGTCATGGGACGCGAGGCAGCGGGCACGCAAGAGGCCAGCGGACTGACGGTTGGGGCCAGGGGGCCACAGTGTGGACATTGTGCAGGCAATCAGAAGCAAGAAACGGATAGAGCAGAGCGAACCGCGTCACTATGCTGAGAGGCTCAAACAAATCAAGAAGGAGCCGGAAAATGAATCAGTTATCAGGACGCGTGGCGATCGTAACGGAGGCGAGTTCGGGCATTGGCTACGAGACGGCGAAGCTGTTCGCGAAGGAGGGAGCCAAGGTGGTGGTGACCGGGCGTCGTCAAGACGCGCTGGACAAGCTGGTGAACGAGATTGAACGCGGGGGCGGCCAGGCGATTGCCGTCGCGGGAGACATCAGGGAGGAGCAACTCGCCCGTGCATTGGTGGATACTGCAGTAGATCGCTTTGGGGGACTCGACATTGCCTTCAATAACGTCGGCGCGACCGGGGAAAGTGTGCCGGTACCGGATATGTCAGCGCAGGCCTGGCATGCGGTATTGGACACAAACCTGACCAGCGCCTTTTTCGGTGCAAAATATCAAATTCCAGCGATGGTAAAACGCGGCGGCGGCTCGATCATTTTTACCTCGACCTTCGTCGGCCATACGGCAAGCTTTCCAGGCATGGGGGCCTATGCGGCCAGCAAGGCTGGCTTGATTGGACTCATGCAAGTAATCGCCGTGGAGTATGGATCGCACGGAATCCGTGCCAATGCGCTTCTTCCCGGCGGAACGGACACGCCATTGGGGCGCAGCTTCAGCAATACACCGGAAACGCGTGCTTTCGTTGAAGGGCTGCACGCGTTGAAGCGGCTGGCATTGCCGGGGGAGATTGCACGATCGGTGCTTTATCTCGCGTCCGATGCTTCGAGTTTTACGACGGGGTCGAGCATGTTGGCCGATGGGGGGATTTCCATCAATCGGACGTGATCGGGAATAGGCAGGCCAGGGTCTTGCATTTCGGGGACTCACTAATGATGCACAAGAAACGACGGAGTCAACAAGCGTCGTGCGTTTTTTGACGGCAGCCAGTTCCGTTCCTGATGAGCACGTGTCCAATTTTCGCACTGACCCCGTGCCGCTGATCCTGACCCCATGTCGCTGACCCAGTACCATGTCCTGACCCCATGCCATGTCTGAGACCCGACCTTTGTCGCCTCGCGCTTGGCTTGGCCCCGGTGCCGCGCCGCCCCGTCCCGCCTGCTGACATACCCGAAAGGACCGTCAATTTGTCCATCTGTGTCAGCACTGCCTCCGAGCGGTGGCGCGACCTGGAGTGATTCCCAACCCCATCGCGTGTCCTTACCCGTTTCGCGTAGCGACTAGACAGAATCTCTTGTATTCCGAGATAACCAACTAGGAATAGAGAAGTTTTCCCGTGTAACCTTATCACCTTCAGTAAATTGCATTTCCGTCAAGAACTAGACTAAAATGAGTTTCACTGAAAAACGGGGTGGGTTATGGGCGACTTAAAAGTAGCATCTGGTTTAAAGCAACTCTTCAATCATCGGAAACGACTGCTAATTCTTGGGCTAACAGGCCGCACAGGGAGCGGATGTACGACATTGGCAACTATTCTCCAAGAATCAAAATTTGAAGAATTAAATATCCGGCATCCGCCGATTCCCCCGGTCACACACGAAGATCGAAAATTTCGGGTGGTAATCGATTGGATCGCAACCAACTGGCACCCGTTTAGAAAAATTTCAGTAAGCGAACTGATAGCAGGGCACGTGGCACTCTACGGGTTTAGCTCATTTCTAACCTTCATCAACAATCTTTGCAATGAACACCCGCAACTCGGAGGTACGAATCTCGAGCCACTTGCAAGTTTAGAAACAATATTCAATGCAGCCTCATCGTCTGCTAACGAGTCGAAATTATGGGATCCGTCTTATGAACGTCGCGATGAGATGGCTTCAGTTACCGCCTTCATATTTGGCGCACTGCCAGTTTTCTCAAAAATGTTTCGCAAGGCACTTACGGAGCAGAGTCCAAATTTAGACTCCCTGTTCTTTCAAACCGTTGGGGATAATATTCGACGATCGGGGGCACCCTATGACGTGCAAAACGATCCGGAGAAACTCTTCACCATCCCTCGAGTTCTTGAAAAGCTAATTGATTTCTGCATATACGAGGATGAAAAAAGCGGTTCCCCAACCTATCTCGTTATCGATGCAATTCGCCATCCCTTCGAGGCTAGGTATCTGCAAGAACGATACGCCTATTTTTATCTGCTCGCGGTGACCGCGTCTGATAATGACCGTAAGCAAAGGCTCATAGATCAACAATTCAGAGCGGATGAGATTGTACGCTTGGACATCAAAGAGTATCCTCGAGAGAAGAAAGGCGAGAAGTTGAAGGGGTATGACTTGCTTGTATCCCAGGACATTCAGTCCTCAATCGAGAACGCAGATATCTATTTGTTTAACGAAAACGACAGCTCCTCAGCGCATAGCCCCCATTCCCTAAAAGAGCAAGTACTGCGTTACATAAGTTTGATGATGCACCCCGGACTAATCACCCCGACGAATATTGAGAGATGCATGCAAGCGGCTTTCACAGCAAAGCTTAACTCAGGATGCATTTCCCGGCAGGTGGGCGCCGTAGTAGCTGATAGTGGCTATTCCGTAAAGTCGATCGGCTGGAACGACGTGCCTCGAGGTCAGGTACCATGCGCGCTGCGTAACGTTCGCCACTTATTCTCTCAACAAGATCCAAATGCCTTTAGCGAATATGAAAACGGTGAGGAATTCAGAACCCATATTTTGGCGCAGCCATTGGCGCGCCTTCAGCTGCCTCATTATGAAGGGCGCAATTTATCCTACTGCTTCAAAGCCAACTACAACGAATTAAAAGACGAGAAGAATCAGGTGCACACTAGATCGCTTCATGCCGAGGAGAACGCATTTCTTCAACTTGCGAGAGGGACGGGTCAGGTAGCCGAAGGAGGGTTCCTGTTCACAACGGCGAGTCCCTGCGAATTATGCGCGAAAAAGGCATTCCAACTTGGCATCAGTTTAATCTACTTCATCGATCCCTATCCCGGCATTTCAAACGTCCACGTGTTGGCTCACGGTAAAAAAGAATTCCGTCCTCAACTGAGGCAATTCACAGGCGCCGTAGGACGCACATATCATCAGTTGTTTGCACCCATAATGCCAATGAAGGATGAGCTCAGCTTCTTAATTCCATGAACGTTTGAATAATAGGCCGCTGGGAGCAGTTACCAAGCCAATCAGAGCTAAAAAAAACGGCGCCCGCAGGCGCCGTTTTTCATTTCGGGAATAACGAAACTTACGCTTCGTCACCACCATGCTGCTGAACCGCAGTGTCTTCCAGCGATTGCAAGTCCGCCGACATCGATGCTTTCTCCGCATCGAGCAGGGCCTTGCGCTCTTCGACTTCCCACGCTTCTTTTTCCTTCTTGGCGCGATGGAATGCCAAGCCGGTACCGCCAGGAATCAGGCGACCGACGATGACGTTTTCCTTCAGGCCGCGCAGCGAATCGCGCTTGCCCATAATCGCAGCTTCGGTCAGAACACGCGTGGTTTCCTGGAACGATGCAGCCGAGATGAACGAGTCGGTCGACAGCGATGCCTTGGTAATACCCAGCAGTACGTTTTCGTACGTTGCAGGGATCTTGCCGGCGGCGGTCACGCGGTCGTTTTCGTCCAGCAGTTCCGAACGCTCAACCTGTTCACCAACGATGTAATTCGCGTCGCCCGCTTCCACGATCTGCACGCGGCGCAGCATCTGGCGCACGATCACTTCGATGTGCTTGTCGTTAATTTTCACGCCCTGCAGACGGTACACGTCCTGCACTTCGTCAACGATGTAACGCGCCAGCGCTTCGATACCCAGCAAACGCAGAATGTCCTGTGGATCGGCCGGGCCATCCACAATCATCTCGCCCTTGTTCACTACCTGGCCGTCGTGTACCAGCACTTGCTTGTCCTTGGTGATCAGGAACTCGTGCTTGTTGCCGTCCATGTCCGTGATTTCCAGACGCTGCTTGCCCTTGGTCTCTTTACCGAACGCAACCGTACCGGTCACTTCAGCCAGCATACCGGCATCCTTCGGCGAACGCGCTTCGAACAGCTCGGCAACCCTTGGCAGACCACCGGTAATGTCGCGCGTTTTCTGCGATTCGGTCGGGATACGTGCCAGCACTTCGCCGACCGATACCGACTGACCATCTTTCACCATGATCAGCGCGCCAACCTGGAAGCCAATCGCCACCGAGTGCTCGGTGCCGGCGATCTTGACTTCTTCGTTGACGTCGTTCAGCAGTTTGACCTGCGGACGCAGCGTCTTGGTCAGCGAACCGCGACGTTTTGCATCGATCGCCACCAGGGTCGACAGACCGGTCACATCATCGACCTGGCGCGCTACGGTAACGCCTTCTTCGACGTTCTCGAAGCGCACGGTACCAGCGTACTCGGTGATGATCGGACGAGTCAGCGGATCCCACGTTGCAAGGGCCGTACCGGCCTTGATCACGTTGCCATCCTTGACGATCAGCGTCGCGCCGTACGGCACTTTATGACGCTCACGCTCACGGCCATGGTCGTCGGTGATCAGCACTTCGCCGGAACGGCTGATGACGATCTGCGAACCCTTGCCGTTGGTAACGTAACGCATGGTTGCGGTGAAACGGATGGTACCGTTCGACTTCGCTTCCACCGACGAGGCGACTGCCGCACGCGATGCCGCACCACCAATGTGGAAGGTACGCATGGTCAGCTGGGTACCCGGCTCACCAATCGACTGCGCAGCAACCACACCGACTGCCTCACCGGAGTTGACCATCGAGCCGCGGCCCAGGTCGCGGCCGTAGCACATGGCGCACAGGCCGAAGCGCGTGTCGCAAGTGAGTGGCGTACGTACTTTGACTTCATCGATCGACAGGCGTTCAATTTCTTCGACCATGTCTTCGTCCAGCAGCGAGCCCGCTTCGTACAGCGTTTCCTGGGATTCAGGATTGACGATGTCGTTCACGTTCACACGGCCAAGGATACGGTCGCGCAATGGCTCGATGACTTCACCGCCTTCGACCATCGCCTTCATCAGCGCGCCGTTGGTGGTGCCGCAATCGTCCTCGATCACAACCAGATCCTGGGTCACGTCGACCAGGCGACGCGTCAGGTAACCCGAGTTTGCCGTTTTCAGTGCCGTATCGGCCAGACCTTTACGAGCGCCGTGGGTCGAAATAAAGTACTGCAACACGTTCAGACCTTCGCGGAAGTTCGCGGTAATCGGCGTTTCGATAATCGAACCGTCCGGCTTGGCCATCAGGCCTCGCATACCAGCCAACTGGCGAATCTGGGCTGCCGAACCGCGGGCGCCCGAGTCGGCCATCATGTAAATCGCGTTGAACGATTCCTGCGTCGACTTGGTGCCGTCGCGGCGGATGACGTCTTCTACTTTGAGCTGGTCCATCATGGCCTTGCCGACTTCGTCCGAGGTCTTGCCCCAGATGTCGACGACCTTGTTGTAACGCTCGCCAGCGGTGACCAGACCGGACGAATACTGCTGTTCGATCTGTTTGACTTCCTGCTCTGCAGCGGAAATCAAGGTGACTTTTTGTGGCGGTACCAGCATGTCGTCAACGCAGATCGAGATACCGGCGCGCGTTGCGAGACGGAAACCGGACTGCATCAGCTTGTCGGCAAACACCACCGTGGCACGCAGGCCGCACTTGCGGAACGACGTGTTGATCAGCTTGGAAATCTCTTTCTTCTTCAGGGCGCGGTTCAGCACGCTGAACGGCAAGCCTTTAGGCAAGATTTCCGACAAGATCGCACGGCCAACCGTGGTTTCGTAACGCGTGACGGTGCGCACGAATTCTTCGGTTTCAAGGTTCTTCGGGTTCTCGACGATACGCACGGTAATGCGCGTCGTCAGTTCCACTTCCTTGTTGTCGTAGGCGCGAATGACTTCCGACACGTCGGTAAACAACATGCCTTCGTTCTTGGCGTTGATCGCTTCGCGGGTCGCGTAGTACAGACCGAGCACGATATCCTGGGAAGGAACGATCGACGGCTCGCCGTTTGACGGGAACAGGATGTTGTTCGACGCCAGCATCAGCGTACGCGCTTCCATCTGTGCTTCGATCGACAGCGGGACGTGGACAGCCATCTGGTCACCGTCGAAGTCGGCGTTGAACGCGGCGCAGACGAGTGGGTGCAGCTGGATGGCCTTGCCTTCAATCAGGACCGGCTCGAAAGCCTGGATACCAAGGCGGTGCAGCGTAGGCGCGCGGTTGAGCATGACCGGGTGTTCACGGATCACGTCTTCCAGGATGTCCCACACGACCGGCTCTTGAATCTCGACCAATTTCTTAGCGGCCTTGATCGTCGTTGCCAGACCCATCAGTTCGAGCTTGTTGAAAATGAATGGCTTGAACAGTTCCAACGCCATCAGTTTCGGCAAGCCGCACTGGTGCAGTTTGAGCTGAGGACCCACGACGATGACGGAACGGCCCGAATAGTCGACGCGCTTACCCAGCAAGTTTTGACGGAAACGGCCGCCCTTACCCTTGATCATTTCAGCCAGCGACTTCAGCGGACGCTTGTTGGCGCCGGTCATCGCTTTACCGCGCCGGCCATTGTCCAGCAGCGAATCGACCGCTTCTTGCAGCATGCGCTTTTCGTTACGCGTAATAATTTCCGGCGCGCGCAATTCCATCAGGCGCTTCAGGCGGTTATTACGGTTGATGACGCGGCGATACAGGTCGTTCAGGTCGGACGTTGCAAAGCGGCCGCCGTCAAGCGGTACCAGCGGACGCAATTCCGGCGGCAGCACTGGCAGCACTTCCATGATCATCCAGTCCGGCTTGATGCCCGAACGCTGGAATGCCTCAAGCACTTTGAGGCGCTTGGCGTATTTCTTGATCTTCGCTTCGGACTTCGATTCCTTCAGTTCCACGCGCAAGGCTTCGGCATCGCGGTGGATGTCGATCGAGCGCAGCAGTTCACGGATACCTTCGGCACCCATGAAGGCGGTGAAGTCGTCGCCGTACTCTTCGTACTTGGCGGCGTAGTCGTCTTCTGACATGATCTGGCACTTCTTGAGCGGCGTCATGCCCGGATCGGTCACGACGTATGCTTCGAAGTACAGCACGCGTTCGATGTCCCGCAGCGTCATGTCCAGGACCATGCCCAGACGCGACGGCAGCGACTTCAGAAACCAGATGTGCGCGGTAGGCGACGCCAGTTCGATGTGGCCCATGCGCTCGCGACGCACTTTTGCCAGGGTAACTTCAACGCCGCACTTTTCGCAGATGACACCGCGGTGCTTGAGGCGCTTGTACTTGCCGCACAGGCATTCGTAGTCCTTGATTGGACCAAAAATCTTGGCGCAGAACAGACCATCGCGCTCTGGCTTGAAGGTACGGTAGTTGATGGTTTCCGGCTTTTTGACTTCGCCGTAGGACCACGAACGGATTTTTTCAGGCGACGCCAGACCGATCTTGATCGCGTCAAACGTCTCGTTTTGCTGCACTTGCTTGAATAGATCGAGCAGAGCTTTCATGTATCACTCCAGGTGATTAAATTCTAATACGTCTAACTAACAACGCGCCGGCAACTGCTCCGTCATCTTCGCGTTGGCGGTGGACCCATATTGCCGCGCGACGCGGCGGACATGGGTCCCCGCGTTCGCGAGGACGACGTGGTGGAAATTAGTTCCGCTCGAGGTCGATATCGATACCCAGCGAACGAATTTCCTTGACCAGCACGTTGAACGATTCCGGCATACCCGCGTCGATCACATGGTCGCCTTTGACCAGGTTTTCGTACACTTTGGTACGGCCGTTCACGTCATCCGACTTGACAGTCAACATCTCTTGCAGCACGTACGATGCGCCGTATGCTTCCAGTGCCCAAACTTCCATCTCACCGAAGCGCTGGCCGCCGAACTGGGCTTTACCGCCCAGTGGCTGCTGCGTTACCAGCGAGTAAGGACCGGTCGAACGTGCGTGCATCTTGTCATCAACCAAGTGGTGCAGCTTGAGCACGTGCATGTAGCCAACAGTAACCTTGCGCTCGAACGCTTCGCCGGTACGGCCGTCATACATCGTGACCTGGTTCTTCGATGGCGTCATGCCCAGTTTCTTGGCGATCGGATCAGGATACGCCAAGTCCAGCATGCGGCGAATTTCCGACTCGTGCGCGCCGTCGAACACTGGCGTGGCAAACGGAACACCTTTTTTCAGGTTGTCCGCCAGCGTCATGATTTCGTCATCGCTGAAGTTGTCCAGGTCTTCCGACTTGCCCGTTTCGTTGTAGATCTGGTTGAGGAACTTGCGCACCTCAATGACCTTCGCTTGCGCAGCCAGCATTTCGCCGATGCGCAGGCCCAAGCCTTTGGCAGCCCAACCCAGGTGAGTCTCGAGAATCTGACCCACGTTCATCCGGGAAGGAACGCCCAGCGGGTTGAGCACGATGTCAGCTGGCGTACCGTCGGCCATGTAAGGCATGTCTTCAACAGGCACGATACGGGAAACCACACCCTTGTTACCGTGACGGCCGGCCATCTTGTCGCCCGACTGCAGGCGGCGCTTGACGGCCAGGTAGACCTTGACCATCTTTTGCACGCCTGGCTGCAGCTCGTCGCCTTGCGTGAGCTTCTTGCGCTTTTCTTCAAAGGCCAGGTCGAACTGGTGGCGCTTCTCGGCGATCGATTCCTTGATCGCTTCCAGAGCAGTGGCAGCATCGTCGTCCGCCGGGCGGATGTCGAACCAGTGGTACTTGTCCAGATCGTCCAGGTACTCTTTGCTGATGGCCTGGCCCTTGGCCATCTTTTTAGGACCGCCGTTGACAACTTTACCGATCAACATTTTTTCCAGACGTTGGAAGGCATCGCCTTCAACAATACGCATCTGGTCGTTCAGGTCGAGGCGGAAGCGCTTGAGCTCATCATCGATGATCTGCTGGGCGCGCTTGTCGCGGACGATGCCTTCGCGGGTGAAGACCTGGACGTCGATCACGGTGCCGACCATGCCCGAAGGCACGCGCAGCGACGTATCTTTGACGTCCGAAGCTTTTTCGCCGAAAATTGCGCGCAGCAGCTTTTCTTCAGGGGTCAGCTGGGTCTCGCCTTTTGGCGTAACTTTACCGACCAGGGTGTCGCCGGCCTGCACTTCAGCGCCGATGTAGACGATACCGGACTCATCCAGACGAGCCAGCTGGTTCTCAGCCAGGTTCGAGATGTCGCGCGTAATTTCTTCAGCGCCCAGCTTGGTATCGCGTGCAACGACGGACAGCTCTTCGATGTGAATCGAGGTGTAGCGGTCATCCTTGACGACGTTTTCCGAGATCAGGATCGAATCCTCGAAGTTCAGACCATTCCATGGCATAAACGCCACGAGCATGTTTTGGCCCAGAGCCAATTCGCCCAGGTCGGTCGATGCGCCATCGGCGATCACGTCGCGCTTGGCGACACGGTCGCCGACCTGCACGATCGGACGCTGGTTGATGTTGGTGTTCTGGTTCGAACGGGTGTACTTGATCAGGTTGTAGATGTCGACGCCGACTTCGCCAGCGGTGGCTTCATCGTCGTTGACGCGAATCACCACACGGCCTGCATCGATGTAGTCAACCACGCCGCCACGCAAGGCTTGCACGGTGGTGCCCGAGTCGACCGCAACGGTGCGCTCGATACCGGTACCGACGAACGCTTTTTCAGGGCGCAGGCAAGGAACTGCCTGGCGCTGCATGTTTGCACCCATCAATGCGCGGTTTGCATCATCGTGCTCGAGGAACGGAATCAGCGATGCCGCAACCGACACGATCTGGCCCGGCGCCACGTCCATGTACTGGATACGCTCCGGGGACACCAGGATCGTCTCGCCTGCTTCACGTGCGGACACCAGTTCATCCGACAGAGTGCCTTCCGACGAGATGGTCGCATTCGCCTGGGCGATGATGTAGCGGCCTTCTTCAATCGCGGACAGGTAGTCGATCTTGTCGGTGACCATGCTGTTTTCGACCTTGCGGTACGGCGTCTCGAGGAAGCCGTATTCGTTCAGACGGGCAAACAGTGCCAGCGAGTTGATCAGACCAATGTTCGGTCCCTCTGGCGTTTCGATCGGGCACACGCGGCCGTAGTGGGTCGGGTGCACGTCGCGCACTTCAAAGCCGGCGCGTTCGCGCGTCAGACCACCAGGGCCCAGAGCGGATACGCGGCGCTTGTGGGTGATTTCCGACAACGGGTTGGTCTGGTCCATAAACTGCGACAGCTGGGACGAACCGAAGAACTCGCGAATCGCAGCCGAAATCGGCTTCGAGTTGATCAGGTCGTGCGGCATCAGGTTGTCCGCTTCGGCTTGGCCGAGGCGTTCCTTGACGGCGCGCTCAACACGCACCAGGCCGGCGCGGAACTGGTTTTCGGCCAGCTCGCCCACGCAACGAACGCGACGGTTACCGAGGTGATCGATATCGTCGACTTCGCCGCGGCCATTGCGCAGTTCCACCAGAATCTTGATCACGGCCAGAACGTCATCGTTCGACAGTGTCATCATGCCGGTCAGTTCGTCACGACCGATACGACGGTTAAATTTCATGCGGCCAACGGCCGACAGGTCGTAGCGCTCAGGGCTGTAAAACAGGCCGTTGAACAGTGCCTCGACCGAATCTTCGGTCGGCGGCTCGCCAGGACGCATCATGCGGTAGATGGCAACCTTGGCGGCCATCTGGTCGGCGGTGTCGTCGATACGCAGCGTTTGCGAGATGTAGCCGCCCTGATCCAGGTCGTTCGTGTAGAGCGTCTGGATTTCGGAAATGTTTGCTTCGCGCAAACGGCCCATCAAGTCTTCGGTCAGCTCATCGTTGGCCGAAGCGACCACTTCGCCGGTATCGGCGTCGACGATATTCTTGGCCACCACGCGGCCGAGCAGGTAGTCTTCAGGCACGGAAATGTGCTTGATGCCAGCTGCTTCAATGTCGCGCACGTGCTTGGCGTTGATGCGCTTGTCTTTCAGCACCAGCGACTTGCCGGATTTGTCGACGATGTCGAAACGCGCGACTTCGCCACGCAAACGCTCGGCGACAAATTCCATTTCCGCGCCTTCGGAGCGCAGGTTGAAATTGTCGAACACGAAGAAGTTCGCGAGGATCTGCTCGTGCGACATGCCGATTGCCTTCAGCAAGATCGTCACAGGCATTTTACGGCGGCGGTCGACGCGGAAGAACAGAATGTCTTTCGGGTCAAACTCAAAGTCCAGCCACGAACCGCGGTAAGGAATGATACGCGCCGAGAACAGCAATTTGCCCGACGAGTGGGTCTTGCCGCGGTCGTGCTCGAAGAACACGCCAGGGGAACGGTGGAGCTGCGACACAATCACGCGCTCGGTACCGTTGATGACAAACGAACCGGTGGTCGTCATGAGCGGCAATTCGCCCATGTAGACTTCCTGCTCTTTCATTTCCTTGACCACAGGCTTGGTCGGCGATTCCTTGTCCAGAATCACCAGGCGAACCTTGGCGCGCAGCGGTGACGCGAACGTCAGGCCACGCTGTTGGCATTCCTTGACGTCAAAGGCGGGAGTGCCCAGGACATACGACAGGAATTCGAGGCGCGCAAAACCATTGTGCGACACGATAGGGAAAATCGAGGTAAAAGCCGACTGCAGGCCATCATTCTTGCGGTTCGACACAATTGTGTCGGCCTGTAAGAAATTCTCGTAAGATTCAAGCTGGGTAGCCAGAAGGAAGGGAACGTTGTGAACGTTGGCGCGCTTCGCGAATGATTTGCGAATGCGTTTCTTCTCAGTAAATGAGTAGTGCATGGACACTCCGTGAGTGACTAAAAGGATGAGAATTCAGGAATTGCCAGTGTGACTACCACACGCAAGCCCTCAATTCTCGAACTTCCCGTCATGATGATAAGAAGAACTGCGAATACTACTGCCTAAAACTTAAGCATGGCTTTATTCAGCCACAAATACGACAGGGACGACAAAAGAGCCAAAGCCGCATTCGCGCCCTTTCGGGAGAGAACCGCAAGCTTTGACTCCGGCGCAAACTTACCGCGCCAACAACTAAATTACTTAATTTCTGCTTTCGCGCCAGCGGCTTCCAGCTTGGCTTTGCCAGCTTCTGCATCCGCTTTCGTGATTGCTTCTTTAACGGTCTTAGGTGCGCCATCGACCAGGTCTTTAGCTTCTTTCAAGCCGAGGCCGGTGATTTCACGAACTGCTTTGATGACGCCGACTTTGTTCGCGCCGAAATCCGACAGGATCAGGTTGAATTCGGTCTGCTCTTCAACAACAGCGGCTGGGCCGGCTGCTGGGCCCGACGACATTGCTGCTGCCGACACGCCAAACTTTTCTTCGAATGCCTTGACCAGGTCGTTCAGGTCCATTACGGACATTTCGCCAACTGCTGCCAGGATGTCGTCTTTGCTGATTGCCATTTGAAACTCCTAATTATTTTGAATATAGATTGGTTTTGACTAAAAAAGATCAGCTGCGCTGTTAAGCGGCCGCTGGAGCTTCTTCTACTGCTGCTTCTTCGGCAACAGGAGCAGAACCTTCGCTCTTTTTCGCTGCAAGTGCAGCCAGACCACGTGCAAAGCTCGACACCGGCGACAACATCAGACCCAACAACTGGGCGATGAGTACTTCACGGCTAGGAATGCTTGCCAACGCGACAACAGCTGCTTTATCCAGCTTTTTGCCTGCGTAGTTACCTGCGGTGATGACCAGTTTGTCGTTGGTTTTAGCGAAGTCAGCGATGACTTTAGCTGCTGCAACGGCATCGTCCGAGATCGAATAGATCAACGGACCGGACATCGAATCGGCCAGGTTAGCAAACTGCGTACCTTCAACAGAGCGGCGTGCCAGCGTGTTCTTCAGAACACGCAGGTACACGCCCTGGGCGCGCGCTTTGGCACGAAGGTTCGTCAAGTGACCAACCTGGATGCCACGATATTCGGCGATAACGATCGTTTGCGCAGTTGCTACTTTTGCGGAAACTTCTTCGACTACTGCCTTTTTGTCATTCAGATTGAGACCCACGGTCAACCTCCTAAAATGATGCGCGGCGAATGCCTTGCATCGGTTCGAACAACGGCGTCCGACGTTTAGAAGTACAACTGGGCGGATGAATTCACGCAGCGGGACTAACAAAACATGTTCGGGTGCACCATCTGCGTTGGGTGGTCTATTAACCTCCAGCCTGCTTGATGCCATCGGCCCAACGGTCTTTGATTGTCTGGCCGGCAGTGGTTTACACCACCGGACCATCCCAAAGATTCGCCTCGATTTGCATCGAGGACTTAATTCTTGCAGCTCAGATGCTGATTAAGCAGCAGCCAGCGAAGTCTGATCAACGCGAACGCCAGCGCCCATCGTCGACGAAACGGCAACCTTGCGCAGGTAAACACCTTTCGACGTTGCTGGCTTGGCCTTGTTCAGCGCTTCGATCAGGGCAACCAGGTTGGCCTTCAGGTCAGCGTCAGCGAACGACTTGCGGCCGATCGTTGCGTGGATGATACCTGCCTTGTCGGTACGGTACTGCACCTGGCCGGCTTTCGCGTTTTTCACGGCGGTAGCGACGTCAGGAGTAACAGTGCCGACTTTCGGGTTAGGCATCAGGCCACGTGGCCCCAGGATCTGGCCCAGGGTACCGACGATACGCATGGTGTCTGGCGACGCGATGACGATGTCGAAAGGCATGTTGCCGGCTTTAACCATCTCAGCCAGGTCTTCCATGCCAACGATGTCGGCGCCGGCAGCTTTAGCCTGCTCCGCTTTTTCGCCGGTTGCAAATACTGCAACGCGAACGGTCTTGCCGGTGCCTGCTGGCAGAACGACGGAACCACGAACAACCTGATCCGACTTCTTAGGATCGACGCCCAACTGGATCGACACGTCGATCGACTCGTTGAACTTGGCGGTTGCGAATTCTTTAACCAGGGATACTGCATTGTCAAAGGCGTAGGACTTGTTACGGTCGACTTTTGCCTTGATTGCCTTGACGCGTTTGGAAAGCTTAGCCATTACACACCCTCTACCGTGATGCCGATCGAACGAGCGGAACCGGCGATGATGCGCACTGCGGCATCCATGTCGGCAGCGGTCAGATCCGGCTGTTTGATTTTTGCGATTTCTTCAGCTTGAGCGCGGGTCAGCTTGCCTACCTTGGTGGTATGTGGCGTTGGCGAACCTTTGGTGATGCCGGCAAATTTCTTGATCAGGTAAGTCGCTGGAGGCGTCTTCATCACGAAAGTGAAGGACTTGTCCGCGAACGCCGTGATCACGACTGGAATTGGCATACCTGGCTCTTGACCCTGGGTCTGGGCGTTGAACGCCTTGCAGAATTCCATGATGTTCAGGCCGCGCTGACCCAGTGCTGGGCCAATCGGTGGGGATGGGTTTGCTTTACCAGCTGGTACTTGCAGCTTGATAAAACCAATGATTTTCTTTGCCATGATGGCTCCTATCTTGGATGAGTAGTAGCGCCCCGCCGGTACAGCAATGGCAGGGCTCCTCTTATTGAATTCCGCTTTACAACTGCGGCGCCCCAATTACGCGCTTGACCAAATTAGCTACATCGTCCTCGCGTAGGCGGGGACCCATGGAACATCGGCACTGAGCAACCGTTCTATGGGTCCCCGCGTTCGCGAGGACGATGTGTGGGAGGCGCTACAAAACTACCGCGCCCTCACAACTTAAACTTTTTCTACCTGGCCGAACTCGAGTTCGACTGGCGTTGCACGACCGAAAATGGTGACCGAGACACGCACTTTAGATTTCTCGTAATTGACTTCTTCGACATTGCCGTTGAAATCGGTGAACGGACCATCCTTGATGCGTACCTGCTCGCCCACTTCGTACAGTACTTTCGGACGCGGCTTTTCTACGCCCTCTTGCATCTGCTGCATGATCTTGTCGATTTCGCGCGCTGGGATCGGCGTCGGCTTGTTCGACTTGCCACCAATAAAACCAGTGACCTTGCTCGTGTTCTTGACCAGGTGCCAGGTCTCGTCCGTCATTTCCATTTCAACCAGCACGTAGCCTGGGAAGAAACGACGTTCGGTGACCGACTTCTGGCCATTCTTCATTTCTACAACTTCTTCGACAGGAACCAAGATCTGGCCGAACTGCTCTTGCATGCCGGCGCGTTCGACGCGCTCGGTCAGTGCGCGCATGACGCTCTTTTCCATGCCGGAATAAGCGTGCACGACATACCAGCGCTTGTTGCTGACTGGTACGCTTACTGCTGGCGCCGCAGCTTCTGCTGCGAGTGCCGCTACTGCTTCTGCCGCGACTGCATCCGTCACTTCTTGCGCGGGGACGTCTTCACCCGGTGCCGCGTCATCCTGTACTATTTCGCTCATATTATTTCCAACCCAGGATCAAGTCGTACAACAGGAATTGAAGAACCTGATCCGTGCCCCACAAGAACAGCGCCATGACGGCAACGAAGGCAAACACGATCAAGGTGATCTGGCGCGCTTCCTTACCAGTAGGCCACACGACCTTCTTGGTTTCGCGAACGGATTCTTTGGCGAAGTTCAAGAAATCACGGCCAGTAGCGGAGCTCCACAAAAGCAGGACGGCAAAAACCAAACCAGCTACCAATGCGCCTGCGCACATGTAAGCTGGTTTATTCATGCCCTTCAGGTAGAAGAACCCGACGACGCCTGCGATCGCGGCAACGACTGCCAGTGCGATTTTGATCTTGTCGTTCGACGTGCTAACGGTTTGCACGGATTGATTAGACATACTTTTTTACTTTCGGTGCCCTGCACCAGAACGGTGGCAGGGACGGAGGGCATCGAACCCCCAACCTTCGGTTTTGGAGACCGACGCTCTGCCAATTGAGCTACGTCCCTACGTAAAACTTCAGCGGAATCAATTATTCTAGCACCAGACGCGCGTCCGGGCAAGCTTCGATTTCAAAGGGGAAGCACCCTTGCGGTGGCCTCCCCTGTTACTGCTAATACTTACTTGCCGGCTTCCGACAGGATCTTGGCAACAACGCCAGCACCTACCGTACGGCCACCTTCGCGGATTGCGAAGCGCAAGCCTTCTTCCATCGCGATCGGGTTGATCAGCTTGACAGTGATCGACACGTTATCGCCTGGCATAACCATTTCTTTGTCCGCTGGCAACTCGATCGAACCGGTCACGTCCGTTGTACGGAAGTAGAACTGTGGGCGATAGTTGTTGAAGAACGGGGTGTGACGGCCGCCTTCGTCTTTCGACAGGACGTAGATCTCACCGGTGAAGTGATTGTGCGGCTTGATCGAGTTTGGCTTGGCCAACACTTGACCGCGCTCCACATCTTCACGCTTGGTGCCGCGCAGCAGCAGACCAACGTTGTCGCCGGCCATACCCTGGTCGAGCAACTTGCGGAACATTTCCACGCCGGTGCAAGTGGTCTTGACGGTGTCTTTGATGCCGACGATTTCAATTTCTTCGCCGACTTTGACGATACCGCGCTCGATACGGCCGGTTACAACGGTACCGCGACCCGAGATCGAGAACACGTCTTCCACTGGCATCAGGAATGCGCCGTCGATGGCGCGCTCTGGCGTTGGGATGTAGTTGTCGAGTGCATCGGCCAAAGCCATGATCGCCACTTCACCCATTTCGCCGGTGTCGCCTTCGAGGGCCATACGTGCCGAACCCTTGATGATTGGCAGGTCGTCGCCTGGGAATTCGTACTTCGACAACAGCTCGCGCACTTCCATTTCAACCAGCTCCAGCAGCTCTGCGTCATCGACGAGGTCGCACTTGTTCAGGAACACGATGATGTATGGAACGCCAACTTGACGGGCCAGCAGGATGTGCTCGCGGGTCTGTGGCATCGGGCCGTCAGCTGCCGAGCACACCAGGATCGCGCCGTCCATCTGCGCTGCGCCGGTAATCATGTTCTTGATATAGTCGGCGTGGCCTGGGCAATCGACGTGAGCGTAGTGGCGGTTAGCCGTTTCGTACTCGACGTGGGCGGTGTTGATGGTGATACCGCGCGCTTTTTCTTCTGGTGCTGCATCGATCTGGTCGTAGGCTTTTGCTTCGCCGCCGAATTTCTTCGACAGGACGGTAGCGATTGCTGCGGTCAGGGTGGTCTTGCCGTGGTCGACGTGTCCGATGGTACCGACGTTAACGTGCGGCTTGGTCCGTTCGAATTTACCTTTTGCCATTTTAGACTCCTAACTATTTTTTAAATGATTTTCAGGCACGTCGCATGACGTTCCAGCCTGACTGTCTTTGAAAATACTGCCGACCAGTGATGCTAAATTCTGGTGCCCTTTACGTGGATTGAACACGTGGCCTCTCCCTTACCAAGGGAGTGCTCTACCACTGAGCTAAAAGGGCTAATTGTCTTGCGATGTTTGTGCTACGCGTTGCTCAAGAAGGCTGGAGCGGGTGAAGGGAATCGAACCCTCGTCGTAAGCTTGGAAGGCTTCTGCTCTACCATTGAGCTACACCCGCGAGGAAACTCTTCTTACTTAAAACTTTTTCACCGACTGCAACATTCCAACAACATCTTGGTGGAGGGGGCTGGATTCGAACCAGCGTACTCATAGAGAACAGATTTACAGTCTGTCGCCTTTAACCACTCGGCCACCCCTCCGCGAGGAACCGCAGAGTATGAAGCAAGCGCAAACTACTGTCAACTTTATTTGGCGGGTGTTTTGCGCAAATGCGTTGACGTCTTGCTTCGGGGCGTGATTGTAACTGGAGAGAGATAGGGAGTGCAAGGGGTGCGCGAGGAAATGTGAGCTTTGCGTTGAAGTTTTTTCCTGCCACATCGTCCTCGCACATGCGGGGACCCATAGAAAGGATGCCAATAGTTTTATTCGAATCAATGCAATTCAGTGATCAGCTCGAATTTAGAGAACTGCGGCTCGTCGGTTCCATGGGTCCCCGCGTACGCGAGGACGATGTGGTTTTGGTTTTCGAGTTGCCAAGTGTGGCGATCGTTTGCGCAGCCAGAAGGTCGCGAAACGTTTTGCTACACCCTCGCACGCGGGGGCGTCGCCGGACTACGGCGTCAGCGCGACCAATATCTGCCCCTTGAGCGCTTTGATCAGCGACGTCTCGTCCGGCGGCACACCCTCCGGCGCAATCGCCTTGCGGTCCGCATAGAACAATCCCAACTGCACCTTCCCCACCACCAGCGGCAACACGATAAAGCTGCGCGCGTCAGGCAGCAGCGCGCGATGCCATTCCGGCAGCAAATCGCGGATCTTGACCGAAGAGGTATCCGCAATCATCAAATCGGCATCATTTTCCATCGCCAGGTGAAACAGATCGCGCGATGACGCCACCGGGAACGCAAAGCCCGCCATCAATTTTTGCTGGTCGTCCCCGAACGCCAGCCGCGCCCGGTACTGCCCGCTGCGCGCATCCTTCAGGCACACCGTCGCGAACCGGAAACCCATGCTGCGGTACAAGGTCTCCAGCACCGCCAGGATCAGCTCATTGACCTTGCCGCTGCCCGACGCCCGCATCTGCGTCACATCCTGTACCCCGGCCAGCAGCAGGTCGCGCGCATTCATCGGTTTGCCGCTGGGGTGGCAGGCACCGGCATCGAGTTCGTCATGGCCCATGGTGGCCAAAAACAGCACGTCCGGCAAGCCCTCCTGCACCGCCTCGGCCAGCTTGGGCTGCGGCTGCATGTTCATGCTTTGCAGCAGTTGTGTCATTTCGCCCTGCACGGTATCGAACAGCGCGCCCATCTGCTCGGCGTCCAGATTGAGCGCGGCCCCGTAGCGCTGCTGCAGCGCGCGCGCCTCGTGACTGCGATGGGGATCGGCCGAGCGGCCCAGCAGACGCGCCACTTCCATGCCGAACGAGGCCACCTGGCGCATCCATTCGCCGCGGTTGGCCGCCCCTTTTTGCACCCCGGCCGGCAACGGCGCCACCGCGCGCACGATCACATCGGGAATTTTCCACTCGGCCATGACGGCCTGCGACAAGGTGTCGTAGCTGCAGCCAAGGATCATTTGCGAAGCTTGCGCAAGGTTGTGCTCGCCACCCACCAGCAGCGCATTGATTTCCCGATAGCGGTCATGTTCGTGCGAGGCTACCAGCAGCGGACCCAGGTTCATGAACAAGGCCGCAATCGACGCTTCCTCGGCGCCCTGGTAAGGGCTGTGGCGCGCCATTTCGCGCCCCACAAGGCTGGCGCACAGCGCGCCTTCCAGCTCCACGCGCACGCTTTGCGCGTGGGCGCTGTTCGACAGCGCGTCCACCAGCAGCATGGCCAGCGCGGTGGTCTTGACGTTGTCAAAGCCGAGCAAGGAAATGGCGCGCGAAATGGTGGTGACGTTGGTGCCCGACGCCGTGCGGTAGGTGGCCGTGTTTGACAGGCGCAAGATGCGCTGCGTGAGCGCGGCGTCCGACAGCACGTAATAGGCAAGCTCGTGCGTGCCCTGGTCGTCCGACGAGGCCATCTGCACCACTTGCGCGACCGAGGTGCCCAGTGCAAACATGGCCTCGTCGCCGCACACCTTGCTCATCAGGGATGCGCGCACCTTGCGCGTTTCGTTGCTCGCCATGCTCGCTCTTGATCCGGACCGCTACGCCTTTTTGGCGCGCGTACCCTTGTCGTATTTTTTCAGGATCTGCTGATGCAGGCCGGCCAGCGCGGGCAGCTTGGGGTTGACCGGGTCAAGCCGGCGCACGGTCTCGATGAGCGTGAGCGCGTAGTTTCCCATGCGTTCTTCCCAGCCCATGTTTTCCAGGCACTTGAGCACGGCAACGGCCGCGTTGAACACCACTTGCGGATTATCCGGCAGCTTGTTGACGGCCTCGACCATGAGCGCGACGGCGCCGCGGTAGTCCCCTTCCTTGGCTTTGACCGCGCCGGCGGCCACCAGTTCCACCACGGCCTGGCGGCTTTCCTGGGCAATGGCGCTGGCCAGTTCGCCGCGCCCGGCTTTTTCAAACACGCCCATCGCTTTCGTCATGGCCGCGTTATTCGGCGCGTTGCGCATCACGTCGCGCATGACGTCGGAAGCGCCCTCCTCCATATTGTTTTGCAGGCAGTTGCGCGCCAGCTCCATCTTGACGTCCGACGACAAGCCTTGGCTATCCTTGCAGGCGGCCAGGGCACTGGCCAGCGACTCGGCCAGGCGCACATCGTTGCCCGTGTATTCATGCACCATGGCCGACGAAATGGCGCTGCACACGTCCGTATTTTTCTGTCCGCCCATTGATTTGTCGAGGTCGCGAATCACGGCGGCCGCCTGCACCGGATCGCCTTTTTTTACCAGCGTCTGCACCAGCTTGACGTGGTCTTCCGGATCGCGAAATTCCGAATACTTGGCCTTGCTCACTACCTGCTTGAGCACGCGTTCGGCCGTCTCGGTGTCGCCCATTTCCAGCGCCACTTCGCCCAGCTTGCGCAGGCGGCGCACCGCGTGCGGCGACACCGCCACCGCTTCCGTCAGCGTGGCCTGCGACTTTTCCAGTTCGCCTACCGCGGCGTGGGTCTTGGCCAGCCAGTCGTAGGCGTCGACAAATTTCTTGTTGTTTTCAAGCAGCGCTTCGAGGATCGCCTGCGCCTCGGTAAAGCGCTCGCGCATGAACAGCGTCTTGGCTACGCCAAGGCGCGCCCAGCCGATCTGCTTGGCGTCGAACAATTGCTGATAGATGGGTTCGGCTTCCGCCGGCTCCCCCAGCAACATGTGCAATTCCGCGCGCAGGCGCATGAAGTCGATCGCGTAGCGGGGATGGGCCTTGATGCCGGCCAGACAGGCGGCGATTGCGTCGCGCTGGTTGCCTACTTCCATGAACTGGAACACGGGCATGAAAGCGTTGCGCTTGTCGAGCGCGCGCGCGATCCGCTCGAGCAAGCGGTCGGCCGTGAACGGCTTGAGGATGTAGTCGGTCGGCGTCAGCTCGGCCGCGCTGGTCACCTTGCCGGCGTTGCCTTCGGCCGTCACCATGAAAAACATGGTCGACAAGGCAATCAGCTTGTGGTGGCGCATGTCTTCGAGCAACTGCTGGCCATCCTGGCCGCCGTCCAGATCGTACTCGCACAAAATCAGGTCGAAGCTCCTGGTCGTGACCAGCTTGACGGCGGCGTTGGAGCCGCCCGCATGTTCGATCTTGGTCAGGCCGCACAAATTGAGCATGTTGTGGATGCTCGCGCGCATCCCCTGGTGCGGCTCGATAATCAGTGCGGACAATCCGTCGAGTTCGTTCATTTCTGGGTTCCAGTCAAGCTGCTTCGTCTCCTCAGCATATTACGCCAGAGGAACAAAAAAGGGCGTTTTCCACTCGCGAAAGCCGAAACGAATGGCGGCTTTGCCCCTTTCGATGCTGGAATGCGACAGCGCTAGTCGCCTTCGGCGGGCGCTAGCGGATGGCGCTCGATGACGTCGAGCAGCGCGTCGACCACATCCGGGTCGAACTGGGTGCCGCGCCGCTCGCGGATGTACACCACAACGTCGCTGTATGGCCACGGTTCCTTGTACGGACGGCGGTGCAGCAGCGCGTCGAACACGTCGACGATGGCGACAATGCGCGCGCACAGCGGAATGGCGCGCCCGCTGAGCCCATTCGGGTAGCCGGCGCCGTCAAAGTGTTCGTGGTGGCCGCCTGCGATCAGCGCGCCGTAGGTCAGGTAGCTCACGCCGTCGACCATCCTGGCGGCGCGCTCGAGGATGGCGCGCCCGATTTGCGCGTGGGTCTGCATCACGCGCCGCTCCTCGGCGTTGTGGGCGGCCGGCTTGAGCAGCACCTGGTCGGGCGTGGACACCTTGCCCACGTCGTGCAAGATGCTGGCCAGGCCGATCATTTCCAGCAGCTGGGGCGTCAGTTCCGGGTCTTGCACGCCGCGCTCCTTCATACGCTCGGCGATTTGGGAGGTCAGGTTCTGCACCCGGCGCACATGGCCGCCGGTGCCATGGTCGCGAAACTCGGCCAGGTCGGCCAGCGCCACCACGGTCGCTTCCTGCGCCTTGCGCAGCTGGCCGAACATGTACAGGTTGTCGAAAGCGGCGGCGATGCGTTCGCAAAATACCTCAAGCAAGTCGCGCTGGATGGCGGCCAGCGGCCACGGCGGCGTGACCGAAATGCACAGCTCGCGCGCTTCCAGCGTGTGGATGAACAGCACGTTGGCGGGATGCTCGAACTGGCTGTGTTTTTCGGCGAAGGCCTTGTGAATGGCCGGCAGCAGCGGATGGTCGGGCGGCATGGTCTCGTTCTCGGCCAGCGGCGCGTAATTGCCGGTGGCCGCCACCACCGTGGGCGCGCCGGCGTCGGCCGACATCACGCACAGCACGCCGTCGGCGCCCACGTCGAGAATCGCGCTGACCTGGTTCAGCACGCCCGAGGCGAATTCGCGCAGCGAATGGATCTGGTACAGATTGGTGGCGCCAGCCAGGATCTTGCCCAGGCCGATGCGGCTGCGCTCAAGCATCATCAAGCTCTCGTAGGCGCGCAGCGCCGAGATTACCGTGGTGAACAGCTTTTGCGTGGTCAGCTCGGTCTTGGCCTTGTAGTCGTTGATGTCGTATTCGATGATCACGCGCTGCTCGGGCGCCTGGCCGGGCTGGCCGGTACGCAGCACCACGCGCACGATCTGGTTCGACAATTCTTCGCGGATGCGGCGCGCCAGGATCAGGCCGGCGTCGTCGGTTTCCATCACCACGTCGAGCAGCACCAGCGCGATGTCGGGCGTATCGCGCAGGATCTGGAAGCCTTGCGCCCCGCTGTAGGCCGAAAACAGCTCCAGCTCGCGGCCCTTGAAACTGACGTTGCGCAGCGCCAGCCGGGTGACGGCGTGCACGTCGACGTCGTCGTCAACGATCAGCACGCGCCACAGGCGCTGGTCGATGGCAGCCTGGGCGGCGCCCTCGGCTTCGTCATCTTCGTCAAGCAGCCAGTTGTCGTCGGCGTCTGCGCTCTGGTCGGTCATACGGGCTCCTCAAAGGGGCGGTGGGCGCGATGCGGATAAGGCGTTTCCTGCGGGCCTGTGGCGCCGACAGCAGCGGCACCGTCAATTAACCATTTTTTATTATAAACAAAGTAGCAACCAAGTCCAGCCTCGGTCATTCTTATTTTGCAAGACGGCAACAGTGTTACTCGTAATTGCTCACGGACTCTGCTACGCTTGACCGGTAAGGCTGGACGGCCCGCGCCGCCTTGCATTAATCATAAGGAAGCACTGCCATGAGCTACACCCAATCGTCCAACACGTCCGCCCATGCCGGCGCCGGCAAGGAAGCGGCCGGGCGCGAATTTCTGGCCTTCACGCTCGGCTCCGAAGAATACGGCATCGACATTTTGAAGGTGCAGGAAATCCGCGGCTACGAAGCGGTCACCCGCATTGCCAACGCGCCGGAATTCATCAAGGGCGTGATCAACCTGCGCGGCATTATTATCCCCGTCATCGACATGCGGATCAAGTTCAACCTGGGCACGCCCGTGTATGACCAGTTCACCGTGGTCATCATCCTCAATATTGGCGGGCGCATCATGGGGATGGTGGTCGACAGCGTGTCCGACGTCACCACGCTCACGCCGGACCAGATCAAGCCGGCGCCGGAGATGGGAGCCGCGTTCAATTCGGACTACATGATCGGGCTGGGGACGATCGATGAGCGGATGCTCATTTTGGTGGACATTGACAAGCTGATGTCGTCGGGCGAGATGGGGCTGATCGAGAATTTGAATACCTGACGGCGGCGCATGGCGATCAGCGATACATGTAGGGCGGAAAAGCGCAGCGCATTCCGCCATGAGCCGCCAATAACATCGTGAGCGGGATCGGTCAATGGAAAATTTGAATAGGTAGTGGCGGCTCATGGCGGAATGCGGGCTAGCCCTTTTCCGCCCTACGGTCAGCGGTCAGCGGTCAGCGGTCAGCGGTCAGCGGTCAGCGGTCAGCGGTCAGCGGTCAGCGATACATGTAGGGCGGAAAAGCGCATGCGCATTCCGCCAAGAGCCGCCAATACCCCCTCAAGGCTCCGCCCGCACCACCGCTGGCGCCCTGCGCACCAAGCACTCCTCCTTGCTGCCCCCAACCGCGATATTCTGATAGCGCACCTCATACCTGCCCGCCGCCAGGTTCTCCACCGTCATGCTCTGGTTCGCCAGCACAAACACGTGCCGCACATTCGAGCGCCGCTCCAGGTCATACACCTTCACCAGCACGGGCGAGGAATTGGCCCCATTGTCGAGCACAATCTGCATCTCCTTGCCCTGGTTCCCCACCGGGAAGCCGTCCACATAACCCGACTGCGCCGGCCATGCCTCGCCATTGGGCGAGGCCAGCATGGTCAATGCCATGTCGCAGTCGGGCGCGCGCTTGGGGATCACCAGCTCGGTGATGCCCAGCGTCAGGACCTCGGGCGAACGGGCCGCGTCAGGCACCGGCGCCTGGCTCACGGCCCAGCCATCGTGCAGCGGGTCGTCAACCGGCACCACCGGCGGCGGCGCCACGGCGGCCACGCTGACCACCGGCGCCAGTGTCGGCACCGGCGCCACTTTCAATTGGATCATCAGCAACACCCCCGCCGCACAGCCAAGCGCCAGGCACAGCGCCAGCGACAGCCACCAGAGCGGATTGCGCCGCAGGCGCGGCGTGACGGCGTCGTCGATCAGTTCCGGGCGCCACTGGCCCCCCTCGCCGTGCGCGAGCTCGCGCCCGTCGTCGGCGCGGGTGCTTTCCAGCCAGTCGATTTCCCATTCCTCGGCCGCGATCCACTCGTCGTGTTCATGACGCCGCACCGGGTCGGCCAGCGTACCGTAGGCGCTGTTGAGGATCGCCATGATGCGCGCGGCCTTCTCGTCGTGCGGGTTCTTGTCCGGATGGTACTTCTGGCTCAGCGCCTTGTAGGCCGCGCGAATGACTTCCTGCGGCGCCTTGCGCGACACTTTCAGGTTGTCATAGTGCGTGTGGATTCGAGCCATGGATGGGCAATGCGGACGTTTTGTTGGCTTCATGATAGCCGATACCACACCGGCGCTCGCCAGGCGACGCACCGGCATTTGCCCGAGCCCGCCATCAAGGCCATACTGCGCAGATGGATACGATCAATTTGCGCCCCTATGCTCCCGCCGATGCCGCGGCAATCAATGCCCTCGCCGTGAGCGCATTTGCCCAATTTGAATCTGCATATTCCGACTGGCCCGGTTTCAACAACAAGATCGGCGCCATGTCGGCCTTGTCGGCGCACGGCGAAATCATCATTGCCGAGCGCAACGCGCAGTTGGTCGGCGCGGTCGCGTACATCGGGCCGCACCAGATCAAGAGCGCGTTTTTCGATCCGGCCTGGCCGATCATGCGCATGCTGGTGGTGGCGCCCGAGGCACGCGGCCTGGGCGTTGGCCGGGCGCTGGCGCACGCCTGCATCGACTGCGCCAGGCGCGACCAGGCGCCCGTGTTTGCGCTGCACACCAGCGCCCTGATGTCCGTTGCGCTGCTGATGTACCAGCGCATGGGTTTCACGTGGCATGCGGATGCGCCCGACATTCACGGCGTCGCTTACAGCATCTACCTGAAGCGTCTCGCCCCGTAAGCGGTAAGCGCGCCGCCTACAGGCGGTGGGTGCGATCGGCCGCCATCACGGCCGCAGGCAAAGTCACGCCATGCCCGACGACGAGCACCTTGAACAGCTCGCCCATTTCGGCCGGCGACACCAGCATTTGCACGGCGCTCGCCTGCGGCAGGTAGCGCTTGGGGTCGGCCGGATCGAGCTTGAGCAGCAGCTCGCCAATGCCCGCCGCCAGCAGGAACGACGCCTGGTTCATGTAGGCCAGCACGTCGGCCCCGGCGTCCTGCGCCGCCAGCGCCATGGCGGTAAAGTCGACGTGGGCAGTGATGTCCTGCAGCCCCGGCAGGTAAAACGGTTCGGGATGCGAATGATGGCGGTAGTGGCACATCAGCGTGCCGCCGATGCGCTGGTCGAGATAGTACTCGTGCGCCGGAAAGCCGTAGTCGACCAGGATCGCCGCGCCCTTGCCCGCCGCCAGCATGCGCGCGAGCGTGGCCATGAAGCCGCAGCCAACGGCATGCACTTCGGTCAGATAGCCTTCGATCAAGGATTCGCCATCGGGAATCTGGGTCTGGATGCGCTGCTGCAGCTGCGCATCGGGTGCGCGCGGCGTAAAGGCAAAGGCCCCGTCTTCGACCGTCACGTACAGTTCGCGCCAGCCGTCGGCGTCCTTGCGCACCAGTTGCACCGGCATGGCGTCGAGCACCTCGTTGGCCAGCACCACGCCGCTGAACGCGGCCGGAAAGTCGTCCAGCCACGTCACCTGCGGAAAATCTCGGAGTGCTTCCTGCTGGCGCGCGCGCAGTTCGCCCGACAGTTCGATGATGGCGTAACTGTCGATCCGCACGCCCTGCTGCGCCATGGCGGTCAGCACGTCGCGCGCCAGTTTCCCGGTGCCGGCCCCGAATTCAAGGATATTGGGTGAACTTTGGGCGATAATAGGGGCTGCAACCTGGGCGAGCGCGGCGCCGAACAGGGATGATATCTCCGGCGCGGTTGTAAAATCGCCATCCTTGCCCAGCTTGGCGGCGCCACCGCTGTAGTAGCCCAGCTTGGGCGCGTACAGCGCCAGTTCCATGAAGCGGGAAAACGGGATCGCGCCGCCCATGGGACCATCGTGCTGCGCAATTTCGGCGGCAATCTGGTGCTGCAGGGCGTGGGACGCGGCCAGCGCGTCGCTATCGGGGACGGGTAAGGTTAAGGACATTTCGGCATTGTAGCCACAACGGGACGCATCGACAAAATATGCACGACAAAGCGGACGAACAAGCGGACGAACAAGCAATCGCAAACGCGCGCGTGGCGCTGGTGACCGGCGCCGGCAAGCGCATCGGGCGCGCCATCGCGCTCGGGCTGGCCAAGGCCGGCTGGGACGTGGCCGTGCACTACCGCGCCTCGCACGAGGACGCGCGCGCCACCGCGGCGGGCGTCGAGGCGCTTGGCCGGCGCGCCGCGCTGGTGCAGTGCGACCTGAGCGACGAAACCGCCGTGCGCGCGCTGCTGGGGCGCGCGAGCGCCGCGCTGGGCCCGGTGCTCTGCGTGGTGAACAACGCTTCCCAGTTCGAGTACGACAGCGCGGCCGATTTTTCGCCCGCGCTGCTGGCCGCGCACATGCAGGCCAACGTCAGCGCGCCCATTTTGCTGGCGCAGGCGCTGCACGCGGCCACACCAAGCGGCGGCCAGGCCGTGGTCATCAACCTGCTCGACCAAAAGCTGTACAACATGAATCCCGACTTTTTGTCGTACACCCTGTCCAAGGCCGCGCTGCACACGGCCACCACGATGCTGGCGCAAGCACTGGCGCCCACCGTACGCGTGGTGGGCGTGGCGCCCGGCCTGACGCTGGTGTCGGGCGAGCAGACCGAAGGCGGCTTTGACAAGGCGCACCAGGCCACGCCGCTGGGCCAATCAAGCAATCCGCAAGACATCGTCGACGCGGTCTGCTACCTGGCCGGCGCGCGCGCCGTGACCGGCACCACCCTCCTTGTCGACGGCGGCCAGCACCTGATGCCGCTGCCGCGCGACGTGATGTTCCTGACCAAATAAACCAACACGAAAGAAAATTATGTTATCCGCACTGACCCACCCAAGCCTGCAAGACTGCCGCCGCCTCTTTTTGCGCAACTACGAAGTGATGGTCAACATCGGCGTGCACGATTTTGAGAAAAAGGGCGAGCAGCGCGTCCTGATCAACGTCGATCTGTACATCCCGCTGGCGCTGTCCACGCCCAAGGATGACCACCTGGACGAAGTGGTCGATTACGACTTCATGCGCGTGACAATCGCCAACCGCATGGCGCAAGGCCACGTGCATTTGCAAGAGACGCTGTGTGACGACGTGGTGCGCGCGATGCTGGCCCACCCGAACGTGCGCGCGGTGCGGGTCTCGACCATGAAGCCGGACGTCTATCCGGACTGCGAAGGCGTGGGCGTGGAAGTATTCCAGATCAAGGAAGCAGCATGAGCGAGGCGGCTGTGATGGCACAGGGCGCAGTGCAGCGTAGCGACGACAAGCTCGCCTACGAAAACAACAAGCTGCACAAGCGCCTGTGCCGCCTGGTCGGCCAGGCGATCGGCGACTTCAACATGATCGAAGACGGCGACAAGATCATGGTGTGCCTGTCCGGCGGCAAGGATAGCTACGCGCTGCTCGACATCTTGATGACGCTGCGCGAGCGCGCGCCGATCAATTTCCAGCTGATCGCGGTCAACCTGGACCAGAAGCAGCCGAACTTCCCGGCCGATATCTTGCCGGCCTACCTGACCCGCCTGGGCGTGCCTTTCCATATCGAAAACCAGGATACCTACAGCATCGTCAAGCGCCTGATCCCGGAAGGCAAGACGACCTGTTCGCTGTGCTCGCGCCTGCGGCGCGGCATCCTGTACCGCGTGGCTGATGAGCTCGGCTGCAACAAGATTGCGCTGGGCCACCACCGCGACGACATCCTTGAAACCTTCTTCCTGAATATGTTCTTCGGCGGCAAGCTCAAGGGCATGCCGGCCAAACTGGTCTCGGACGATGGCAAGCACATGGTGATCCGCCCGATGGCGTATGTAAAGGAAGAAGATTCGACCCGCTACGCCGAGGTCAAGCAGTTCCCCATCATTCCGTGCGACCTGTGCGGCTCCCAGGAAAATTTGCAGCGCAAGCAGATCAAGGCCTTGATGCGCAAGTGGGAAAACGAGCACCCGGGCCGCGTGGAGAGCATTTTCTCGTCGCTGTCGACGGTGGTGCCGTCGCACCTGATGGACCGCGACATGTTCGGCTTCAAGGATATGAAGGCCGATGGCGTGGCCAGCCCGCTGGGCGACATCGCCTTCGATGAAGAGCCATGCTCGACGCCGGTGATGGGAACCATTTCGCTGCAGCAGGTTTAAGCCAGCAATTTCAAGCCACCGCCACTTCAAGTTGCCGCAATCGCAGGTACCGCAATTGCGCCACTTGCGGTACCCGCTTGCGCACACCACGCTGACTTTCGCCCAACGATAGCGATTACCTATGCCGCATATTTGAATGATCAATTATGCCAATTGGGAAGATGTCGCTATGCTCCAAAGGCTGTGCCAAGCACACATACTTTTCCATGCACGAAAACCAGCAGGGCATGAGTTCTTATCGTGATCGATCGCGCCAGACGAGCGTGTAGTCAACCTGATTTCCCCTGCCATTTACATTAGCAATTTATTGCGAAAACCGGAGTCCGACATGAGTACCGAAACGACCCAAGCGAAATGCCCCTTCAGTGCAGCAGCGGGTGTTGGAACGACCAACCGTGACTGGTGGCCGCAGCAATTGCGCCTTGATCTGCTGCATCAACACTCCGCCAAGTCCGACCCCATGGGCGGGCAATTCAACTATGCCGAGGCGTTCAAGAGCCTCGACCTGGCGGCGCTGAAAAAAGACCTCACCGCCTTGATGACCGACTCCCAGGATTGGTGGCCGGCGGACTTCGGGCACTACGGCGGCCTGTTCGTGCGCATGGCCTGGCACAGTGCCGGCACCTACCGCATCGGCGATGGCCGGGGTGGCGCTGGCCGCGGGCAGCAACGCTTTGCGCCACTGAACAGCTGGCCGGACAATGTGAGCCTGGACAAGGCACGCCGCCTGCTGTGGCCGATCAAGCAGCAATACGGTGACAAGATTTCATGGGCAGACTTGATTGTACTTACCGGCAACGTCGCCTTGGAAAGCATGGGCTTTACCACCTTCGGCTTCGCCGGCGGGCGCCAGGATGTGTGGGAGCCGGACCATGATGTCTATTGGGGTCGCGAGACAAAATGGCTGGGCGGCGACGTACGCTATGCGACTGGTTCCCCGGGAAGCGCGGAGGCGCACGGCGTACTCGTCAAGGACGATGACAGCGAAGTGCCCCACACGCGCGACCTGGAAAATCCACTGGCCGCAGTACAGATGGGCTTAATCTACGTGAACCCCGAAGGCCCGGACGGCAAGCCCGACCCGCTTGCGGCCGCCTTCGATATTCGTGACACCTTTGCGCGCATGGCCATGAATGATGAAGAGACCGTGGCCCTCATCGCCGGCGGACACAGCTTTGGCAAAACCCATGGCGCGGCTCCCGCCGAGCACGTTTCGCATGAGCCTGAGGCAGCCGGTCTCGAAGCCCAGGGTTTCGGCTGGAGCAACAGCTTTGGCAGCGGCAAGGGCGGCGACACCATCACCAGCGGCTTGGAAGTAACCTGGACCAAGACGCCTACGCAGTGGAGCAACAACTTTTTTGAAAACCTGTTTGGCTTCGAGTGGGAACTGACCAAGAGCCCCGCCGGCGCGCACCAGTGGGTAGCTATCGGCGGTGAAGGCCTGATCCCGGATGCACATGACCCGACCAAGCGGCACCGCCCGACGATGCTCACCACCGACCTCGCTTTGCGCGTGGACCCGGCCTATGCATTGATTTCGCGCCGCTTTCTGGACAACCCCGACCAGTTTGCCGACGCCTTTGCGCGCGCCTGGTTCAAGCTGACCCACCGCGACATGGGGCCACGCACGCGCTATCTCGGCCCCGAGGTGCCGGCGGAAGAACTCATCTGGCAGGACCTGATCCCTGCACTCGACCACGCGCTCGTCGACGAAGCCGACGTCGCGGCCTTGAAGCAAACCGTGCTGGCATCGGGCTTGACGGTGTCCCAGTTGGTTTCGACGGCATGGGCGTCGGCGTCCACCTTCCGGGGCTCGGACAAACGCGGTGGCGCGAACGGCGCGCGGCTTCGCCTGGCGCCCCAAAAAGACTGGGCCGTCAACCAGCCAGAACAACTGGCCACCGTATTGCAGGGGCTGGAGCAGATCCGCGCCGATTTCAACGCCGCACAGACGGGTGGCAAGAAGCTGTCGTTGGCAGACTTGATCGTCCTGGCCGGTAACGCAGGCGTGGAGCTGGCAGCGCAGCATGCCGGCCACGTGCTTGGCATCGCGTTCGCTCCCGGCCGGATGGACGCCTCGCAGGAGCAGACCGATGTTGCCTCGTTCAATCCACTCGAACCGATCGCCGATGGTTTCCGGAATTACCAAAAGACGCGCTATAGCGTACCGGCGGAAGCCTTGTTGATTGACCGCGCCCAACTGCTGACCTTGACGGGTCCGGAAATGACGGTCCTTGTCGGCGGTCTACGGGTGCTGGGCGCCAATGTCGGCCACAAAACCGAGGGCGTGTTCACCAACCGGCCGGGCACCTTGAGCAATGACTTCTTTGTCAACCTGCTGGACATGCGCACCGAGTGGAGCGCTGTCTCGGCCGCAGGCGAGCAGTTCGCAGGGCGCGACCGCAAGACGGGCGAAGCGCGCTGGACGGCAACGCGGATCGACCTGGTTTTTGGCTCGAACGCGCAGTTGCGCGCCATCGCGGAAGTGTACGCAGCTAGCAATGCCGAGAAAAAGTTCGTCCATGACTTTGCAGCTGCGTGGACAAAGGTGATGAATCTCGACCGTTTCGACATCGCGTAGGGCGCGCTGGCGTTTGCCACTTGGCCGGTCGGCGTGCGTTAAGCTGGGTCGGCCAGGTAGCCCTTACACCGCTTGTTACTGACGTAAAAAAACCCGCCGAAGCGGGTTTTTTTACAGGCATCAAGCAATTAGAACTTGAACACGATCGCAGCAACTGCGCTGGTCGAATCGCTGCTTGCTTTCTGGAATTCAACGCGACCAGCAATGGTTGGGCTGAAGTTGTAGCCCAGACCGATGCCATACAGCGCGCCGGAGGTATCTTCCGTAGCGCTGCGGCTGCTTCCACTAGCCTTGGCGTCGATGCGGTTGTAGCCCAGACGGCCGAACACGTTGAAACCGTTGCCCAGTGGCAGAGTAGCAATACCCGACAAGGACATCTGGTTCAGCTTGACGTTGACACCAGGAGCGGCATCAAAGTCGGCCAGGCGGGCATAGCCCACTTCCAGACCGTAGGTTTCGTTGAACTGATAACCAAGAAACAGGCCAGCGCCGGTTTCACGGTCGTAACCGTCGACCTCGCTGTCGACGGTGGTGCCGTCGCACCTGATGGATGCGAACTTGTTTGGCTTCAAGGACATCAAGGCTGACGGGGTGGCCAATCCGTTGGGGGACATCGCTTTTGATGAAGAGCCGTGCTCGACGCCGGTGATGGGGACCATATCGCTGCAGCGGGGTTAAGCCCGCAGCAGTACTCCAATTGCAGTGCGATTGCAGCTTGCTCGCCAGGCCAGTCGCGCGGCTCAGGATCGCTTGCCCAAAAGTAGAAAACAGCGCCGGACATCGCGCGCAACGCTGACTCCAGATGAAACGGTTTACCACCGCTTAATAAAAAATGCCGTTCAGTCTGCGCTGAACGGCATCACCGCCGAAACGGGTTTTTTAGATAACGCTATTAAAATGCGAACAACACGGCAGCGGTGACGATGTTAGCGTCGCTGACTGGACGCTGGTACTCAACGCGACCCGTGATCATTGGCGTGAATGCATAGCCTACGCCTACGCCGTACAGGGCGCCGGAATCCAGATCCGCCGTCAGCGAACCGCCGGTAACGTTACGCTTGGCATTGATGTCGTTGTAGCCAACGCGACCGAAGATATTGAAACCATTGCTCAATGGCAGCGTGCCAACAACCGACAGGTGCGTTTGCTTCACTTTGAACAGGTCAAACTTTGCCTGACGGTAGCCGCCTTCGATTGCCCAGTTTTCGTTGAAGCTGTAGCCGGCGAAAACGCCAGCGCTGGTTTCCTTGTCGTAACCGTCAACGTCGACGCTGCCGACATCGACGCCAGCGTACACGTGAGGGGTAGCGGCGGACTGTGCGAACGAAGTCGATGCCAGCAGGGTCAGGGCCGAAGCAATGATGATTTTCTTGAACATGATGTTGCCTTTTGAATATGTGAATAGAAGCGGTCAATCACTCGTATTGACCGAGGGTCCACATTATTACATGAAAATGGAACACAGAAATATTGCCCGTGGTTCAATTCGATAGAGGTTTACTTCGATTTTTGCACTATTGCGGGGCGTCAAGGCGCCACGGCGGTGCGCATGACCGGATATAAACTGTAGCGTTCATCCCACGATTCGTGAAGCCGGGCGAAAAATTCCAACCGCGCCGCAGCGCTTTTGGCGAAGGCCGGGTCGGTATCGAGCCGGGACTGAAAGCGCGCCGCCAGCGCCGGGTCGGCCGCCAGCATCGCGCGCGCGACGTCTTCGGCCACGTAATCCTCCATGTATTCCTTGCGCTCGAAAGCATTGTTAAAGTTGCCCCACGCCACCATTGAATCGGGCGCCAGCGGTTCGAACAGCGCCAGCACCAAGCGTGCCTTCGGTTGGCCGACCGGCACAAACAGCGAGCCTTTGGCCAGCGTGCGCGGTTCGGCCTTCCACTGTCCCGCCAGCGCCAGGCGCTGGTGCGCTTCGACCGAGCCGGCGCCAAAGGTGGCTTTCTCGGCGCGGAAGGTCTCGACGGCGAAACTGTCCTTGCTTGCGACCAGCGTGCGGAAGCTGATCCCGTGCAGCTTGAGCTTGGCGCTCACCATCGCCGCCTGCGCCGGCGGTACCACGTAGCCGGCCAGGGGCGCGCGCGCCATCGCGTCAGGCACGATCTCGTCGCGCACCGGCACGCGCCAGATTTGCGGGCGCGTCTCGTCGTAGCGCGTCATCAGCTGGCCCGATACTTCGGACGGGGTGCGGCTGTAGGCATAGCCGCGAAAGTCGATCATGCGCACCTTGTCGGTCGTCTTGTAGGTCAGCGGCAGGTCGGCCCCGGCCAGCTTCGCAGCGCGCGCGTCGGCCTGCAGCGTGGCTTGGCGCCATGCGGTGCCGTGCTCGGCCACCTGCGCCAGGATAGCCACCACCGCGTTGCGCGTGACGCGCACGCGCGTGGCGTAATCCTTCCAGGAGTGGGTCTCAACCAGCATGGCCAATCGGTTGCGCAATGGGAAGTAGCCGGTCGAAAAACGCGGGTCCGACACGCCGTCGGCAAAGCCCGACGCTGGATTGTCGGTGTCGACAAAGGACATGTAAAACGGCTGCGGCATCGAGCCTTGCGCCGTAATATCGGCCAGCACGCCGCTGCGCAGGGCCAGTCCGATCTGGCGCAGCTCGCTGTCGGCCGAATGCACCGGCTCGACCTGGATCGAGACGTCGTGCTCGAACTTGGCGCCGTCGGTCACGTGCAGGTCGATGTAGGCCAGCGGGTCCCAGGCGTTGACCAGGTTGAGCATGGCTTGCATCTCGGGTGAGTCGGCCTTGGCGTAGTCGCGGTTCAGGTTGAAGTTCTGCGCGGTGGTGCGCCAGCCCATCTCGACAGGGCCGCGCTGGTTAGGGCGATTCCACTTCTTGAAGCGCTCGTGGCCATCGATGTTAAAGACCGGGACAAAGAGCAGCACCTGCTTGTCCAGCGCGCCGGGCGCGGCGCGGTTTTCGAGCACTTCGCGCAGCGCCAGAAAGCCGGCATCCTTGCCGTCGATCTCGCCGGCGTGAATGCCGCCTTGCACCAGCACCACCGGCAAGGCTCGTTTGGCCGCCGCCTGCGCCGTCATGGCGCCGGTGCGGGTGACCACCAGCGCCTTCATGGGTCGCCCTTCGGGCGTGGTGCCAAAGTCGATACAGCGCACGGCCTTGGGATAGGCCACCTGGAACGCGGCGCACAGCTTGATGACTTCGTCGTAGCGGCCGGTCTGCACGAACGCGGAACGCTCGGCGACCGTCTTGAGGTAGGGCGCGGCATGGGAAAGGGGAACGGCGCCCAGCAGGGCAAGCAGCAACGCAGAACGGATCATCGGTAAGGCTCCGGCAAGAAAGGATCGCCATGCGCGGTACGCACGGCTGACCAGAAATTATAGTCGGCTTTTACCGTGAATATTGCGACATCTTTGCTATCCTGTGCCGGTCCGCCGGACGCAATGCCTGACATGACAACGAGGATGACAATGATGACGACAATGACGCTGACAACCGAACTGATGATCCTGGGATGGACCGTGGTGCTGGCGCTGGTGCAGATTATGCTGGTGGCGACGCTGCGCACGGCCGAAACAGGCCTGACTTACAACATGGGACCGCGCGACGCGGCGGCCCCGCCACCGCGCCCGGTCACGGCGCGCATGCAGCGCGCCCAGGCCAACCTGTTTGAAACGCTGCCGCTGTTTGCCGCGGCGGTACTGATCGCGCATGTGGGCGGGCGCGAAGGCGAGCTGACCTTGTGGGGCTGCTACGCTTACCTGGGCGCGCGCGTACTGTATGTGCCGCTGTACGCGTTTGGCGTGCCGGTGGTGCGCTCCCTGGCGTGGGGCGTGTCGCTGGCCGGGCTGGTGATGGTGCTGGCCGCGATTTTGAAGTGAGCGCTGCTTAATCGAGCAATCAATCGAGCCATCAATCGAACAGTCAATCGAACAGTCAATCGAGCGTGTAGTCGATCTCGTAGAAATGCTTGCGTTCGACGATTTCGATCTTGAGCTTGCCCTCGATGCCGAACAGGTCGCCCGTGCCGGAGCCGGGAACGATGGCGATGGCCAGGTGGCTGGCGCCGTTGTGCATGGTGCCGTTGTGCTGTAGTGCGAAACTGCCGCTGCGCCCGTGCAGGCTGCCGGTGACGTGTTCGATGGCCACGTAGCCGGCCGAGCCGGCGGCTGGGTTGCCGGCCGAGAGCATCTCGCCCTGGCCGGTGCCGGTAAAGTCGCCGCTGTACTGCTTGTCCATCAGCATGCGCCCGACCGCAAGGCGGCCTGCCCCCTCGCCTGCTGGGGGCGGGACCATGACGAGGTCGAACGTGCCCTTGGCAACTTGATTCATATTGTCTCCGTAAAAGTTAGCGCCACAAAAAACGTAGGGCGGGAATGCGCTAACGCTTTTCCGCCCTACGTTACTACTTACGCGCCCTACGTTACTACTTACGCGGCCCGGTGTTCTCCGCTTGGTGCGCCAAAATTGGCCAGCAAGCTCGCTTCCTTCGACTTGGCCGCCTTCAGATGACGCTCCTTCACGTGCCCGTAACCGCGGATATCTTCCGGAATGCTGGCAATGGCCACAGCCTGCGACAAATTGTCCGCATTCAGTTTAGCCAGCAAAGCACCCACGGTCGCCTGATACTCCTTGATCAGCGCACGCTCCATCTTGCGCTCGGCCGTGTAGCCAAACACGTCGAACACGCCGCCGCGCAGACCCTTGAACTTGGCCAGCACGCCGAACGCCTTCATCATCCACGGTCCGAACTCCTTCTTGACCAAATGCCCTTCGGCGTCGGTTTTGGAGAACATCGGCGGCGCAAGATGGAACTTTATAGTGTAGTCGCCTTCGAACATGTTGGCAATCTTTTCGGCAAACGCGCCGGTGGTGTACAGGCGCGCAACTTCATATTCGTCCTTGTACGCCATCAGCTTGTAGTAGTAACGCGCCACCGCTTCGGTCAGGCGCGTGCCGCCGCCCAACGTGGCTTCCTTGGCGCGCACCTGGTCGACAAACACCTTGTACTGGTTGGCGTAAGCGCCGTCCTGGAATGCAGTGAGCAGTTCCACGCGCTTTTTGATGATGTCGTCCAGCGTCTGCGTGCGCTTGAATTCGATCACCTTGGCCGGCGTCGTCATCTTGACCAGCGACGCCAGGTCGTGCGCGGCCGTACGGCCCCAGTTGAACGCCGTCTTGTTGAAGGCGACCGACACGTTGTTGAGCTCAATGGCGCGCAGGATCGACGCTTCCGTCAACGGCACCTGCCCTTTTTGCCACGCATACCCGAGCATGAACATATTGGTGGCGATCGAGTCGCCCATCAGCGCGGTGGCAATCTGGCCGGCGTCGACAAAGTCCACCAGTTCAGCACCGCAGGCCTTGACGATTTCCGCTTGCGACGAGGCGCCCGGGAACTGCCAGTTCGGGTTCTTCACAAAAGCAGCGGTCGAGGAACCGGTGGAATTGATGGCCGCGTAGGTGCGCCCGTCGCCCATGCGCGACAAGGCGTCGCGGCTGGCGGTGACGATCAGGTCGCAGCCGATGACCAGGTTGGCGCTGCCGGTGCCCACGCGGGTCGAATGCAGGTCCGACTGCTTGTCGGCCAGGCGCACGTGCGACATGACCGGGCCGCCCTTTTGGGCCAGACCGCTCATGTCGAGCACGATCGCGCCCTTGCCTTCGACGTGGGCGGCCATCGCCAGGATCTGGCCGACGGTGACCACACCGGTGCCGCCGATACCGGTGATCAGGATGCCGTACGGCTCAGCCGTGCTCTTGAGCGCAGGCGTTGGCAGCACCGGCGGCGCAGCCTCGGTATTCGCAGCCTTTTTCGGCTTCTTGAGCGCCCCGCCTTCAACCGTCACGAACGACGGGCAAAAACCGGTCACGCACGAAAAGTCCTTGTTGCAGGACGACTGGTTGATCTGGCGCTTGCGCCCCAGTTCCGTTTCCAGCGGCTCCACCGAGAGGCAGTTCGATTGCACCGAGCAGTCGCCGCAGCCTTCGCACACGGCCTCGTTGATGACGGCGCGCTTGGCTGGGTCCGGGTATTCCTTGCGCTTCCGGCGGCGCCGTTTTTCAGACGCGCAGGTCTGGTCGTAGATCATCGCCGACACGCCCGGGCATTCGCGCAGTTCGCGCTGCACTTCCATCAGTTCGGAGCGGTGACGCACCGTCACGCCCGGCGCCCAGTTATAGTCGTCCGGGTATTTGTCCGGTTCGTCGGTGACGACGATGATCGGACCCACGTTTTCGGCCGCGATCTGGCGGCTGATCATGCCCGGGTCAAGCGGACCGTCGAACACCTGGCCGCCGGTCATGGCGACAGCGTCGTTAAACAAAATCTTGTAGGTGATGTTGACCTTGGCCGCCACCGCCGCGCGGATCGCCAGCAAACCCGAGTGGAAGTAAGTGCCATCCCCCAGGTTGGTGAACACGTGCTTTTCATCGGTGAACGGGGCCTGGCCGACCCAGGTGACGCCTTCGGCGCCCATGTGGGTGAAGGTCGACGTTTCGCGGTCCATCCACAGCACCATGTAGTGGCAGCCGATGCCGGCCAGCGCGCGCGAGCCTTCCGGCACCTTGGTCGACGAATTGTGCGGGCAACCGGAGCAAAAGTACGGCGTGCGGTCGGTCTCGGGATTCGGCTTGAGGCTCGAACTTTTCAGCACCAGCTCCTTGGCTTCCAAAAACGCGATGCGTTCTTTCACCCGCTGCTCGACCGGGTGGCCGGCGCAGTAGTGCGAGATGCGGCTGGCAATTGCGCGCGCGATCAGGGCCGGGTTCAATTCATAGGTGGCCGGCAGCAGCCAGTCGCCGTGGCCGGTGCCGCCCTTGTTGGCCCATTCGCCCGTGTCGTCGAACTTGCCGACCACGCGCGGACGCTGGCCGTCAGGCAGGTTGTACAGCTCTTCCTTGAGCGCGTATTCGAGGATCTGGCGCTTTTCTTCGACCACCAGGATTTCGTCCAGGCCCTTGGCAAATTCGTGCACGCCTTCCGATTCCAGCGGCCAGGTCATGCCGATCTTGTACAGGCGGATGCCGATGTCGGCCGCGTCCTGCTCGTCGATGCCAAGGTCGGCCAGCGCCTGGCGCGTGTCCAGGTAGGACTTGCCGGCGGTGATGATGCCGATCTTCGGCTTCGGGCTGTCCCAGATGATTTTGTTCAGCTTGTTCACGCGCGCATACGCCAGGGCGGCGTACCACTTGAAGCTGTTCATCCGCACTTCCATATCGAGCACGGTGTCGGGCCAGCGGATATTTAGGCCCCCTTCCGGCAGCACGAAGTCGGTCGGCAGTTCGATCTTGACGCGGTCCGGGTCAAAGTCGACCACGGCGCCGGACTCGATGATGTCGGTCACGCACTTCATCGAGACCCACAATCCCGTGTAGCGGCTCATGGCCCACGCGTGCAGACCATAGTCGATGTATTCCTGCACCGACGCCGGGTACAGCACGGGAATCCCGCAGGCGTTCAGGATATGGTCGGACTGGTGCGCGGTGGACGAGGACTTCGCGGCATGGTCGTCGCCAGCCAGCACCAGCACGCCACCAAACTTGGCGCTGCCGGCATTGTTGGCGTGCTTGAAGACGTCGCCGCAGCGGTCCACGCCCGGTCCTTTGCCGTACCACATGCCAAACACGCCGTCGTATTTGGCGTCTTCAAACAGATTGGTTTGCTGGGTGCCCCAGACGGCGGTGGCGGCCAGGTCTTCGTTGATCCCGGGATGGAACTTGACGTGGTGCGCGTCGAGGAATTTTTTCGCCTTCACCGCCGTCATGTCGACCGACGTAACAGGCGAGCCGCGGTAGCCGGTGATGTAGCCGGCGGTATTCAGGCCGGCGGCCAGGTCGCGTTCGCGCTGCATCATCGGCAGGCGGATCAGCGCCTGGGTGCCGGTCATGAAGGCGCGGCCGCGCTCCAGGGTCCATTTGTCGTCGAGCGAAATGGCGTGTTCAGGCTCGGCTTGCAGCTTGGACGGGTCGAGAGGTGCGTTCATGTCTTGTCTCCGGTGCTGCCGCTCAGGCAGCTGTTTTTGTGGTGTTCTCTGTTGCAGTGTCTACCAGCACGCCGCGCTTGATCTGGTCCAGTTCAATCGACTCGAACAGTGCGCGGAAATTGCCTTCGCCGAAACCCTGGTCACCCTTGCGCTGGATGATCTCGTAGAAGATCGGTCCAATCACGGTCTGGGTAAAGATCTGCAGCAGCAGTTCGCGTTCGGTGTCGCTGCTGTGGCCATCGACCAGGATGCGCAGGCGGCGCAGCTCGTCGAGGTTTTCGCCGTGACCGGGCAGGCGGCGGTTGATCAACTCATAGTAGGTTTCGATCGTATCCTGGAACACGATGCCGGTGTCGCGCAGCTGCTGGACCGACTGGTAGATGTTGTCGGTACCGAGCGCAATGTGCTGGATGCCTTCGCCGTGGTACTCGTCGAGGTATTCGGCGATCTGCGACTTGTCGTCGGACGACTCGTTGATCGGGATGCGGATTTTTCCGCATGGGGACGTCATCGCCTTCGATTTGAGGCCCGTCAGCTTGCCTTCGATATCGAAGTAGCGCACTTCGCGGAAGTTGAACAGGTTCTCGTAGAACTCGGCCCATTCCTTCATGCGCCCGCGGTGCACATTGTGGGTCAAATGGTCGATGTAGGTCAGGCCGTTGCCGACCGGGTTGGCGACTGCGCCCGGAATGGCGACAAAGTCGACGTCATAGATGGAGATGTCGCCGATGGTGCCGATGGTTGCGGAACCCGCGCCCGGGTTGGCGCCCTTGCCGCGCCAGCGGTCCACGAAATACAGCAGCGAGTCGCCTACGCCCTTGATGGCCGGGATGTTCAGCTCCATCGGGCCGGTCTTGTTGTCAAAGCCCCAGGCGCCCAGTTCCAGCGCGCGCTTGTAGGCAAAGGCGGCGTCTTCGACGCGGATCGCAATGGCGCACACCGACGGGCCGTGCGTGCGCGCGAAGCGCTGCGCGAACGAGTCTTTTTCTGCGTTGATGATGAAGTTGATGTCTCCCTGGCGGTACAGGGTCACGTCCTTGTGACGGTGGCGGGCGATGGCGGTAAAACCCATCTGTTCGAACAGCGCGCCAAGCGCTTTTGGATCGGGCGCGGCGTACTCGACAAACTCGAATCCATCGGTCCCCATCGGGTTGTCCCAAGGCGTAAATTGCATCACAGTCTCCTCATTTTATTAGGGCACAGTATAGTCTGGAGGCCCCGGCATTAAATTTCAAACCATGCCCACGCCGGCGCAATTTGAGCAATATAATTGCGTCAGAAATGAGAATTTGGAGAGATGATGTCAAAAATTGAGCTGGATAAAACAGATCGCAAAATTCTTGCAATTTTGCAGCAGGACGGCCGGCTGTCGAACCAGGACGTGGCGGACCGGGTGAGCCTGTCGCCGTCGCCGTGCCTGCGGCGCATCAAGCGGCTCGAGGAAGCGGGCGTGATTCGCCAGTATGTGGCGCTGCTCGACCCGGCGCAGATCGGGCTCGGGCTGCTGGCGTATGTGAACGTGCGGCTGGAAAAGCACAGCGAAGCGTCGAGCAATGCGGCCGGCGCGCGCCGGGCCACCAGTTCGCCGCATGCGGACTTTGCCTCGTCAGTGGCGAACTGGCCGGAAGTGGTGGCCTGTTATGCGATGACGGGAGAAATGGATTATCTGCTCAGGGTGCACGTGGAAGACATGGACCACTTTTCGCGGTTCATGATGCAGACCTTGCTGAGCCATCCGGCGGTGGCCGATGTGAAGTCGAGTTTTGCGCTGCAAAGGATCAAGGATACGACGGCGCTGCCGCTGATGTGACAGTGCTGCCGTGAGGACGTCGAAACGTAGGTCGGATAAGCGTGAGGACGTCGAAATGTAGGTCGGATAAGCGTCAGCGCAATCCGACAGGCGTCACGTTGACGCATGTCGGATTGCGCTGACGCTTATCCGACCTACGTTCCATCGCTCGATCAATCCGTCACACCGCCCCCGCGTGCGCGAGGGCGATGTAAAAGGTCGTTACCGCCCCATCCCGAAAAACTTCAGCGCAAAGCGCTTGTTCGCCTTCAGGTTGTAATCAATCGTGGCCACCTGCTCCTCGATCGCTTCCTGCAGCATGGTACCCGGATTGGCCGGCAGCAAACGCAGGTAGGCATCCGCCTCGCCCCGGTCGCGCTGGATTTCCATTCCGGCTTTCTTGGCGATATGCATCATCGTCTGGTTCGACGACAAACAATGCATATACAAGGTATCCACATCCGAATTGCGGCAATGAATCGCCGCCCGCTGGAACAGCTTGGACCCGATCCCCATCCCGCGCGCCGAGGCCGACACCGACACGCCAAACTCGGCAATCCGGGCCTTGCTCGTGTGGGCGCCGCCGGCCAGCACTTGTTCCTTGGGGGCAAATGCCAAGTGCCCGACGGCCACCAGCTTGAACACGCGGTTGTACACGCCGTAGACCGTGTCGCGCGCGAAATCGATGCGGTCCACGTACGACTGCACCAGCTCGTCAGGCAACTGACTGCCAAAACGCAGTAAGCGGTCACTGTCGGCCAGACCCAGAAAGTGCTTCGACATGCGGCGCCGGTCGCGTTCTTCAAGCTGCTTGACCAGCACCGCGCGCCGCTTACCCCCGCCGTCCGGCCTGCCCATGAAGCGGTTCACTTGCACCGGCAATGACATTTTGAACATGTTACCCTCCTGCTATTGTGCATCGCACCAATTGATTCATTGTAGCGTAATAGCAGGGACGTTTTGGAATACGGGCTCTAGTGAATTCAGCTTGGCAAGGCGTCGGTGTCGGCCAGCCGTTCGTTCCAGCGCGCCTGCACGCTCACGCACATCCGGTTTTTTCCTTCCTGCTTGGCCAGGTACATGGCCTGGTCGGCGTCGGCCAGCAAAGCTTGCGCGCCGCGCGCCAGGCCACGCGGCCCGTGCGCGCTGGAGATGCCGATGCTGGCCGAAATGGTCACCGGGTGCCCGGCGGCGTTGCCAATGCCGCGGATCTGGTCCAGCGCCAGCTGGCCCACGCGCTCGGCGCCGTCGCGGTCGCGCACTTCTTCAAGCAGGATCACGAATTCGTCGCCGCCCAGGCGCGCCAGCACGTCTTCCTTGCGCAGCTTGTCCTGCACCCGGCGCGCCACTTCCTGCAGCACCACGTTGCCGGTGGCGTGGCCGAAGGTGTCGTTGACGGCCTTGAAGCCATCCAGGTCGATGAACATGACGACCACGCTGCCGTTGCGGCGCGCCGCCCGCAGCAGCGCCCGGTCCAGCAGTTGCGTGAACTGGCCATAGTTGATCAAGCCCGTGAGCGTGTCGTACATGGCCAGCTTTTCCAGTTGCTCGGTCTTGCTTTCCAGCGCGGCAGTGCGCTCGGCCACGCGCAGCTCCAGCGTTTCATTCGCCTTTTTCAAGTCGCGGTTCACGCTGTTGATGATCACGTAGCTGCGCCGCAGCCGGCGCGCAAAAAACACCAGCAGCAACAGCAGCAGGCCCGAATAGGCGAACAGGTAGCCGCGGTAGCGCTGGCGTTCCAGCTGCACCTGGTCGAACGACTTGTCGAACAGCGTCGCCAGGCGTTCCATGGTTTCGGCGCTGGCGGTGTTGTCGATCTGGCGTTCCAGGTTATTCTCGAGCTCGCGGTAGCGCAGGATGGCGCGTGCATGGCCGGCCAGTTCGTCGACCCGCTCGCGCACCGTGGGCGAAAACCAGGCGCGCAGCACCAGCATGGCGCCGATATTGCGATCGATGCGCTGGCCGAGCGGCGGGTCGGGCACCAGGTTAAAGCGCAGCACGTCGGTCAACAGCGTATTGAGCGCGGCGTCCAATGCCAGCACCGTGCGTGCCGGCACCAGCGCCGACTCGAAGCCGCTTATTTCAGTCTTGAGAATGGTGATCGCGGGCGGCACGAAGACCAGCGAATTGCGCAGCACCGCGTTCTGGCTCTTGAACTGCTCGACCAGGTCCTCCTTTTCCTGCATCGCGCGCACCAGCTCCTGGTAGACCACGCCCGCCTCGGCGCCATGCGTCATCGGCAGCGCTTGCGCGATCTGCTCCTGCAACTGGTGCATGCGCGCCAGCGGTGCGGTCAAGGGATCGTAGTCGGAATTAAGACCGATGTGCGAGCGCAAAATGTCGACGTTCCAGCCGGCGTCGAGTTTTTCAAGCTCGCGCAATTCGAGCGTCACGCGATTCTGGGCGTCGATGTCGATGGCTCGGGTGCGGTTGAACAGGTAGCCCAGCGTAACCGACAGTGTCACCAAAAGGGCAATGACGGCGATGCGCCGGCCGGTTCTCACGGCGCAGCTCCACGCGGGGGCAAAACTTCGCCGTTCAGCGTTTTCAGGAAGGCGACGATCAGCGCCTTGTCGGCGCTTGAGGCATCGCGCCCGAGCTGGTACTTGAACATGGCGTCGACCGCTTCGTCGAGCGTGTTCACCGAACCGTTGTGGAAGTACGGTGCCGTCAGCGCCACGTTGCGCAGGCTGGGTACGCGCAGCATGCGGCGGTCCGCCTCGCGCCCGGTCAGTTCGAACCGTCCCTGGTCGGCGGCGATGAGCGCGCCCGCAGCCGGCTCGCGCATGGCGCCGAAACGCTGGTACATATTGCCGCCCACGTTGATGCCCTGGTGGCAGCTGACGCAGCCAAAACTCTTGAATTTCGCGTAGCCGTTCTTTTCGTCGACCGAGATGGCGGCCCGCTCGCCACGCAGGTAGCGGTCAAAGCGCGACGGCGTGTTCAAGGACTTGAGGTAGTGCCCGAGCGCGTCCTTGAGGTTTTCGGCCTTCGCCTCGGCCCCGTACACGGCCTGGAACTGCTTCGTCATCGCCTCGTCGCCGGTCAGGCGCGAGGCGACCATGACCCAGCTCGAGGCCAGCCCGGTGGGCCGGCTGATCACGTGCTCGAGCAAGCCATCGATGGTGTTATGGCGCCCGGTCCAGGTCTGGCGGAAGTTGAAGGTGCTGTTGTAGACGGTGGGCGTATTGAAGCGGTTGGCCACGCCCCCGGCGCCCAGCGACAGCGCGCGCGTATCGGCCCCGCCCCGATGGAGCTGGTGGCAACTGGCGCAGCTCTGGTTATTGTCGCGCGAAAGGCGCAGGTCGTAAAACAGCGCGCGTCCGAGCGCGGCGCGGGCCGGATTGGCGCCGCTCGCCTGCGGCAACGGCCGGATCGGTTCGCCCAGCAAGGGCTGGGCGAGCGCGCCGCCGGTGACCAGCATACCGAGCAACCCGAGCCTGCCCAGAATGCATAGTGCGAAACGCAAGGTGGACGACATGCAATCGCCTTCCATGGCAAACAGTCAGCGCTCAGGATAGCAGCTTGCGGATTTTATTGCCGCGCGGAACAAAAATACGCCAGAGCGCGTGCACAGCGCGACAACTTGGTTGTCGTTTGTCTTATGCGCCCCTCATTGCCCGGCATCGCTCTCGCGCAGCAAGGCCTTGACCGCCGAGACGCGCGCCACGTGCACTGCCTGCGCGATATTGCCCTTGTTATCGCCGCAGCGCGCCGCCACCTCGCCGGCGTTGACTGCGCGCGCCGCGTCCAGCGCACCCTGCAGATACGGTCCGTGCGGCCAGGGCCGGGTGCGAAAGTCGTCTGCCTCGCCGCCGCGCCCGCGTGAATCGCATTCGGCCGCCAGCAGCATTTGCGCGAAGCGCTGCGGTTTGCGAAACGCGTCGCAGCGTTCGAACAGGGTGACGAGCGTATTGGCGCGCAAAACTTCGGCGCGGCTGACGTTGCCGTGCTCGCGCGCCGTCATGATGGCCAGCTCGCGGCATTCGTTGGGCACTTTCAGGCGCGCGCACAGGGCGTCGATCAGCGCCAGCCCAAGTTGTTCGTGCCCGTGGTGGCGCGGCCACGTCGCGGGAGGGGTGGCGCCCTTGCCCAGGTCGTGCATCAGCGCGGCGAAGCGCACGCACAGCTCGAAACGGCGCTCGGCGGCGTAGTCGATCACCAGCTCCATGTGGACGCCCGTGTCCACTTCCGGATGGTGCGCCGGCGGCTGCGGCACGCCCCACAGCACGTTCAGTTCGGGCATGATGCGCGCCAGCGCGCCGCAGTCGCGCAGCACGGTCAGCATGCGCGACGGTTGCTGCTCCATCAGGCCGCGCGCCACTTCCTGCCACACGCGTTCGGGCACCAGCGCGTCGACTTCGCCCTGCTCGACCATCTTGCGCATCAAAGCATTGGTCTCGGGCGCGACCGAAAAATCGGGGAAGCGCGCGGCAAAGCGCGCCAGGCGCAAGATGCGCACCGGGTCTTCGAGAAAGGCGTCCGAGACGTGGCGAAACACCTTGTCGGCGATATCGCGCTGGCCGCCGAAGGGGTCGACGATGCTGCCGTCGGCCCCGCGCGCCATGGCATTGATGGTCAGGTCGCGCCGCACCAGGTCGTCCTCGAGCTTGACGTCGGGCGAAGTGTGGAACACAAAGCCGCGGTAGCCGGGCGCGGTCTTGCGCTCGGTGCGCGCCAGCGCGTATTCTTCCTGCGTTTCGGGATGCAAAAAGACGGGAAAGTCCTTGCCTACCGGGCGAAAGCCCTGCGCCAGCATATCCTCGGGCGTGGCGCCCACCACCACCCAGTCGCGGTCCTGGACCGGCATGCCGAGCAGCGCATCACGCACCGCGCCGCCCACGATGTAGGACTTCATCATGTCATCTCACTTCACCTTGCCTGACCTTGGCGTCACGGCTTGCCGCGGATTTCGTCGTCGTGCCGGGGCGCCGTTTCGGTTTCGGCCAGCGCTTCGCTGACCCAGCGCGCCACGGCGGGATGGGCCTGCATGCGGTCGCAGTAAGCCTGCAGCGCGGGCGCGAGCGCCACGCCGTAGGTGCGAAAACGCATCACGACCGGCGCGAAAAACGCGTCCGCGATCGAAAAGTCGCCGAACAGGAACTGGTGGTGGCCAAAGCGCGACAGGCACTCTTCCCAGATCTCGCTGATGCGCCCGATGTCGCCCTGCGCGTCCGGCGTGCGCCCGCGCCCGGGCAGGTGCATGCGGATGTTCATCGACATGGCGCTGCGCAGGCCCGTAAAGCCGGAGTGCATTTCGGCCGTGACCGAGCGCGCCAACGCGCGCGCGGCCACGTCCTGCGGCCACATGTGCTTTTCCTGGAACTGCTCGGCCAGGTATTCGCAGATGGCCAGGCTGTCCCAGACCGTGATGTCGCCGGCGATCAGCACCGGCACCCGGCCGGCCGCCGAATATTCGGCGATGCGGCTGGAGGTGTCGGGCTGGTCGAGCAGCAGGCGCACTTCGTGGAAGGGGATGCCGAAAGCCGTCATGGCCACCCACGGCCGCATCGACCAGGATGAATAGTTCTTGTTGCCGATGACGAGGGTCAGGCCGGATTTTTTGGCGTCGTCGAGCGTCTGGGTCAGGGTGGGGTCAAGTTGGGTTGTTTGCATGTGTGATCGGTCAGTCGCGAAGATGGTTTGCAAATGATAACGCGCGACGTAGCCTGCCTTCCAACGCAGGCTGCTTATTCACCTCCCGGCGCGGGTGCGGAAGTCATCGAAGCGCTCCGCCGAGAACAAGTAACGCGGCGCGATCGCCTCAAGTGGCGTTAGTTTAATCCCTAAAGCGGCGGCAGTGGTGGCTTGAATAGCCGGATCGACAACATTATCCACCTTCATGGAGTCCAGATTGTCGCGGCTGATCATCGGCTCGCTAGAGAGCAGTTCGAAAAACGCGGCCTGGCAGCGGGCCAGCGCGTCGGGAATGCCGAACACGGGCCGCTCGTGGTGCGCGTATTTTCCGGCCAGGCGCACCAGGTCGGCCAGCGCATAAATCTGCGGGCCGCCCAGCTCGTAGACCTGATGGCGCGTGCGCGGCTCCAACAAGGCATTGGCGAACGCCTGCGCAACGTCGCCCACATACACCGGCTGGAAGTCGGTCTCGGCACCGGCCAGCGGCACAAAAGGCAAAAAGCGCTGCAAGCGCGCGAAGGTGGTGAGGAACTGGTCGCCTTCGCCAAACACCACCGACGGGCGGAAGATGGTGGCGGCCACCGCCGGCTCGGCGCGCGCGGCGACTTCGCCGTCCGCCTTGGAGCGCAGGTACATCGACGGGCCGTCCACGGCCGCGCCTAGGGCGCTCATGTGCAGGTAGCGCGGCACGCCTTGCGCGGCGCAGGCGGCCACGATGCGGCGCGGCAGCACCACGTGGGCGCGCTTGAAGTCGTCCCCGTAGGGCGTGCCGCGGCGCGAATGCAGCAGGCCCACCAGGTTGATGGCCGCATCCTTGCCCTGCAACAGGCGGCGCAGCGCGGCGTCGTCGCCGATGTTCACTTCGACCACTTCAACGCGCGGCAAAAAAATCAGGTGCTTGGCGCGTTCAAGGCGCCGGGTCGGCACGATCACGCGCGCGCCCAACTGCGACAGAAGCGCCACCAGGTGGGTGCCGATAAAACCGGAACCCCCGAAAACCACCACCGTCAGCATGTCCATTTTTTTCCAAAAAAGTTAGGTGAGATAAGTTAGGGGAAATAAGTTAGGGGAGATCGGCGCCCTGGGCGCCGCGTGGCGCAATGGTCCCGAGCCGCGCCTTGAGCGACTGCGGCTTGTTGTCGAACAGGGCGGCGTAATTGGTCGCATTGGCCATCACGTTCTTGACGTAGACGCGCGTTTCGAGAAACGGAATCGACTCGGCCCAGATGGCGCCTTCCATTGGCGCCTCGAGCGAGGCGCGCCAGGTGCGCATGCGCCCCGGGCCCGCGTTGTAAGCGGCGGTGGCCAGCGGCTGCGAGCCGCCCGCGTTTTCAAGCACCATGTTCAGGTAGTTCGAGCCCAGAACCAGGTTGGTGCGCAGGTCGGTCAGCTTGTCCTTGGCAAAATCGAGCCCGATCTTGCGGGCGACGAATTGCGCGGTGGCCGGCATCACCTGCATCAGCCCCGATGCGCCCACGCTGGAGCGGGCATCCATGACAAAGCGCGACTCCTGGCGGATCAGGCCATAGACCCAGGCCTTGTCCAGGCCCAGCTGGCGCGTGGTGGGGCTGAGGATGTCGCTGTGCGGCGCCGGAAAGCGCTGCGTGTAGTCGAACTGGGTGCGGGTGCGCTCGGAGGTGTAGACCATGCGGTCGAGCACATCGTTGCGGCGCGCGAATTCGGCCGCGGCCAGCAGCTCGCGCTCGGTGAACTTGCGCGCTTCCCAGTTCCACTCGCGCATGCCTTCGGCGCGCATGCGCAGGCTGAAAAACTTCAGTGCGCGCTTGAGCGCCGGATTGGCCGCCATGGGCGCGATTTCGTCGGCGGTGAGCGGCGCGCCCGGTGGCGGGATGGTGATCAGCTGGCCCAGTTCTTCCAGCGCCAGCTGGCCGTAGAAATTGTGCTGGTCGGCGATGCCGCGGTACATCGCGGTGGCGTTGGCAGTAGCGCTCTCATTGCGCGCGGCGCCGCCTTCGGCCTGCAGCGCGCGCGCCAGCCAGTACGTCCAGGCCGGCTGCGCGCTGAGAAAGCCGGGCATCGCTTCAATGCTGGCCTTGACCGCTTTCCAGTCCAGGCGGCGCAGGGCGATGCGGGTTTTCCACTGCATCTGTTCGAGCGTGAGGGGGGCTGCGGCGCTCTTGCTCCAGTAAGTGTGGGCGTCAGGATCATGCTTGAGCGAAGCCGCGTGGGCAATCACGGCCCAGCCGATGCCCTGCTCCTGGGGCGTAAAACTGGGCAGGTTTTTTTCAAAGGCGATCAGCGCCAGCTTCAGGCTGGAACGGGCCATGCGGCTGATCGCCACCAGGTAGATTTCGTGCTCGGCGCGCGTGCTGCCGATGCCGCGCGCCATGGCCAGCGCCGGGAAGTCGACCGCCTGGGCGGCGCGCGTGTCGGAGGCGCCCAGCAGCTCGGCGGCGCGCTTGGCCGGGCCGGTGGAGCCGGTTTCGCCGGCCAGGCGCAGTTGGACGAGCAAGTCGTTGGCGTCGAACTGGCCGGCCTGCGCCAGCGACACCATCAGCGCGTTGCAGGCTTCGCCGTAGGCCGGCGGCGAGGCCAAGGCGGCGCGCGCTTCGTCGGCGACTTTTTCGCCGCGCGCCACGCGCGCCATGAGCCAATAGCATTTGACCTGGACGTCGTCATTAAGCACGAACAGCGGATACTGCTGGCTGAAATTGGCCCAGTCGCGCGCGCGGCCCAGTTCCAGCAGCCAGTCGTTGCGCAGGCGGTCGGCGACTGCCGTGCCCTGGTAGCGCGCGAGAAAGGCGCGCAATTCATCGGGCGAGGCCGTGGCCAGGCGCGGCTTGAGCCGGTAGTACTCGACGTAGGACGGAATCATGTACTGCGGCAGGCGCACGGCGAGCGAATCGGCCTTGGCGGCGTCGCCGGCGCGCGCGGCCTCGCGCAGGGCGATGAAGGTGTCGTCGTCGGCGCGGTTGTCGGGGAGCTGGGCCGCCGCCAGCTCAGCTTGCGCCCTGACGATGGCGAGCGCGTGTACCTCGGCCCGTGCCCTGTCAAAGCTTGGCGGGGCGGCCGGCGGCGCCGCATTGACGGCAGGCCCATGCGTTGGCCCTGCCGGCGCCGCAGCGCGCGGCTGAAGCGGCGCCTGGAGCTGGACCGGCGCGGCGGTGGGCGCAGTGGTGGCAGGGACTGTCGCAGGGACCGTTGCAGGCGCCGCCGGCGGCACTTGCGCCGAAGCTGGCATGATGGAGGCTGCGGCGAGCGTCGCGCCGGTGATCAGTTTCGGCAAATACATCAGTGTCCAACTCTCTATTTATGCATCATTAAAACCATGACAGGCGAACCAAGAATACCATGCGACGAGACGGCGCCACTGTCGCTCAGCGTACACAAAACAACAATGGAAACATTGGGCGACAAGGCAGCGCTGCGCAAGTCGCTCGCGCAGCTGCGCGCCGGCGTCCCGGCGCCGCAAAGGGCGCTGTGGGACGCTGCCATCGGCGCGCGCGTGCTGGCCTGGTGGGGTGCGGCCCAAGCAGGCCGGGCCGGGCCGTTCGGCGTCTACTGGCCGTTGCGCGGCGAACCGGACTTGTCGGGTGCGTACGCCGACCTGGCCGCCGCCGGCGTGCGCCTGGCGCTGCCCGTGGTGCTGGCGCGCGACGCGGCGCTCGGCTTTGCCGAGTGGACGCCGGGCGAAGCCATGGTCAAGGACCGGATGGGGGTGGCGGTGCCAGCGCAGCTGCGCATGGTGCCGCGTCCGCCGGTGCTGCTCATTCCCTGCCTGGGCTTTAATGGGCAAGGCTACCGGCTCGGCTACGGCGGCGGGTTTTACGACCGCACGCTGGAGGCGCCGCCGCGTCCGCAAACGGTGGGCGTGGCATATGCCTGCCTGCGGGCCGAGTTTGCGGGTGCGCCGCATGATGTTGCGCTGGATATGATCATTACTGAAGGCTAGTTGCAAGCCAACGTCCTCGCCAATGAACGTATTGCAGAACCTTTGTGGGGCTGCGCACAATCCCCGTCACACTGTCGTGGCTCGGCGGCCGGGGGGAAAAGGGCCGGGCCCTGGGTTCCACCATAGGTCTCGACGGCGCTTGTCGGGATGCGGCCTTCGGCCTTTCCCGACCTACGCGGTTATCAACACTTTTATGACAACCTGATGCTGCCTGCTCCAGCTAGGTTTTGACCAGCCGCTGCCACAGCGCGGTGGTAGCCGCCGCCTGGTTCATGCTGTAAAAGTGCAATCCGGGCGCGCCCCCGGCCAACAAGCGCTCGCACAGCTGGCTAACCACATCAAGGCCAAAGGCCTTGATGGAAACGCTGTCGTCGCCGAAACTGGCCAGTTTCAGGCGCACCCAGCGTGGAATCTCGGCGCCGCACATGTCGGAAAAACGCATCAGCTGCGTGTAGTTCGTGATCGGCATGATGCCCGCCACGACCGGCACGTCGATGCCCAGTTTAGTAACCTGGTCCATGAAGGCGAAATACGCATCGGCATTGTAGAAATACTGAGTGATGGCCGCGTTCGCGCCCGCCTTGACCTTGCGCTCGAAGGCAAGCAGATCGTCTTGCGGCGAGCGCGCTTGGGGATGCACCTCGGGATAGGCCGCAACCTCGATATGGAACCAGTCGCCGGTTTCGGCGCGGATGAATTCCACCAGTTCGCTGGCGTAGCGCAGCTCGCTGCCGCCGCCATAACCGCTGGGCAAGTCGCCGCGCAAGGCCACCAGGCGCTTGATGCCGTGCCCCTTGAATTGGTGCAAGATGGCCCGAATCGATTCGCGCGAACCGCCCACGCACGACAGGTGCGGCGCCGCCTCGTGGCCCTCGCTCATGATGTCGAGCACGGTATCGAGCGTGCCCTGCTGGGTGCTGCCGCCCGCGCCGAAGGTCACCGAGAAATACTTCGGCTCGAGCTGCGCCAGCTTGGCGCGCGCGATGCGCAGCTTGTCGGCGCCTTCCGGGGTCTTGGGCGGATAGAATTCGATACTGAAATTATTACTGGCCATGGTCAGTCTTTGTTCAACAGCAGTGCGGACAAGGCCCACGAAATAATGCTGTAAATAATGGAAGCGATGAAGGCGGAGACAAAGCCGTCGACGTGGATGCCGTCAACGAACGATGCAACGGCCCAGAACAGCAAGGCATTGATCACCAGGATGAACAAGCCAAGCGTGAGGACGGTGACGGGCAAGGTCAGCAGCACCAGAATGGGCTTGATCAGGGTATTGACGATGGCCAGCACGATGGCCGCGACGATGGCGGTACCGAAATTGTTGACATGCACGGAGCTCATCAGAAATGGCAGGGCAAACAGCGCTGCAGCGTTGATCAAGAGGGTAAAGAGTAAGTTCATGGTGGCTGGCCTGTTCTTGTAAGTGTGGGTCGATAAAAAAACGGCCCGGGTCTTGGAAGACCAGGGCCGCTTTCGCATCAATAGCGGTAGTGGTCGGGCTTGTAAGGGCCTTCTTTGTTGACCGTGATGTAGGCGGCCTGTTCGTCGGTGAGGACGGTCAGCTGGGCGTTGAGCTTTTTGAGCTGCAGGCGCGCGACTTTCTCGTCCAGGTGCTTGGGCAGCACGTACACGCCGACCGGGTACTTCTCGATGTGCGAGAACAGTTCGATCTGGGCGATCGTCTGGTTCGCGAACGAGGAGCTCATCACGTACGACGGGTGACCCGTGCCGCAGCCCAGGTTCACCAGGCGGCCTTCGGCCAGCAAGATGATGCGCTTGCCGCTAGGGAAAATCACATGGTCGACTTGCGGCTTGATATTGTCCCACTCATATTTCTTGAGCGAAGCGACATCGATTTCATTGTCGAAGTGGCCGATGTTGCAAACGATGGCCTGGTCTTTCATGGCCAGCATGTGCTGCTCGGTCAGGATGTGATAGTTGCCGGTGCAGGTGACGAAAATGTCGCCGTGTTCGGCCGCGTAATCCATGGTCACGACGCGATAGCCTTCCATGGCCGCCTGCAGTGCGCAGATCGGATCGATTTCCGTGACCCAGACCTGGGCCGACAAGGCGCGCATGGCCTGGGCCGAGCCCTTGCCCACGTCGCCATAGCCGGCGATGACGGCCACTTTGCCGGCGATCATGACGTCGGTGGCGCGCTTGATGCCGTCGACCAGCGATTCGCGGCAACCGTACAGGTTGTCGAATTTCGACTTGGTCACGGAATCGTTGACATTAATTGCCGGGAAGGCCAGCTTGCCATCCTTGTGCATCTGGTACAGGCGGTGCACGCCGGTGGTGGTTTCCTCGGTCACGCCCAGGATCTGGGGCAAGCGCTTGGAATACCAGGTGGCATCCTTGGCCAGGTGCGCCTTGATCGAATTGAACAGGCAGATTTCCTCTTCCGAGCCCGGACTGTTGAGCACGGAGATGTCGGTTTCCGCGCGCGTGCCCAGGTGCAGCAGCAGCGTGGCGTCGCCGCCGTCGTCGAGAATCATGTTCGAGTAGACCGGCTGGCCGTTCTCGCTTGGCCACTCGAAAATGCGGTGGGTGTAGTCCCAGTATTGCTCGAGCGTTTCGCCCTTGACGGCGAACACCGGAGTGCCGGCGGCGGCAATGGCTGCTGCTGCGTGGTCCTGGGTCGAGTAGATATTGCACGACGCCCAGCGCACGCGCGCGCCGAGTGCTTCCAGGGTCTGGATCAACACGGCGGTCTGGATGGTCATGTGCAGCGAACCGGTGATGCGCGCGCCCTTCAAGGGCTGGGCGGCGGCGAATTCCTCGCGGATGGCCATCAGGCCGGGCATTTCGGTTTCAGCGATCTTGATTTCCTTGTCGCCCCAGGCGGCCAGGGAGATATCGGCGATCAGATAGTCTTGCAGAGGTTTGAGTACGGCGTTCATCACGCCCTCCTTTCAGTTAGAAAAAAGTAACGTGAGCGCAGTTGCGGATGAATTTCCGAGCCTGGCGAAAAAATGTATTTTCGTCGCAACGCTCCTCGGAACTGACAACTATACCAGCTTCCCGCAACAGTTGCACCAACCCCGACAAAAACCGGGGTCAGACCACATTTAACAGTGGTCTGACCCCGGTTCATAGGAAACTACTTGCTTGTTACGACAGGCCAGCTTCGGCGCGCAGCAGCGCGACCTTGTCGGTGCGCTCCCAGGTGAACTCGGGCTCTTCGCGGCCGAAGTGGCCGTAGGCCGCAGTCTTTTGGTATATCGGACGCAGCAGGTCGAGCATCTGGACGATGCCTTTCGGACGCAAATCGAAATGCTCCATGACCAAGGCGGCGATCTTGTCGTCGGAGATGACGCCCGTGCCTTCCGTGTAGACGGTAATGTTGATCGGCTTGGCCACGCCGATCGCATAGCTCACCTGTACCTGGCACTGGCGCGCAAGGCCGGCGGCGACGATGTTCTTGGCCACGTAGCGGGCCGCGTAGGCGGCCGAACGGTCCACTTTGGACGGGTCCTTGCCCGAAAATGCACCGCCGCCGTGCGGCGCCGCGCCGCCGTAGGTGTCGACGATGATCTTGCGCCCGGTCAGGCCGCAGTCGCCCTGCGGGCCGCCAATGACGAAGCGCCCGGTCGGGTTGACCAGGTAGCGCGTGCCCTTGAGCCACTCGTGCGGCAGTACTTTCTTGATGATTTCTTCAATCACCGCTTCTTCAATCTGGGCATGCGACACTTCCGGCGCGTGCTGTGTCGAGAGCACCACAGTGTCGACGCCAACCGGGCGCCCGTCCACATAGCGCAGCGTAACTTGCGACTTGGCGTCCGGACGCAGCCACGGCAGGCGCCCATCCTTGCGCAGCTGCGACTGGCGCTCGACCAGCCGGTGCGCGTAGTGGATGGCGGCGGGCATCAGCTCGGCCGTCTCGTCGCAGGCATAGCCGAACATCAAGCCCTGGTCGCCCGCGCCTTGGTCAAGGTCGATGCCGGCGCCTTCGTCCACGCCCTGGGCAATGTCGGGCGACTGCTTGTCGTAGCACACCATCACGGCGCAGCCGCGGTAGTCGATGCCGTATTCCGTGTTGTCGTAACCGATGCGCTTGATGGTTTCGCGCGCTACTTGAATGTAGTCGACGTTGGCGTGGGTCGTGATTTCGCCCGCCAGCACCACCAGGCCGGTGTTGCACAGCGTTTCGGCGGCCACGCGGGCGGTCGGGTCTTGCGTGAGGATGGCGTCGAGGATGGCGTCGGAAATCTGGTCCGCGACTTTGTCGGGGTGGCCTTCAGAGACGGATTCGGACGTAAAAAGGTAATCGTTGGACATGCAATGCTCCTGTTACTGGTCAGATTGAAGTCGCAGTAACCGGGTTGCCTGCGACGCTTTAGCGACATTTATATTCCGCTTCGCAAGTTGTCTATTAACTCGGCGGATCCTGCATACGTGGTATTTTACGCTCCTTGAGAAATTTTGGTTAGGCAAGTGACGAATTTGCCCGCCACTACTTTCTCGCCTGTTCCCGACCATTCGACACCTGATTGTTTATGCTAGTACTCCTGTTCCGCTTGTTGTCAAAGCTGCCCTTGCGCGCCCTCCATGCTCTTGGCGCCGCGCTCGGCTGGTTGGTGTACCTGGCCTCGCCGTCCTACCGCAAGCGCCTGCGCAGCAACCTGGAAGGCGCCGGCTTCGGCCTCCACCTGCACAGCGCGATTGCCGAATCGGGCAAGGCGATCGTGGAGCTGCCGTTCGTCTGGTGCGCCGACCCGCAGCGGGTGGCGCGCTATGCCACCGACGAGAACTGGGAGCATGTCCAGTCGGTCTTGGACAGCGGGCGCGGCATCGTGTTCCTGACCCCGCACCTGGGCTGCTTTGAAATCACGGCCCAGCAAATTGCACTGCGCACCCCGCTCACCGTCATGTACCGCCCGCCTAAAAAGGCTGCCTTGAAGCCGCTGATTGAAGGCGCACGGGCGCGCCACAACCTGCACCTGGCGCCGGCCACGCTGGCCGGGGTGCGCATTCTGGCCAAGTGCCTGCGCCGCGGCGAACCGGTGGGCGTGCTGCCGGACCAGGTGCCGCAGGAAGGCGAAGGCGTATGGGCACCTTACTTTGGCCGCAGCGCCTACACGATGACGCTGCCGGCCAAGCTGGCCCAGTTAGGTCACGCCGCCGTGATCCTGGTCTACGCCGAGCGCCTCCCCCGCGGCGAAGGTTTCACGGTGCGCTTTGTGCCGTTCGACGGCCAGCTCGAAGGCAGCGGCGCCGAGCAAGCCGCCATCATCAACCGCGCCATGGAACAATTGATCGCGCGCTGCCCGGCCCAGTATTTCTGGAGCTACAACCGCTACAAGCAGCCGGACGGCGTGGACGGCCCGCAGGACGCGCCACAGGTGAACGCGTGAGGCTGCTGCTTGGCCTGATGTGGCTGCTGCACTGGTTGCCCCTGCCGGTGCTGGGCCGCTTTGGCGCGGGCATCGGCAGCCTGCTCTTCATGCTGCTCAAGAAACGGCGCCACATTGCGCTGACCAATTTGCGCCTGTGCATGCCTGAACTGTCGGAACAAGCGCGCGTGAATCTGGCGCGCCAGCATTTCCAGTCCTATTCGCGCAGCGTGTGGGAGCGCGCCATTTTGTGGTGGGCGCCCGAAGCGCGCCTGCGCCGCCTGATCCGCATCGAGCCGGGCGTGCCGCTGGCGCAGCTGCAGGCCGGCCCCGTCATTTTGCTGTGTCCGCATTTCGTCTCGCTCGACGTGGCGGGCGTGGCGGTGATGCTCGAATCGAGCCTGTGCTCGATTTATGTGGCGCAAAAAAACAAGGCCTTTGACGACGTGCTGCGCCAGGGCCGCTCGCGCTTTCGTCCGGTGCAACTGTTTTCGCGCAAGGAAGGCGTCAAGCCGATTATCCGGGCCATGCGCGAGCACTTGCCCTACTTTATGCTGCCCGATATGGACTTCGGCGCCAAAGATGCCGAATTCGTGCCGTTTTTTGGTATCCCCGCCGCCACGCTGACCGCGCCCGGACGCATCGCGGCGGCCACCGGCGCTGCCGTCATTCCCGTAGTGGCCACCTTCTTGCCTGGTTACGCCGGCTGGAAAGTGACGTTTTACCCGGCCTGGGACGACTTCCCGGGCGAGGACATGGTCGCCTCGGCACGCCGCATGAATGCCTTTATCGAGGAGCGGGTGCGCGAAGCGCCGGCAGAATATTTCTGGACCCACAAGCGCTTCAAGACGCGCCCGCCCGGCGAGCCGTCGCCTTATATCCGTTCGTAAATCTCGCTATACTTAGCGGATGAACCTTAAATTTACCAAGATGCACGGCGCCGGCAATGACTTCATCGTCATCGACGCCATCAGCCAGCAGATCGATTTTTCTCCGGCCCAGTGGAAGTTGTTGGGCGACCGCCGTTTCGGCATCGGCGCCGACCAGATTTTGGTGGTGCAAAAGGCGGACAGCGCCGACTGCGATTTCCGCTACCGCATTTTCAACCAGGATGGCGGCGAAGTCGAACAGTGCGGCAATGGCTCGCGCGCGTTCGTCAAGTTCGTCACCGACAAGGGATTGACGACCAAGTCGGCCATCCGGGTCCAGACCATGAAGGGCATCATTACCCCGCGCATCGAGGCCGATGGGGCGATCACCGTCGAGATGGGTTCGCCCCATTTCGCTCCCGCCGATCTGCCGTTCGATGATGTCGCCATTGAAAGCCGGGCCGAGGGGATCGATACCGTGTATGCGCTGGCGCTGGCGGGCGCAGGGACGGCCTTCGTTTCGCTCGTTTCGATGGGCAATCCGCATGCGGTGCAAGTGGTGGCCGACGTCGACCTGGCGCCGGTGGAGACGGTGGGACCGCTCATCGAGCAGCATGCGCGCTTTGCGCGCAAGGTCAATGCGGGCTTCATGCAGGTAGTCGACCGCGGCCATATCAAGCTGCGCGTCTACGAGCGCGGCGCCGGCGAAACGCTGGCCTGCGGCACGGGTTCCTGCGCGGCGGTGGTGGCCGGGATCCGGCGCGGCCTGCTCGATTCGCCCGTGCGCGTCACTGCCCGTGGGGGAGAATTGGCGGTGGCCTGGGCCGGCGGCGATGCAGCCGTGTTCCTGAGCGGGCCGGCGGTGACGGTGTTTGAAGGCGAAATCACGATCTAGCCGGGCCTGAGCTTTTCCAATCGCTGGCAGTACCCCGCCCCAAGCGGGTGTTAGCGCAAAGGCAATGCCGGCGGCAGGGGCTGGCAAGCATTACGGCCGCGCACACAGCTCGTAGCGCTGGTCGCCGCCACGCTCGTCGGGCGAGATGGTTTGCACGATATTTTTTCCCGCAGCTGCCGGTTTGACGCAGAACTTCGCCACGTAGGCGATCATGCTCGAGTCATCAGTGCGGGCATTGACCATGACGTAGTACACCCGATAGGGCATCAGCGGTTTAAAAGTACGCTGGATGCTGGCCGTTGGCGCCTCGCCATAGCGCACGCATGCAGTCGGGCGCAGCTGCAAACGTGATGCAGGATCGGCAGCCGTGAAGTGCCACAGCTCGGCCGGCAATGTGTTCCAGTCCCCCGTCTGAATTTCAGTAACGGCAATACCGCGCAGCGGCAGCCCTTGCCTGGTTTCGTCATTGACCGGAATGGAGAAGCACGGAACGCCGTTCGACTCCGTCACCACGGCCGAGCCCATGCGTGACGTGGCCATTGATGACGTGCAGCCCGCGCTCAGCGCGGCCACTGCCAGAAAGCGCCAACGGTTTTTTGTACTTGTCGAGCGTGGCATCATGATCAACCGCCTGGAAGATTAGTTTTGTCGCCGGGGTTGGCAATAAATGTTTTCAATACTTTTTCAAACAGCACGAAATCGTCTTTGTATTGCTCTTCATGAATCCATGGTACGTTGGCGCCGTATTTTTTCATGGCCCAGTAGTCGGCCAGCACATTGCCTTGCGCTTCCATATTGAAATCGGCGAGCGTGGTGTCCCCGTCCAGCGCGTATTTGTAACTGAGCCCGAGGCGCAGCGCGCCCCGTAGTTTGACCGGATAGCCCAGTTGATACTGCCACACATGAGCCATTTCGTGAATAAACCAAATCATGCCCTCATATTCGGTCTCCGAAAAGTCGGTCAGGTAGCGCGCGGGATTGAAATACATTTCTCCGTTTGGCGTCATTGCGGTGTCGTCGGGCTGCAGACCGAACCACAGGTATTCGCCGTTGTGCACTTTGACCTTGGCGTAGTCGATCGACATGCCAAAGATGCTTTGCGCCATGCTAATTTCGCCAGGCGTCAGCCCGCGCGACTTGCCTTCCGGCAATTGCACCACCGCAACCGAGCTGCCTACTTTCACGTCGTTGACCGTCACCCCTTGCAAGTCCACCGTCAGCATGTCCGGTGCCTGTTTTGCACCGCCACAGCAGCTTCCAAAAGCCGATGCCTGCAGCGTCGCTTCCACGATTGCCTGTTGCTTGTCCGCAGGGATCCGGCTCGTCATGCCCTGAGCGTCCGTGACGCCGTCCACGACGGTGCCATCCCCCAGCTTGAGTTGATACTTCACGTTGGCCAGCAGCGCCGCGCTCGCATTCTTGAACTGGATTTGCTCGTCGAAGGCTGGAGGCAAGGCGCCCTGCGGTTCCAGGTCGATCTCGATTCTCTCCGCCTCGGCCCCGCTGACCACGTGAGTGTGCCCTGCTTCGTCGGTTACGCCATCTTCGAACGACCCATCGGCGCGCTTGATGCGATAAACCTGGTAGGCCAGCACCGCGCCGGTAAGCTTGTCCTTCAAGATGAACGCTTCGTCGAACAGTTTGAGACGCGAATCAGGGAGTTTCCCCAACCCCGCAGCTTGCCTGGCGCCGGCATCGAACAGGTGCTGGCCACCCTTGACGGTAAAGTTCCCCGTACACGCAAACGTGATATTGCCACCCTCAAGCGTGATTGACGATTGCCCGGCCTGCAGCACGATCTTTTCCCTGGCATTGATCTGGATACTGTCATTGACCGAGATGACCGTGATCGCCTTATCGGCCAAAATTTCAAGTTGATCGGTATGCGCTTGCAGCGAGACCGGGCCGTTGCCGGCAATGGCCTGGATTCCGCCCGCATGGGTGAACAGGCTGACCGCATTCGCCGCCACGGACGACACGGTATGCGCCGCCGCCAAGTGCAAGTCGGACTGGCTGCTCCAGTTTACGTGTTCGCCCGCGAAAATCACGGTCGATGCAGGCGTGGCCCAGTTGATATTGGACGGCGCTTCCATTAGCACGATTGGCTTGGCGAATTTTTCAACGGGCTTGGCGGGGTCGAGCTCACGTTCGCCATCCTTCGCTTTGCTCGCCTCCTGGCCGTTAACCGCAACGCCATGCTTGCCCTGCGCTTCCGGATCGATCTGATCGATAAACGCTGCCTGGGCCTTGGCCGCGTCCTTGCTGAACAGCGCCCGCTGCTGCGCGGCGGCCTCGCCCAGGCACGCGCCCAAGTCCTGCGCGCCTTTCGTCCGCGACACCGCCTCGGCCACGTCGAGCTGGGTCGAAACCACGCCGCTGCCGTTCTGGTAGCGACCCGTGGTCGACAGCAGCACACCTTCGCCGCCGCGCACCACGCCCCAGGCGTCGGTGCGCAGTTCGAAGCCGCTGCCGCGATAGGCGCCACGGTGGGCAGACGCGGGCGCCTGCGCAATCAGGTAGCCGAGATTGAGCTGGGTTGCCGCAGTGCTGGTGGCAAGGCGGGTACGTAGCTGGCCCGGAGTATCGTCCAGCTGCCATTGATTGAAACCGCCGCCATCAAAATTATGGCTGTGAATGCCGGACAGCACACCGGCGTGGTTCACGCCTGCGTTCACACCGGCGGCAAACGGCGGCCCATCCTGTCCTGAGTAAAGTTGGGCCACCACGACCGGGCGGTCCATGTCGCCTTCAATGAAATCGACCAATACTTCGGTGCCGAGGCGCGGCGTGAACTGCGATCCCCAGTTCGGGCCCGCCAGCGCCTCGGCCACGCGCACCCAGGTGCCCGACGTTTCGTCGCCTGGGGCATCGCCCTTGGCATCGGTGTTGTGCGCCATGCCGCCGGCGTTGGCGTCCTGTCCACGCTGCCACGCAAACTGCACCTTCACTTGGTGATCGCGCGTGGTCGTGGAAATCGCATCGCCCGTCCCCACGACCAGCGCGGCCTGCGGCCCAAGCGCGGTACTGGCCTGCCGCGCCGCCATCGCGGGCGGCAGGATCGCCACCACATCGCGCACGCAGGTGAATGTGTTGCGGTAGGTGCCGCCTTGCAAGGCGTCGCTGGTGGTGGCAATCTGCGACTGGAAATTGTTGCGCGCTTCATGTTCGACCGACAGCACGGTGAAAGCGCCGTCCGGATAGCGCTCGTGCTGCGTGAGCGCGAATGTGTGGCCGGCGGCCAGACGCCTGACCGCGCCGGCGCCCGCAAACTGCTTGTTCTCCAGTTCCAGCGCCTGCAGCATCAAGGCGCTGTGCGGATCGGCAACGCCGGAGCTGGTGGCGATCCGTTCGCCGCTGCCGTCGTAGAGCGCCAGTGCGGGCAGCTCGCCCGCGTCCAGGTTGGATGCGTGTTCGGCCGCTGGCGCCAACAGTTGCAGCGGGTCCCAGCTGCTGATGCTGACCGCGTTGGCCTGCACCTGGCGCCGCGCACGAAATTCATCGATGGCGTCGTCAGTATCGGTAGCGCGCACGCCGTGAAAGCGGATCACCTCGCCGCCGGGCGTGGCAGGCGCTTTCGCCTTGCTGTCGAAAATGACGACCCGATGCTTGGCTTGGCCATCGCTGCCGGTCTCATCGCCTGCGGCTTGGTCATGTTCGAAGCGCCAGCTCAAACCCTCGGATGCCAGCAGTCGCGTGAGGAATTCGAAGTCACTCTCGCGATACTGGGTGCAAACCGCGCGTTGCGTCAATTGCTGCGTTACGTCAAATTCAAAGCGCACCTGCGGATAGTCCGTCAACAGCTCAGTGACGATTTCTTGCGCGTTCCTATCCTGGAAAATATAGCTGTCGCGGCGATGCCGCAGCAGGGCCAGTGCGGGCTCCAGATGCAACCGATAGCGCGCCACGCCGCCGTCAGCGCCCAGCCACGAAGCCTGCGTGCACAGGCCATGCCACGCGCGGCGACTGCCGTCGGGCTGCAGCAGTGCGATGCTCAGTTCTTCGCCGATAAACAGATTCAGGTCCAGATCGGTGGACACGCTGAGCGCGTCGAGGTCGAACGCGAACAATTCATTAACGGCTTCGCGGCCGCTGAACTTTTCCGCGATCAGAGATTCAGGCAAGGCACGGTCTTGCGAGCTGGCAAGGGTGACGAGCCGCGCATGCTGGCTCAGACCGGTGCCGAACAAGCTGAGTGAAGAGAGTTTTGCCAGGGCTTCCATTAGGTGGGCGCCATTTGGCGGCGGCGGGATGTTGTCGTGCGCATAACTGTCATGTGAGGATTTTCGCGTGGCAAAGTGGACAGGATCGCAGGGGTTCAATTCGCGAGGATTGCTTCGTCTGGCGTTAACAGACTTCGCTTTCCTCAGGACCATACTTCCTATATTAACAAGTTTTTATAGCTTTCAATAGTACTTAAATAGCAACACAAAGCACGTTCATCAATATGGGCAGCCGATTAACCCGGCTGTGCTGTGCATCCCCAAGTGCCTTGCGCCTAGTTTGGCGACCAGAAATTGTTCGCCCCCGTGCCTGCCATCAAAAATCTTGCTCCACGCCTACCCGCCATGGTGCACCTACCTGGAGCTGGGCGTACAAAGGTCATATCGCCATGTGGATGTTTTTTCATCCCAAGGAATCACCTGAACCCGGAGCTTCTCGATAGCGGCAACCCGTTGCGGGTTTCCGCGTTGTTTGGGATGCCGAAGCAGGGTGTTCCATTGACCTGAGTGATGATGACGCTGCCTGTTCTCGAGGAAGCGGTACATGCAGTGGAGGACCCTACTTTGCCCCTGGCGCGCACAGATCGTATCGCCATTTCGAGGCCTTTTCGTCCCAAGGAACTACTTGCACCCGTAGTTTGTCTGCCGCACCGGGAATCATGCAAAATTCCCCTTTATATCCCCGCAAGTTAGACCCCTCGGGCACGGCCTGGAGCACGGCAGTGTAAATGCTGTAGGGCTGCAAGGGGACCGAAAGTTCTTGCTGCGCGAATGGTGGCACCACGCCGTAACGAATGCAATTCGGAGGTTTCAAGATGATTGATTTTCCCCTCGGCTCGATCCAGGAAAACCAGACTCGCTCTGGAAGCGTCGTAGCGCCAGGGGCGTTGCGCTTCGTAACGCTCACGGTGAATAGAGGCACCCCATTGCGGGTCTCCGCATCGTTCGGGACACTGAAGCAAGGCAGGCCATTCACCTCGGTAATCACCGCGCTGCCGACTCTTGAAGTGGCTGCGCACGAAGCGGAAGTCAGTGCCAGAGCAGCACCCATCAAGCAAAAAAGATAGCGTAAGCTAATAAAAAGCGGGCCAATTTCTCCAGCTGTCACGATTCTTGAGAAAATGCCGCAAGACCGCTTCATAAATTTTAATATCATTTGCATAAATTCCCATGGCCATGTAGGTAACGCGTATTCCTCGGACCTTGGCATCGAGCAATGCCCAATAGTCCGCCAACAGGTCGCCTTGCGCTTCCATATTGTAGTCCCCCAGGTGATTCTTTTCGTCCAGCTTATATTTGTAATCCAGGCCGTAGTGCATGACTCCTCGGTGAAAGACGGGATACAAATGCTGGAACTGCCAAACGTGCACCAATTCGTGGATGAGCCAGTGGCGATCTTGATCGTCCGACACGGAAAAATCTTCTACAAAATGCTTTTTGGGGAAATAGATGGACCCGAAAGGCGTAATCGCAGTATCCTGATCCTGCTTGCCAAACGGGATGAAGTCCCCGTTGTGGACTGTTACATTTTTGTAGTTAATCGAGTCCTTGAACAGCACTTTCGCCATGGCGATCTCACCCGCAGTCAGCGGTCGTGTCTCGTCATCGGGCGTTTTGACAGGGACCACGGATTTGCCGATCTCGAACCTATTGGTCTTGATGCCATTCAGCTCGAAGGTCAGGAAAGCCGGCAACACGTCCGGAGAATGGACTGTACAAGAATGAAGTATTCCAGCTGACGCCTCGGCCGCGGTGCGCGAAGGGATCCTTGGCGCGGAAGCGCTGAGCTGGACTTTCTTGATCGCTACGGGCTTCTTCGTTCGGACGCGCTTGGTCCGCCCCTTCTTGTCTGTCGTTCCCTCGACCGTACTACCATCTTCCAACATCAGCAAGTACTTCACATCGCCCAGAATCTGGCCGTTCGAATGGACGAACTCAAGCTGCTCGTCGAACATCGGGGTGACGAAAATCTCCTTGCGTGTCTTATTGCACACCGGGCTCAGGAAGGAGTCTCCGGAACAACGAAATGGCGGCGGCACCATACTATTTCCTTTTCAATTACGGGTCCGAAATCCGGGCAGCCGTAAGTCGCGGCGTACGGAGAAGGCTCGGCAGCAAGCTGTATTGGGAACGCTATGCTTAGAATTACCTTAAGGGAAATGCAAAAGATAAATTACATGCGACATTGCGTTGATTTTATCTTAAGTGTTCCAAGATGGCCAGATGCAGGTGTGGGAAAAATACGCCGCTCCAGCAGGCGCGTGCCTGCGAGGGGCGGCACGCGACGACGGCGGTCGAAAGGTCTGCGCCAAAGGAGGGCGGGCCCGGTCATGCAATTGCGCCCGCCCTTCGCTGCGCGCGCTATTGCGTGAGGCCAGGCACACTCTTTACGCGGCCATATCGTAAGCCTGATGCTCCCCTTCCTCGCACGCCGCCTCGGGCAGCACGGTCTTGAGCCGGTACAGCCGCTGCCGGTAATTGCCCTCGCCCCCCGCCGCGGCGCCATCGGGGCCGCCAAACTGCTGCACGATCTCGTCGAGCGCGCGCCGCTCCTGCGCGCAAGCGATCGCGATCAGGCGCCGCTTGCTGCGCCCGTAACTGCCGCGAATGTCGATCACCAGGCAATGGCCCTGGTCGGCCGCGCGCACGTCGAGCAGCAGCGCCTCGGCCCGCGTCAGGCCAAACAGCGCGGCCAGCCGCAGCCGCGCCGCCAGCAGCGGGTACGTTGTGGCCAGCGCCGCCGGCGCCCTGGCGCTGATGGCGGCAAACGGCTCGTTGGCCTCGCGCGGGGCGATCTTGGCCAGCGCGGCGGCGGCCTGCTCGCAGCCCTGGGCCGCCGCTTTTTGCAGCCAGTACACGGCGCGCACGTCGTTGCCTTCGTGCTCGCGCCGGGCGCGCCAGGCATTGTTGCCGCATTCGAGCTGGGCGTCGCGATAGCCCATGCCGGCCGCCCGCTCCAGATACACCTGGGCATCGGCCACGTTGCGCTGGGAGAATTCCGGCTTGATATAGATGCGCGACAGTGCGTACCAGGCTTCGGCCAAACCTTGTTCGCCGGCCAGCAGCAGCCAGCGAATGGCTTTTTTGAAATTGGCCGAGCCTGGCCCGGCGGCCACGCGCCGGCCGTCGACCAGCATGCGCGCATGCCACAGCCCAAGCGCCATTTGCGCCTGCGGGTCGTGCTCGTTGGCGGCCAGCTCCCAGAAACGGCGGATTTCGTCGGCGCTGGCCAGCGTGTCGCCAGCGCTTTGGCTGAGCGCCTGCGCGCAGCGCGACAGCAGGCTGACATCGGCGCGGCTCAGGCAACCGGCCGGGCGCAGCGTGCCGTGCTCGGTGCGCAGCAAGGCGCGCGCCAGCGGCAAGGCGCGCGCCAGAAAGCGGGCGTGGTCGCCCTCGAGCCACAGCGCGTCGAGCGGGGCGAGGCTGACGGTGGCAAGCGGCGCCGCGGCGGCCGACGGGCGCGCGCGCCACTGCTCGGGGGGCGCGGTGACGGCCAGCGTCACCCCAGCGCAGGGCGCGCCTGCGGCCGTCGCGCGGGCCGACTCGGCGCCATTTTGATAGCGCGCGTACAGCCATTTGGCGTCGGGCACGCCGGCGCGGGCGGCCGCCTCGAGCGCGCGCAGCGCCTTGTCGCGCCGGGCCTGGTCGGCCACGCCGGCCTGTTGCTCGAGCGTCAGCTGGGCCAGCACCATGCCGGCGCGCACCACGCCGGCATCGAAGGCGCGCTCGTACCACTGCGCCAGCGGCCGCTCGCTTTGCAGTGCCAGTTCGAGGGGAATGTGGGCGCCGATCAGCTCGCAAGCCTGCGCGCTACCCTGCTGCGCGGCGCGGTCCAGCCAGTGCAGCGCGGTCGGCAAACTCTTGGGCAGGCCGGCGCTGCCATATAAATACAGCCGTCCCAGTTCGAGCTGGGCTTCCGGCTGGCCACCGCGGGCGCCGCGGATAATTCCTAGTTCTTCACGGTTTGCCATCTTGGTTCGACCACCTGATTCTAGAAAGACACTTCCGGGTAACACGATCAGTCCGCCGCGCCTGAGTATTTATCAAACCAGCACCCGGAATATGGAAGCGGGCGGAACTATGTCTGAAAGTCTACGTCACACAGCTAAGCTGATTAGGTGAAATGGGCTTTTCCTTGATATTGCACAAACCCGTCAGCAATGCCGTTCCAGAAATTTGCTTGCAAGAAAGTAAATCATCGGATGCAAAGCCAATAATGCGGCCGATTCAGAGTTTCAAAAATACAACACGCAACGTTGATTTATTGGCTTTCAACCAATCCAAGCCCGCATAATTGACCAACTCGTGAATTTTGGCACACCAAAGCACTTAAGGTTTTACCTATCCGGGCATTCAGGCTTTTCAAGAACTCAATGCCGGCGGATTTAAACGATTTACTTATTAAGGAATTAGTTACATGAAAAAATCACTGTTGGCTCTGGCAATCCTTGGCGCAATCGCTGGCTCTGCACAGGCTCAATCGTCGGTTCAGATCTACGGCAACGTCGATGCGGGCATCATCAAGCGCACCGACCAGGATTCCTCCATTGGCAAGCGCGCCAACAACACGCTTGGCTTCAAAGGCACCGAAGACCTCGGCAACGGCCTGAAAGCCATTTTTCAGCTGGAAATGCGCTACGAGCCGGACACGGGCACCACCGAAACCAATGCCGCCGGCGTGCAGCGTCCCTTATTCCAGGGCCAGAGCCGGGTCGGCGTGACCGGCGGTTTCGGGACCTTCCGCATCGGCCGCGGCCTGACCGCGTACCAGGAATCGAGCATCGCTTTCGAGCCGTTCCACGGTATCCCGACGCCACAAGGCTTCCAGGCCGACATCCACGTGGCCGGCTACACGTCCGACCCGCTCGGCCTGCCAGGCAACTCGGCCAACCGTTTCTCGAACGCCGTGTTCTACAACTCGCCTGAATACATGGGCTTCCAGGTGAACACCACGATCGGTTCGCGCGAATCGAACGGCGCCGTCGCCGTCGTCGGCCGCGGCACCCCGCTGCTGCCGCAGTACGCCGCCAACGCAGCCGCGCTGGCCAATCCGTACTCGATCTCGGTCACCTACAAAAACGGCCCTGGCGCCCTGATGCTGGCCAACGAGCGCAACGCTGTCGAATCGACCGTGTCGTCGTTCGCCGGCTACGTGATGATCGCCCCGGTCACCAAGCTGATGTTCTCCATGACGCGCCAGGACCAGGAGCACACCCGCATCCTGAACCAGAACACCAAGGCATGGGTCGTCGGCGCCAACCACACCATCGGCGCAGGCAAGATCCTGGCCGGTATCGGCTCCAAGCACACCGACGGCCTCGACAAGGTTCGCCAGTACTCGCTCGGTTACGAGTACAGCCTGTCCAAGCGCACCTACGTGTACGCCGACGCGTCCAAACGCAAAGGTGCGCCAGCTGTTGCGCCTAGCACCAAGACCAGCATCACGACCTTGGCAGTGGGCGTGAACCACTCGTTCTAAGCGGACGGGGCACACGCCCCTTGCGCACGGCCGGCGGGGCGAAGCCAGGGGACACCCTGCTTCGCCTTTGCCACACCTGGACCTCGCATTCCTAAAATGACAACTGTTGCAAGTGTTTGTGTCATTTCCGCAACCGCGCACGCAATGATCGTCTTGGCTTTCTGTACAAGCTCGATGAACGATGGCATATTGATTCAAACGAATTAGTACGCACGTTCGTTTTTACCCAAATTCCTCCTGGAGACGTAATGAAAACAAAATTAATCGCTGGTGTCATCGCTACCTGTTTCGCCGCCCCCGTGCTGGCTCAGTCCAGCGTTCAAATCTACGGCATCGCCGATGCTGGCATTGTGAAAACCAAGGGCGAGAAAGCCAAGATCGTTAGCGGTGGCGCCGACGGTTCGCGTCTGGGCTTCAAGGGTACCGAAGACATCGGCGGCGGTTTCAAGGCTATCTTCCAGCTCGAAGCGCGCGTTGAACTCGACACCGGCACCCAGACCCCTGCACTGGTCACCAACAACGACGGCTTCTACCTGCGCCGCGGCATGGAAGCCCTGGGCGCGAACATCAATGGCGGCCTGGCCACTGGCTTGAAGGCGACCGGCGAAACCGCTGTCAACCGCGAAAAAGCCCTGTTCGACCGCACCGCGATGGTCGGCCTGGTTACGCCAGTGGGCGCGATCTTGCTGGGCCGCATGTACACCCCTGGCTACGAAGTATTCGCTGCTGCCGACACGTTTGAAAACGGCACCGGCGGCGCGTGGGGCGGCATCACCGGCGGCACCGCCGGCTTCTCGGCACTGGGCGCCGACATCCGTTCGCAAAAATCGATCCAGTACCGTATCGCCACCCCGGGCGGCTTTGGCGGTTCGCTGATGTACGGCTTTAAGAACTCGGGCTACCTCGGCCGTTACAACAAGTTCTACGGCGCTGCCCTGACCTACAAGGCTAACGGCCTGGACGTCGGCGTCGCACACAACCAGGGCTACGACCTGGCTGACCAGAAAAGCCTGACCACCACCACCATGGGCGGTTCGTACACGATGGGCGACTTCAAGTTCTTCGCCGGTTACCATGACCAGAAGAACCTGCATTCGGCCTTGCTGAATGATTATTTCGCCACCTACGATACCAGCATCGCCACCCAGCCGAATTACCTCATCCTTGACGCCACCACCAAGGCCACCCTGCGCGGCATCTTCGTGGCCCGCATCACTGAAAACACCCAGATCGACGCCAACAGCGCCCAGATCGGCATGCACTACAAGATCGGCGCCGGCCGCTTGATGGCATCGGTTGCACGCCAGAACGACCGTACCCGTTCGAACAGCGACGCGACCTTGGCCGCCATCGGTTACGACTACAATCTGTCCAAGCGCACCGACGTGTACGCAACGTTCGCGCACATCTCGAACCAGAACGATGGCCAGTACACGCCGGGCATCGCTGGCGCGCCAGGCGGCTTTACCAAGGTCAAGGGCGACGACAGCCACTCGATCCTGATCGGCATGCGTCACCGCTTCTGATCGTTCCTGCTGCGGCAGCAAAAAGACGCCCGCGGGCGTCTTTTTTTATGGGCGGCGGATCGCTCTCGGTTAGAATTGCGCTTACTTTACAGACCGAACCCAAAATACCAATGACAGCAACACTGGACTCCACCGCGGTCGCCGCTTATCTGGCCGACCATCCTGCTTTTTTTGAAGAACACGTTGGACTGCTGGGCCAGGTTCGCCTGTCCAGCCCCTTGACCGGCAAGGCCGTCTCGCTGCAGGAACGCCAGATGGAAGTGATGCGCGACAAATACAAGGCGCTCGAGCTGCGCATGTCCGAACTGATCCATCTGGCCCAGGACAACGCGGCGATCGCCAACAAGTTCCACGCCTGGACCCAGGGTTTGCTGGCCGCGCACGCCGGCGGCGGCATGCCGGAAGCGGTGGCCGGCGGCCTGCGCACGCAGTTTTCCGTACCGCAAGCAACCTTGCGCCTGTGGGATTTGGCTCCCGGGCACGAAGGCAGCTGGTATGTCGAGGGCGTGTCGGACGACGCGCGCATGTTCGCCAACAGCCTGCTGGCGCCCTACTGCGGCAGCAACCACGACTTTGAAGCGGTGCGCTGGCTGGACGACGCGGCCAGCGTAGTCTCGACCGTGATTTTGCCGCTGCGCAGCAACGGCAGTGCGTTTGGCCTGTTGATCATGGGTTCGTCCGACCCGGAACGCTTTACCGCGCACATGGCCACTGACTTCCTGATCCACATTGGCGAGACCGCCAGCGCGGCGCTGGCCGCCCTGCGCGCGTAAGCTGCATGGACGGCGACAGCGCCGGGCCGGACCGGAACCTGGTCGCCCCGGATCTGGTCGCGCCGAACCAGAGCGAGCCGGAACTGAGCGCGCGCTACCTGGCGCAGCTGGCCACCCAGCGGCAGCTCTCGCCCCACACGCTGGCCGCCTACGGGCGCGACCTGGCCGAACTGGCCGCGCTGCTCGGCCCCATGGCCTGGCAGGACGTGCAGCACGCCGATATCCGCCGCATCACTTCCAAGCTGCATGCCCAGTCGCAGAGCGCGCGCTCGATCGCGCGCAAGCTGTCGAGCTGGCGCGGCTTTTTCAACTGGCTCGCGCAGCACGCCGCGCTGGCCGCCAATCCGGTCGACGGGGTGCGCGCGCCCAGGCGGCCCAAGACCTTGCCCAAGGCGCTGTCGGTGGACGACGCGGTGCACCTGGTCGCCAGCGACGCGCATGCGCACGCCAACGCCGAGCCGGCCGACCTGTGCAATCGCGCCATGTTCGAGCTGCTCTATTCGAGCGGGCTGCGGGTGTCGGAACTGGCGGGGGTCGATGTGGCGTATGTCAAGGCGCTCCCCGGCGCGTCCGCCTCGCTCGGCTGGATCGACCTGGACGAGCGCGAAGTGATCGTGACGGGCAAGGGCAACAAGATGCGCAAGGTGCCCGTGGGCAGCCACGCGCTGGCGGCAATCGCGGCCTGGCTGGCGGTGCGCCCGCCCCCGGCCGACGGCAGCGCCGCGCTGTTTGTATCGGCGCGCGGGGCGCGCATGTCGGTGCGGGTGATCCAGCTGCGTCTGAAAGCGCATGCGCAGCGCGTGGGCACGCCCGTCAATGTGCATCCGCATGTGCTGCGCCATTCGTTCGCGTCGCACTTGCTGCAGTCGTCGGGCGATTTGCGGGCCGTGCAAGACTTGCTTGGGCACGCGAGCATTACCTCGACGCAGGTCTATACGGCACTCGACTTCCAGCATTTGGCGGCCGTCTACGATCAAGCCCATCCGCGCGCAAAATCGAAATAGTCAAGACCAGCGTTTGCACCGCGCCCCCGCTGATTCAGCGTTCCCCGGGCATCATAATTAACAACACCCTCCTGACCTGTATCAAGCAATCAGCAGCCAATTGGAAGCATTTTCCAAATTGCGGCATAATCGCTCGGTTATTTCACGCCCACAGACGAAAAGCACCATGGCATTGATCCCAAGCACCATCCTGACCGGTTTTCTCGGCGCCGGCAAAACCACCCTCCTCAACCGCATCCTGCGCGAGGACCATGGTTTGCGCATTGCCGTCATCGAGAATGAATTCGGCCAGGAAAACATCGACAACGACATTCTGGTGCAAGATAGCAGCGAACAGATTGTTGAAATGAACAATGGCTGCATTTGCTGCACCGTGCGCGGCGACCTGATCGTGGCGCTGTCGGCGCTGGCGCAAAAACGCGCCGCCGGCGAACTGGCGTTCGACCGCATCGTGATCGAAACGACTGGCCTGGCCAATCCCGGTCCGGTCGCGCAAACGTTTTTTGTCGATGAAGAAGTGGGCGCCCACTACATGCTCGACGCCATCCTGACCGTGGTCGATGCGCGCCACGCCATGGCCCAGCTTGACGAATACGAGGAAGCCCAGCGCCAGGTCGGCTTTGCCGACAAGCTGCTCATCTCCAAGACCGACCTGGTCGACGCCGCCGCGCTGGCCGCGCTCAAGACGCGCTTGAAGCGCATGAACCCGCGCGCGCCCATCACCGAGGTCGACTTCGGCCGCGCGCCGCTGTCCGAACTGCTCGACATCCGCGGCTTTAACTTGAACGACAAGCTCGAACTGGACCCGGCCTTTCTGACCGCCGACGAAGCGCACGCGCATGGCGAGCACGAACACGTGCATACCGACGCGTGCGATCACAGCCATGAGCACGTCCATGGCGAGCACACTACGCCGGGGCACGCCCCTGATGGCATGGCGTCCAGCCAGCACAGCGACGACATCGCCGCCTTCGTGTTCAAGAGCACGCGTCCTTTCGACACCGCCAAACTCGATGAATTCCTCGGTGGCGTGGTCCAGGTGTTTGGCCCGCGCATGCTGCGCTACAAGGGCGTGCTGCTGATGGACGGCGCCGACCGCAAGGTCGTCTTCCAGGGAGTGCACCAGATCATGGGCACCGACATCGGCGCCAAATGGGCCGAAAACGAGGAACGTGGCAGCAAAATGGTTTTTATTGGCAAAAATTTACCGAAAGACGTCTTTATCCGAGGTTTGGAGCAATGTTTGGTATAAACTATCCCGGTTTTGTGATGCACGCCTGAATCTGTGCAGCGCCGCTTGTTTGACGACTGAATTGCCGGCACGCCATCGTGGCGAGGGGAAGACATCGGGATGGCAACATGAAAGAAACCGTGGCGAAATCCGCACAGAAACCAGCCAGCGGCAGCATGGCGAGCGCCGCGCGCAAGCCGGGCGTGGTAAAAACCGTTGCGGCCGCATTGGCCAAGAAAATTGCCGCCGTGCTGGCGCCGGCCATCAAGGCCGCGCCGCTGGCGAGCGCAAAGGCGCCAGCCAAGCCGGCAGCACGGCCCGCACCACGGTCGGCGAGCAAGGCAGTGGCCCCAAACGCAACGAAGGCGACAAGCAGCAAGCCGGTTGCGAAGGCGGCGCCGGCAAAGGCAGTTCCGAAAAAAGCGGCATCGAAGGTGGTGGCGAAAGCGCCGGCAGCGGTGAAGGCAGCACCTGAGGCAGTACCTGAGGCAACAACGAAGGCAGTACCTGCGCCAGCACTGAAGGCAGCAGCATTGAAGGCGGTGCCGGCAACGGCGGCCGCGCAAGCGAAGGCGAACAAGACGGTGGCACAGCAAGCCGTCAAGGCAGGCGAAACAGGCGGGAGCACCGGAGCAGTTGGAGGTGTCACGGCCGAGTTAGCTGATAAAATGAAAACCTCTGTCGTATCGAAGGTAAGTGAAGTCATGACCAAAACAACTAAATCGACCCCCGCCGTGAACACAGAAGGCCGTCTCATTTCCGAAGATGAAATTCGGGCCATGGGCGAAAAGGATTACATGAATCCGGCTCAGCTGGCGTTTTTCAAGGCGCGCCTGCAGCAGCTTGAAAAAGACCTGCTCAAGAACGCCGGCGAAACCACCGAACACCTGCGCGAAACCGTGCTCGTGCCCGACCCGGCCGACCGCGCCACCATCGAAGAAGAGCACGCACTCGAACTGCGCACGCGCGACCGCGAGCGCAAGCTGCTCAAAAAGGTGCAGCAATCGATCGCCGCCATCGACGGCGGCGACTACGGCTGGTGCGAGGAAACGGGCGAACCGATCGGCATTCCGCGCCTGATCGCCCGTCCCACCGCCACGCTCTCGCTCGAAGCACAGCAGCGCCGCGAACTGAAACAGAAGCTGTACGGCGATTGATCACTGCGCGTGACGCTCACCAGGAAAAGCATGCCGCCTGCGCCGCATGCTTTTTTCGTTTGCAAAGATGCAGTCGTGCGAACGTAAAGCTTGCCCATCGGCTACACTAGCGGGATGGGCTTTGTGCCGTGACCGCGTGACTGCGCGCCGCCGGCGTGCTACCGTGCTAAGGTAAGGGCTGGCGCCGGCAGTCAGGCGCACCGCACTGGCGTGGCTGTACCAGATTGAAACAGGGAATGACGTGGGAATTTTCTCCATCTTCAAGGGAAAAAATAACAAGCCGGACGGTGTCGTGACACCGCCCGAGTCGCGCCTGCGCGGCGAACCGTCACGCCTGATTCTCGACGGCGACGCCGAACGCGCGCGCCAGCGCGAAATCGCGCGCGCCACTGCAGCCAAGATCGACGCCATTGAATCGGCCATGGCCGACGACATTTTCAACACCCCCGAGCCGGCCTGGGGCAGCGGCCCGCGCCGCGCGCGCGGCGCCAAGAACCAGGAAGACGACGGCGACACGCTGCCGATGCTGGAACTGGCCACCACGGAACTACTGTCCGACAACAGCCTGCTCGACACCCCGGTCTTCGCCCAGACCGCGCCCGTCATCGAAGAAATTGCCATCATGTTCGCCAATGACCAGATGGTCGTGGCCGAACAAATGCTGCAGGAAAGCCTGCGCGATGTGGGCCGTACCGACCGCACCGTGTGGTGGATGCTGTTCGACCTGTACCAGGTCATGGGCCGCCAGGACGATTTCGACAACGTTGCCATCGACTACGCGAGCCAGTTTGAAACATCGCCCCCCACCTGGGCGCCGCCGACCCCGATCGGGGTCGAGGAAAGCAGTTTTGCCGGCGTGACCCCGACCGAAGTGTTTGCCGGCGTGCTCGACGGGCAAGTGGCGCCGCGCCTCGCGCGCCTGCTGACTCTGTCCGACGAGAACCATGTGCTGCGCCTCGAATTTGGCCGCATTACCGACGTCACCCCCGAAGGCTGCCAGCTGATGCTCGACGCCCTCACCACGCTGCGCAAGCGCGAGCGCGAGCTGATCGTGGCCGGCGCCACCGAACTGTCGGACCTGGTGCGCTCGACCATCACCATTGGCCAGCGCAACGCCAGCGAAGCGCCATGGCTGTTGCTGCTGGCGCTGCTGCAACTGTTGAACCGCGAAAAAGATTTCGAAGAAATGGCGATGGATTACTGCGTCACCTTTGAAGTGTCGCCGCCCTCGTTTGAAACGCCGCAGAACGTGGCCACCACCAGCACCATCACGGCGCCGACCCGCACCGAATGCTTCATGTTGCCCAACGTGATCAACAGCGGCGCCAATGCGCTGTTCGACGCCATCGACGCCTATGCCGAGCAGGCGCCCACGCTGCTGATCGATTGCTCGCGCCTGGCGCGGGTCGACTATGGCGCCGCCAGCGCCATGCTCAACCGCCTGCGCCCGATCGCAGCCGAGAAAAAAATCGAGTTTCGCGACATGAACCATCTGGTCGCCGCACTGTTCAAACTCTTGAGCTACGCTGAAGTCGCCCGGATGTTCCCGCACAAATATTAATGTCTTAGTTTCCACCCCGCGGCGCTCACCGCCGTTCACCGCTATCTTGCAATTTGCGTTACAGCCCCCAACCTTTGGGGGAGATAACTACGAGGCAGATATGGAACAATTTCACGGCACCACCATCCTTTGCGTACGGCGCGGCGCCCAAGTGGCGCTCGGCGGCGACGGTCAAGTCACGCTGGGCAACATCGTCATGAAGGGCACCGCGCGCAAAGTGCGCAAACTGTACCAGGGCAAGGTCCTGTGCGGTTTCGCGGGCGGCACCGCCGATGCCTTTACGCTGCTCGACCGCTTCGAAGGCAAGCTTGAAAAACACCAGGGCAACCTGCTGCGCGCCTCGGTCGAACTGGCCAAAGATTGGCGCACCGACCGCGTGCTGCGCCGCCTCGAGGCCATGCTGCTCGTGGCCGACCATGAATCGACGCTGGTGATCACCGGCAACGGCGACGTGCTCGAGCCCGAAGACGGCATCGGCGCCATCGGCTCGGGCGGCATCTACGCCCAGTCGGCCGCCAAGGCACTGCACGAAAATACCGAACTGTCGCCCTTCGATATCGTCAAAAAATCACTGACCATCGCCGGCCAGCTGTGCATCTATACCAATCTGTCCCACATTATTGAAACGCTGGACGACGCCAAATGACCACCAATACCAACATGAGCATGACGCCCCTTGAAATCGTCGCTGAACTGGACAAGCACGTGGTCGGCCAGGGCAAGGCCAAGCGCGCCGTCGCCATTGCGCTGCGCAACCGCTGGCGCCGCCAGCAAGTGGCAGAACCGTTGCGCCACGAGATCACGCCCAAGAACATCCTGATGATCGGCCCCACGGGCGTGGGCAAGACCGAGATCGCGCGCCGCCTGGCGCGTCTGGCGGACGCGCCTTTCATCAAGATCGAGGCGACCAAGTTCACCGAGGTCGGTTACGTCGGGCGCGACGTCGACACCATCATCCGCGACCTGATCGACATCGGCGTCAAGCAGACGCGCGCGAGCGAAATGAAAAAAGTGCGCCAGCGGGCCGAAGACGCGGCCGAAGAGCGCGTGATCGACATCCTGGTGCCGCCGGCGCGCGACTTTGGCTTTTCCACGCCGGCCCCCACCGCAGACGCCAAGGAAGGCAAGGAAGGCGACTCCACTCGCCAGACCTTCCGCAAGCGCCTGCGCGAAGGCGCGCTGGACGAGCGCGAGATCGAGCTCGACATCGCCGAGACGGGCCCGCAGATGGAAATCATGGCCCCGCCGGGCATGGAAGAAATGACCGAGCAGATCAAGTCCATGTTTTCGGGCATGGGCGGGGCGCGCAAAAAACCGCGCAAGATCAAGATCAAGGACGCGATGAAGTTCCTGGTCGACGAAGAAGCGGCCAAGCTGATCAATGAAGATGAGATGAAGCAAAAGGCGATCGCCAATGTCGAGCAAAACGGCATCGTGTTCCTCGACGAAATCGACAAGATCGCTTCGCGCTCGGAAGTTGGCGGCGCCGACGTCTCACGCGCCGGCGTGCAGCGCGATTTGCTGCCGCTGGTGGAAGGCACCACCGTCAACACCAAGTACGGCATGATTCGCACCGACCATATTTTGTTCATCGCGTCGGGCGCGTTTCACCTGGCCAAGCCGAGCGACCTGATCCCCGAATTGCAGGGGCGCTTTCCGATCCGGGTCGAGCTCGAATCGTTGTCGATTGCCGACTTCGAGCGCATCCTGACCAGTACCGACGCCTGCCTGACGACCCAGTACGAGGCGCTGCTGGCGACCGAGAACGTGAAGGTCGACTTCGTCCCGGGCGGCATCACGCGGCTGGCCGAAATTGCATTTTCGGTCAACGAGCGCACCGAAAACATCGGCGCGCGGCGCCTGTACACGGTGATGGAAAAGCTGCTCGAGGAAGTGTCGTTTACGGCCAGCGAGAGCAGCGGCCAGGTCGTCACGATCGACGCCGCCTACGTCAACGAGCGGCTCGACAAGCTGGCCGTGGACGAAGACCTGTCGCGCTACGTGCTGTAAGGGCAAGCCGATGGCGAACAAGGCGCTGGCAACGCGCCAGAAGATGCGGCTGACGGCGCCGGTATCGAAGCCGCGCAATCCGGTGGCGGTGGCGGCCAAGCTGCGCGCCGCGGGGCCGCACGCCAAGGGCCCCGGGCCGGAACGCGCCGCAGCCAAGCGCGCACTCAAGAAGGCCAAGCTGGAGCCGGAAGAGTAAGCAGCGCATCGCTAAACGTCTTACTCGCGCACGCGGCTGTAGCAGAATGGGTCGCAGCGCAGCAGAGTTACATCGTCCTCGCGCACGCGGGGACCCATAGAACAGTTGCTCAGTTGAACCGTTCCATGGGTCCCCGCGTGCGCGAGGACGATGTGGGTGTAGCCGTCATCATCGCAAAACTCGCGTTCGCGAGGACGCTGTGTTCGCGCTTGCTTGAATGTGTGGGAAGTTTGTTCAGTACTGAGCAGTTGCTGCTGCGGGGATGTCGCCTGGACGATCGGCGGGCCGCCAGCGGAAGCCCTGTCGGGCTCCCGCTTTCTGGCCATCAGTGCCTAGTTTCGCCGTTCCAGCCAAAATCGGCTACTACCTTGTGCCAAGCACCGATATTCGGTACATTCGGTACTGTCTCACGCTACATTCCACCAAAAAGGCTTCCATGAGCTCACCCGAGCAAGTATTAACCGTGCTGCGCGCCGAATTGCGCGCCGCGAGCATTACCTACAAGGCGCTGGCCGAACGCATCGGCATGAGCGAATCGAGCGTCAAGCGCATGTTCGGCCAAAAGGACATGGCCTTGTCGCGCCTGGCCCAGATCTGCAAGGCGGCCGGCATCCCGATGGAAGACATCCTGCGCCGCGCGGCCGACGCCAGGCCCCACGCCGACACCCTCACCGCGGCCCAGGAAAAGTCGCTGATGGCCAATCCGCGCCTGCTGCTGGTGGCCATCTGCTGCCTTGGCCACTGGACGCTGGACCAGATCATCGAAACCTACAGCATGAGCGAGCCGGAATGCATCGGCCTGATGGTGGAACTGGACCGGCTGGGCCTGATCGAACTCAAACCCGGCAACCGCTACAGCATGCGCGTGTCGAATGCGTTCCGCTGGATCGCCGACGGCCCGGTGCAGCAGTATGTGCGCGAACATGTGGTGGGCGACTATTTCGGCGGACGCTTCGACGGCGCCGGCGAAATGCTCATGTGCCTGCCGGCGCGGCTGTCGGCGTCCAGCGCGCAAGAGCTGATCCAGAAGATCCAGCAGCTGGCCGGCGAACTGGCCCGGCTGCACCAGAACGACCGGCGGCTCGACAGCACGGAACGCGAAGGCGTCACCTTGCTGCTGGGCTTCAGGTCATGGGAGTTTGGAGCTTTTACGGCACTGCGCAGGAAGTAGGCAGCCCGGAAAAAGCGCATTGTTGATATGGCCAGTACCCCACGGCACAGTGCCGGCACGCACGCGGCTGCCGTAAAAGGGCCGGCGACCGCGTAGGTCGGAAAAGCGCAGCGCATTCCGACAGGCGCCACCGACAGAGGGGAATCGCGCGCAGCCACGCAATGCTCTGCAACACTTTCGCACGCCGGCACGAGGATGAGCGCGCAATGCAGCCGGCCTGTTTACCAGATCGGCCCCAGGAACAAATACGCCGTCTTGTTGCCATCCTTGGTCAAGCCCGCGCCCACATAGGCCGGCCCGAACCTGGTCTCGACCGACAGGAAAGCACTGACAGCCTGCTTGATCCCGCTGCCCTTGACGGCCGTTCCGGTGTCAAAGCCGCCGCCCGCCTCCAGCGAGAACCCGGCCCGCACCGTGCCGCCCAGCGTGACCGGCAAGGCCCCGACGCGGCGCGCCAGCACCATGCGGGCAAATGCGATGCTGCGTCCCTGGATCGAGTCCGGCACCGTACCCGACAAGCGCAAAAAGCCGCCCAGGCTAACGGGCGAAAAGCCATATTTTGCGTGCGCATACTCGCCATACACGTGTCCGGCCCAATTCTGCGTGCTGATCGCGCCCATTCCCACCAGCGAGGTGCGCGCCTGCGCGCCCAGATCGCTGCCGTCGCCGGAGACGCGCTCGACGCTCGCGTCGACCAGGTAGCCGCGGCTGGGAAAGCCGAGCGAGTCAAGCGTGTCTACCCGGTACTCCAGCGACTGGGTCAGCCCGGATGCGCGCAACTCCTGCGCAACTTCCAGCTCGGGAATGACGGCGCGCACGCTCTCGTTGCTGCGCCGCACACCCAGTTGCAAGTCGCCCCAGTTGCCCAGCTCGCGCCCCAAGATCATGGCCGCGGTGCGCCCGGAGTAGGCCACGCGCGCGCTGCGCCGACCCTCGGTGAAGTTATCGAACGAGGTGGAGCCGTAACCGATCGACGGCGCCGCGTACCACTGCGAGCCGGGACCGAGCGGCTGGTAAAACTGCATGCCGAAAGCGCGCTGGTCGCCCACCTGCATCACCGTGCGCAGCTCCGCGCCCCAGGCGTTGAGCGAGGTTTTGACATGCATGAACTTGAGCGCAAAACGGTTGGTGTCGTCAAAGTCGCTGGCCAGCTCCAGCCCCACCCGCAAGCGGCTGCTGGCCCATGCCGCCTCGGTCGCGCGCAGCGTCACCTGGCGCTTGCCGGCTTCGTCGTCGATCTGCACTTCAACCCGCTCCAGGTCGCCCCTGCCGTACAGCGCGTCGGCCGCGTCGCGCACCTGTTCGCGCGTGAGCTTCTGGCCGGCGGCAAGGCCGGACTGCACTTCCAGCACGCGCGGATTGATCTTGCCGCTGCTTTCAACCTTCACCCGCGCCAGCGCCACAGGCGTATCGGCCAGCGCCGGCGGCGCCAGGCGCGTGTTTTCGAACAGCGCGTACTCGGCTTCCGGCAGCGCCAGCGGCGCCAGGCGCGGCGCCATCGCGCGCGCGGCCAGTTCGCCCGCCTTGATGGCGCTGCCGACGCTGCGAAACTCCAGAAAGCCGATGCCCGCCAGCGGCGGCGCGATCAGCACGTCCTGCGCGCGCAGTTCGCGGATCGAGCGCTGCACGTTCTGCTCGGTGAGGATGTTGATCATCTGCTGCGCCACGCCAAAGGCGCTGCCCAGGTTTTTTTCGGGAGCCAGCGGCGTGCCCACGTTGACCGCAATGATGACGTCAGCCCCCATCCTGATGGCCAGGTCGACCGGCAGGTTGCGTACCAGGCCGCCATCGACGACCAGGCGTCCATTCACGCGCACCGGCGCGAACACGCCGGGCACGGCGAGCGAGGCGCGCATCGTCAAAAACAGCGGCGTGTCGACCAGGTCGACCAGCGCGCCGGTCACCAGGTCCGACGCCACCGAGCGAAATGGCAGCGTCAACTGGCTGACCGGGCGGTCGCGCGTGCCGGCCGGCAGCAGGCGCGCGATGGTGCGCTCAAGCGCGGCGTTGCCGGCCGCCGAAGGCGGCAGCGAGAGGCCCTCGCCATTCAGGCCGAATTCGATGCGTGAAGGCAGCAGCACATCTTCTTCGCGGCGCCGAAATTCAAGGTCCTCGCGCGACGGGCGGTCGGCCACGACGCGGTCCCAGTCGGTCTGGCGCGCCATCTTTTCAAGGTCGGCGATCGAGGCGCCGGCCGCGTAGGCGCCGCCCACCACGCTGCCCATGCTGGTGCCGACCACCATGTCGACCGGAATGCGCTGCTCCCGCAGCGCGCGCAGCACGCCGATATGGGCAAAGCCGCGCGCGCCCCCGCCCGAAAGCACCAGCGCCACGCGCGGACGCACCGGCGCCGCCACAACGACGACGCCTTTGTCTTGGGTGGCGATCGGGGCTTGGGCCAGCGCCGCGTGCGCGTGCAGCAGCAGCGCCAGCACGGCGGCCAATGCCGGCAGGTAGGCAGGCGTCTTCAAGGCTTACTGCGTCTGCGGCTGGCCGCCCGCATTCGGATTGCTGTAGTTGCGCGTCGGCACCGGCATCTGCACGGGCGCCGGCGGTGGCGGAACCCCGGCCGGCATCTGGCCCGGCAGGTTGGTCGGCACTTCCATCGGCTGGTTACTGTTCTGCACTTCGGGCTGCGGCATTGGTTGCGGCTGCTGCTGCTGCTGTTGCTGCTGTTGCTGCTGCTGTTGTTGCTGCTGGTTCGGGTCGCCCCCCGGCATGCCCATGCTGGCGGCGGCCTTGTCGTCGGTGGCCAGGTCGATCCGCTTCATGACGCCGCCCTCGGCCAGCATCACGTAGCGCGCATGCACTTCGCGCACGGTGACGCCGGGAGCAACTTCGCTGCCTACCTTGAGCGCCTTGGGCGGCTGGCCGTCGGCCACCAGGATGGCGGCGCTGTCGCGCCCGGCCGCGACCACGCCCGTCAAGCGGTAGTTGCTGACCGTGGCCGCCACGGCCTGGCCGCCGAACAGCGTGGCGGCGGCGTCGGGCGCCGGGTCGGGCAGGCTCGCTTCCACCAGCGCGGCCAGCGGGCGCTGCTTGGGTTTGTACAGTTCCATGACCCAGTAGGCAATCGACGCGGACAGCGCGATTACGGCAAGCAGGCTGAAAATGAGGGGCATACGCTTCATTAAAATTCCTTGTTCTTCTTGTCCGGCAAGCCGCTAGCGCACCAGCTGATTGATTTCGATAATTGGCATAAGCACGGCGAGCACGATCAGCAGCACCACCACGCCCATGGCCAGGATCAGCACCGGTTCGAGCAGGCCGGCAATGGTCAGCGTGCGCCGTTCCAGGTCTTGCTGCTGCGAATTGGCAGCCCGTTCCAGCATCGCCGGCAGTTCGCCGGTGATCTCGCCGGCGCGGATCATGTGGATCAGCATGGGCGGAAAATGCTTTTGCGCCGACAGCGCGCGCGCCAGGCTCACGCCCTCGCGCACGCTGGCGCTGGCCTGCTCGACCAGTTCGCGCATGGCGACGTTCGAAAGCGTGTCGCGGCTGGTGTCGAGCGCGCGCAAGATCGGCACGCCCGAACCGGTGGTAATGGCCAGCGTGCTGGCAAAGCGCGCCGTGTTCAGGCTGCGCTCGAACTTGCCGTAGATGGGCGCCGTCAACAGCCAGGTATGGTAGCGGCGCTTCAAGGCCGGGTTGCGCAGTGCACGCCGCCAGGCGACAAAGGCGCCCACGATAGCAATGCCCATCACGATGCCGTAGGCGCGTACGAAGTTCGATACGCCCAGCATGATCATGGTGAGCAGCGGCAGTTTTTGCTTGGTGTTGGTGAACACCGAAACGATCTGCGGCACCACGTAGGTGAGCAGGAAAATCACGATCGCAAACGCCACCACCGTCACGATGGCCGGATAGGTGAACGCCAGCTTGACCTTTTGCACCAGCGCGTTGCGCCGCTCGATATAGTCGGCCAGGCGCGTGAGTACGCGCGCCAGGTGGCCGATCTGCTCGCCGGAAGCGACCAGCGCGCGGAAGATCTCGGCAAAGTCGCGCGGGTAGCGCGACAGGGCGTCCGAGAAACTCGCGCCGCCGATCACTTCGGCCCGGATCGAGGCGATCAGGTCGCGCACATACGGACGCTCGGCCTGTTCCAGCAATGCCGTAAAAGCTTGTTCGAGCGGCAGGCCGGCTTCGAGCAGGCTGGCCAGCTGGCGCGTAAACAGCGCCAGCTCGTTTTGCGAGAGGCGCTCGCCAAAGCCGCGCCGCTTGGCCACGCCCTGCTCGTCAACCTGGGCGGCGATGGCTTCCACCGCCAGCGGCGTGAGGCCCTGCACGCGCAGGTCGGCGCGCGCGGCCCGGGCGCTGTCGGAATTGACCACCCCCTTGTGGGTGGCGCCGGCGTTGTCGACGGCTTCGTAGCGAAATGCTGGCATCGGTGTCGGCCTAGTCCTTGGTCACGCGCAGCACTTCGGCCTGCGTGGTGGTGCCGTCGCGCAGATAGCGTTCGCCGTCCTCGCGCATGGTTTTCATGCCCACCCGTTGCGCCGCGTGGCGGATGTCCGCTTCGGAAGCGCGGTTGTGGATCTTGGCGCGGATCTCATCGGTGGTCTCGAGCAGCTCGTACACCCCCACCCGCCCCTGGTAGCCGGTAAAGCCGCACTTGTCGCAGCCCACCGCATTCCAGACGTGGCCGTCGTTGGTCTTGCAATGCACGCACAATTTGCGCACCAGGCGCTGGGCCATCACGCCGAGCAGGGAGGACGAGAGCAGGAACGGTTCGATGCCCATGTCGAGCAAGCGGGTGACGGCGGCGGCGGCGTCGTTGGTGTGCAAGGTAGCGAGCACCAGGTGGCCGGTGAGCGACGCCTGGACCGCGATCTGCGCCGTTTCCAGGTCGCGGATCTCGCCGATCATGATCACGTCCGGGTCCTGGCGCAAAATGGCGCGCAGGGCCTTGGCAAAGCTCATGTCGATGCGGGCGTTGACCTGGGTCTGGCCCACGCCGATCAAGTCATACTCGATCGGGTCTTCGACCGTCAGGATGTTCGTGGTCGAGGCATTCAGGCGCGAGAGCGCCGCATACAGGGTGGTGGTCTTGCCCGAGCCGGTCGGGCCGGTGACCAGCACGATGCCGTGCGGCTGCTTGATCAGCGTGTCGAACTGCGGCAGCAAGTCCGGACTCATGCCCAGGTGCGACAGGTCCAGGCGACCGGCTTCCTTGTCGAGCAGACGCAATACGGCGCGCTCGCCATGCCCTGTGGGCAGGGTCGAGACGCGCACGTCCACGCCCTTGCCGCCCACGCGCAAGGTGATGCGCCCGTCCTGCGGCAAGCGTTTTTCGGCAATGTCGAGCTGCGCCATGATCTTGATGCGCGAGATCAGGGAGGCGTGGATGGCTTTGCGCGGGCGCACCACGTCGCGCAGCGAACCGTCGATCCGAAAGCGCACAACGGAAGTCTGCTCGAACGGCTCGATGTGAATGTCGGAGGCGCCTTCGCGCAGCGCTTGCGTGAGCAGCGCGTTGATCATCCGGATCACCGGCGCGTCGTCGGACGACTCGAGCAAGTCTTCAATCGCCGGTACGTCCTGCAGCAGCTTGGTGAGATCAAGGTCGGCGTCGAATTCGTCGGCTACCTGCGAGGCGTCGCCGCCGGCGCCGGCGTAGGCCGTGGCAATCGCCGCTTCCAGGTCGGCGCGCTCCATGGAGCGCAGCGCAATGCGCCCGAAACGGCGCGAGACTTCCGCGATCGCCGCCGGCGCCGTGGCGCCCGAGACCCACACTTCAACGGTGTGTTCGGCCTCGTCGCTGGCGCGCGCCAGCACGCCGAAGTCGCGCGCGAAAGCGTAAGGTAAAAGATTACTCATGATGCTAGCCTTACTTCTTGACTGCAGGGTCCGGGGTGACCGAGCGGTAAACGCCCGGCGGGAGCGTGGTGGTCGGCACGGTGGCTGCGGGCACGGCGCGGTAGACGCCCGGCGCCAGGGCGCCCGCGGCCGGCGCCGGCACCACCGGCACCGCGGCGCCCGGACGCACAGCCGGGCGCGCCGGTTTTGGCGGCACCGGCGCCATGGCTCCGCCCCGTGGCGGCTGGCCACCCACCAGCGGCGGCAGCACCGGCGTGCCGAAGTCCGGCATCACGATCGCATCCTGCGGCGCGGCACCCTTCTGGCCGGTCGAACGCATGTACTCGTAGCGGTCGGTCGAAATGCTGTTGCTGTCTTCCTTGCTGCGCACGATCACCGGGCGCAGGAAGATCATCAGGTTGGTCTTTTTACGGGTCCGGTTGCGGTATTTGAACAGGTTGCCAAGGATCGGGATGTCGCCCAGGCCACGCACTTTTTCTTCGCTGTCGCTGGTGTCGTCGCGAATCAGGCCGCCAATCACGATGATCTGGCCGTCGTCGGCGATCACGTTGTTTTCGATCACGCGGATATTCGTCGTCACGCCCGACGGCGAGGCGCGGGTGCTCTCGTCGACGTTCGAGGTCTCGTTGTAGATCGCCATCTTGATCGTGCCGCCTTCGGAAATCTGCGGACGCACCCTCAGCAACAGGCCGACGTCTTTGCGGTCGATGGTCTGGAACGGATTGGCGGTCTGGCCGCCCGAAGGCGTGGTGAACTGGCCGCTAATGATCGGCACGTTCTGGCCCACCTTGATGGTCGACAGTTCATTGTCGAGCGTGAGCATGTTGGGTGTCGACAGGATGTTGGCATTGCCGCCGGTTTCCAGCGCCGAGGCGACCGCGCCCAGGCCCAGCTCACCGTTGATCATCTTGAACAGGCCGATGGTCAGTCCGGCCGCAGGCGCCGGCGTGGCCGAACCGACCAGCGTCAGCAGGTTGCTGGTGCCGGCGCCGGCGAAATTCTGCAGTGCGCCGACGCGGTACTTGCTGTTGCTGGTGCCCGACAGGCCAGCCCACTGCACACCGAAGGCGGCCGCGTTGTCGGAGTTGACTTCGACAATCAGCGACTCGATGTACACCTGCGCGCGGCGCACGTCGAGCATGTCGATCACGCCGCGCATGTTGCGGTAGATGGCGTCGGGCGCGGTGATGATCAAGGTATTGGTGGAGGCGTCGGCCTGGATCCAGCCGGCGCCGCCGCCGCCGCCGCCGCCGCCCGTCTGCTGGCCGTTGCCCTGCTGGCTCATGGTCGATGGGCCAGGTCCCAGGTTGCCATTGTTGCCCTGTCCGCCTTGGGCGCCGCCGGTGGCCTGCACGCTGCCCCCGCTTGTGCCCTGCGGGGTTTGCGGCAACGCCGACGAGTCCGACGAGACCACCGCCCGCAGCGTTGCCGCCAGCTTGGTGGCGTCGGCGTTTTTCAGGTACACCACGTGCACGTTGCCCGCTTCCGAGGTCGGCTGGTCCAGCTTGGCGATCAGCGATTTGGCCAGGTTGGCGCGCGCGCGCGACGGGGCGCGCACCACCAGCGAATTGGTGCGCGGGTCGGCCACGACCGAAACGCGGCCGGAGTCGCCGCCCGGCGCCGGCTGCAGCAGTTTTTCGATCAGGGTGGCCATGTCGGACGCGATCCCGTAACGCACCGGCACGATGTCGACGTCGGCCGCGATCGGCGCGTCGAGCGCGGCGATGATCTTGGTCAGGCGACGCAAGTTGTCGGCATAGTCGGTGATCACCAGGCTGTTGTTGCCCGGGTTGGCCATGATCGAGTTGTTCGGCGAAATGAGGGGGCGCAGCACCGCCGTCAGGTTGGCCGCCGACTCGTAATTGAGGTGGTAGATCTGGGTGGCGACCTGGTCGCCGCGCGCCCCGCCCCCGCCAATGCCCACCTGGGTGGGCGAGGCTTGCAGCTTGGCTTCCGCTTCCGGCACCACCTTGGCATAGCCGTCGCCGGTGACCACCGCGTAGCCTTGCAGGCGCAGCGCGGAAGTGAGCAGATTGAAGGCTTGCGCCTTGCTGATCGACTTTTCCGACACCAGCGTCAAGGTACCCTTGACGCGCGGGTCGATGATGAAAGTCATGCCGGTGTAGTGGCCGACCGCCTTGATCACCGATTCGATGTCGGCGCCCACGAAGTTGAGCGCGGCCTGGTCTTCAGGGGCGGCCCAGACGGGGCTGGGGGCGCCGGCCACCGAGCAGCACAGCATGACGGCAAGAGCGGCACGGCGCAGCCGTGGGGAGTGGATTGTCATTGTAGTTGTCTTCATCATTTGAACTCTAACGCAGTAATTTTTTTGCCGCCCACCATTCGGCGCTGGCCCAGTAAATTCAGGAGATTGCCCAGCGTGTCTTCATATCCATCGGCTGCCTGCGCCTGTCCGGAAAAGCGAAAACGCCCCTGGTCGAGCGTTCCGGTTCCCGATAACAGCAGCGCACCGCGCACCGTTCTCAAACTTAACTGCGCCTGCTGAGCGCGCCAGTCCATGATCATTTCATAACTGCCCAGCGGCTTGATGGGCGCCATGCGCGAACCCATGTCTTCCAGCGACAGCAGCGTGCGGCCATTCACGGCCACGGTATTGGCCGCGCGCGCCAGCGCCAGCGTGCTCCACGAGAGCTTCATGCGCCCGCTCGGCGCCAGCGTGTTCATCGGCGAACCGAGGCCCACCAAGCGTTCGGCCGGCAGCAGCAGCGCGGCGGGACTGACTTGCCACTCCGACCAGCTGCCCGTCAGGTTGACCGCCTGCGACAGCGCTTCCGGATTGGCCAGCGTCATGTCGACCTGGCCGAGCAGCAGCATGGGCGAGAGCGTCCAGCTGAAACGCCCCGGCAGCAGCGGCGTGACAGCACCGTTGGCCCCGGCCGCGCCGCCCACGAAGGCCGAACCGCGCCACAGCGTACCTTGCGCGTCGCCCAGCGTCAAACGACCGCCGGTCTGGTCTTCGACGATGGTTCCCAGCCACGTGGCCGGCAAAAACACCAGCACCGTCAGCGCAACGGCAGCGGCAATCGCCAGCAACCATAGCACAGCGCGCTTCATCGGGACGCTTCACCGGTAATCTGGTGCAGCGTGACGGCGGCGTCGACCTGGCCGGCGGTGGCGCCGGCGCCGGCGCCGGCGGTCACGGCGATTTCCTGCACGTCGATCCGGTTTTCACGCCGCTGCGCGTCGATCCAGCTATACAAGCCTGCAAAGGCGACGCCGTTGAACTGGATCTTGGCAAATTCGCCGGACATCACCAGCGAGGTGGGCGCGAGCGAGCGCGCCGTCAGGCTGGCGGTGAGCGTTTCGCGCGTCATGGGCGTGACCTGCAGCACCGGCTGGCGCGCAAGTTCGCCCGCTTCGAGCGCCAGCGCCTGCATTTTGGATGCTTCCACGCGCATGGCCGGCAGTTGCGCATTGAGCCTGGCGCGCCCTTCGACCGGGGGCGCGATGAACAGCATGTAGACCAGCGCGCCTACGATGGTGGCGCCGCCGATGGTGAGATACTTGCGTTCCTGCTCGGTGCGCGCCAGCCAGTAGAGCGTGACCTGCTCGCGAAATTGCGCCATTGCGCTCACTGCGCTCATTTGCTTGCTCCTGCATTGCGAATTGTCCATACGCCGGCGACCGAGTCGTCCAGCGCCAGCTTGCGCGCGGCCAGCACCTGGCGCAGCGTCTGCGCGCTGGCCGGGTCCGCCGCGCCGGGTTTGACCTTGACCGTCAAGACGTGCTCGCGGTAAGCCATCGAGGCCAGTTCGGGGGGACGCGGCAAGTTGCGCGCCGCTTCGCCAAAGGCTGCCGCCAGCCACGTGAATTCGTCCGGCGTGACCTGGCCGGCAGCGGCCTTGGCGCGGGTGATATTCTGGCGCATCTGCGCTGCCGGGTCGCTGCTGATGACGGTCTCTTTCGGGAACGCGGCCTTGAAGGTCTGGGTCATGCCCAGCGTAATAGCCTGCGCTTCGCGCTTCAGGCGCATGTACTGCACGTTCAGGCCGATCAGGTTGACCACGACGGCAAGCAGCGCAATGCGCAACGGCCAGCGCCATTTCTTCCAGTCGCGCACCTGGGCGCCGGCCGCGCCCAGACCGGGCACCAGGTCCAGGTGGGTGCTTTTCGAGCCGGCGATCCAGTGCGCCCAGTGTTCGGCTTCGACGTGGATGCCGGGGCCCGCTTCGGCCACCAGCGCCTGGTATTCGCCCAGTTCTTCAGTTTCAACGTACAAATTGAGCGGCGAGTCGCCGGCCAGCGCGCGCGCCGTTTGCAGCGCCATGGCCGGCGTGCCCGCCACCGCCAAACCCAGGCCGGCGTACAGGCCATGGCGCAGCGTGATGCCGTTGGCGTCGATCGCGCCCGAAACGTTGCCGGGCGCGAGCGGCAGGCACAGTTGCGAGGGCAAGGCGGACACGCTGCGCGCGCCCATCGCCAGCAAGCCCTTGACGATCGCCTCGAGCCAGGCGCGCTGCGCCACGGCCACGGTGCGCATGCCGTCGTCCAGCTGGGCGGGAGCGGCCACCAGCACGCAGTCTTCCGGGTCGCCCAGCACCTGTTCTTCGACCAGATTGGGGAGCGCCGCCTTCAGGCGCGCCGCCGACAGCGGCGGCGTTTTGACGTGCAGCAGCGTGACGTCGGGCGCGGCCAGCAGCAGCACCACGCGGCGGCTGGCGGCGACCACGTCGCCCATGCTGCGCAGCGCGCCTGCGCCCTGCTGCATCACGGCGCCGCCGTCGGCCACCAGCGCAAAGCGCGCAAGTGCGCCTTCGCTGTCGGCGCGGGCTGGGAGGCGGATATATAAAGTAGTCAAACAGTCTCGCTTTCGTTCTTGGTTTTGCCGCTCTTATTCTTGCCGCTCAGTCTTGCCGTTCAGTCTTGCCGTTCCTGCCCTCCGTACCAAGTCACGAACCTAGTTTTGCCTGACCCACTCGATGATGGTCGCATTGGGCGCCGTCAGCTGGCGGTTGATCAGCGATTCGGCGTCCAGCGCGGCGCGGTCCAGGCGCACGCGCGAGCGCACCAGGAACCACTCGCTCTTGACGTCATACAGCGTTTGAGACGGGTAATTCGTCTGCGGCACCCCGAACAGCTGCGCCGTAAAATCGGCCGGCGTGCGGTAGTCCGCCTGCTTGCGGCGCGCCACCAGCGCGTTCGCCTGCGCCACCGAAAAGCCACTGACCAGCGCCGAAATCACTTCGGCCGGCGCCGTATTCACATTGATCGTGGTGCCCCCGGCCGGCAGCACCACCGCCACTTCACGCAGCTTGTTGACGTCGGCCAGCGTGTAGCCGGGAATGGCCAGCAAGTCTTCGATCCGCGTAAGACCGAGCGGCACAATGGAGCGCGCCGCCGGCTGGGACGCGCCGGACGTCACCGGTCCCGGCGGCGAGCCGTCGGCCACCGCCTGCGCGGTCTTTTGCGCCAGCGTTGGATTGACTTGCACGTTTTCGAGCAGGCGCTTGTACAGCGCCACCTGGGCAAGATCAATCTGGGTGCCTTGCGCCAAATTGTTGAGATTGTAACGCGCCGTGGCGTCCAGAACGCGCCCTTGCAGCGTGGCGTCGGATTTTTCGCTCTCGAGACGCTCTTTTTCGACGTAGTCGTCCAGCTTGGTTTCTTCGAGCGGGGTGTTCCAGATCGATAGCAGCGATGTGTACGCGGGCCGCTGCAAGCCTTCCTCGCGCAGCAACATGCGTGAAAAATCGATCCCGCCGCGCAAAATCCACTTGGTCTGCAGTTGCAGGCGCTGGTTTTCCATCGAGCGCACCTGCACCTGCTGCATCCAGAACAGGCTGGCGACAATCGTCACCGCCAGCGTGGTGAGCAGCAGCGCGGTGATGATCGCCACGCCGCGCTGGCGCTTTTGAGCAGTCGGGAAAGCGCGCATCATGCCCCTCCCAGCAGGAAGTTCTTGACCATCAGCGAAGGCACGTCCTTGAGCTCGAAGCCGACCTGCAGGCCGGTCGGCGGCACGTTGGCGCCGCCGTTGCCGCCGGCCGGGCCCGGCATGACCCAGCGCCCTCCGACGAAAGTCTGCACCATCATCCGGTTCACGCCGGACTGCAGCACCACCGGCTGGGCCGTGTCGAGCTTGGTGGTGGCGGCCTTCCACAGAACGTCGAGCTGCATCAGGTCGCGCGTGGCGGCCGATTCGCGCCGGTCAAGCACGCCGTCGTGCACGCGGTAAGTCACCACCGCGAGGCGCGTGGGCTCGTTTTCCAGTTCGATCATGCGCACCAGCGACATGCTTTCAATGTCGGCCAGCAGTGCGGTGCGGCTTTGCAGCGTGGCGGGCGAGGCGATATGTTCGGCGTCGCTCTGCATCTGGGCAAAGGCGAGCTGCATGCCGCGCGTCGATTCGATTTCGGCCGACAGCGCAATGCGGGCGCGCACGATGGAATCGAGCCCGCGCCAGCCCAGCACCGCGACGATGGCCAGGATGCTGATGGCAACGAGCAGTTCGATCAGCGTAAAGCCGCGCCGGTTCGCCTGGCGCGTCATGGCTGCGGCACCAGCTGCACCAGCTTGATGATGCGGCGATTCGGGTCGGCCAGGTCGTAGACGCTGACCTCGGCGCGGCGAAAGCGGGGATTGGGCGTGGGCAGGATCTCTTCCTGGCACACCAGCTTGAGGTAGCCCTGCGGGCATTCGGTGGTGCGCTTGCCCAGTTGCGGATAGACCTTGTCCAGCCGAATCTGGACCTGGCGGTTCTCGGCCGACCAGGTGGCCATCATGGTGGCGCGCAAGCCCGCGCTGTTCGAGGTCAAGCTGCCGACCGCGCGCAGCGAGGCGCCCAGCGCGGTGCCGACGATGACGAGCGCAACGAGCACTTCGAGCAGGGTGAAGCCACGTGAAGGACGTGAAGGACGCATAGGCAGTTTCATGGTTCGCTTCATTCGACGACAAAGTGGCCGATGCCGTCGGCGCGGATGGCGACGCTGTCCTCGCCGATGGCCATGGTCAGCACGAACGGTTTGTCGACCGGTTCGCGCCCGAAGGTGATGCGCATCGGGTTGCCGCTGCCGGCCGACGCCGGATCGATCAGCAGCCTGACCGGGCCGCCCTTGAAGGGGCGCTCGCGCAGCAAATCGTCGCGGGTGACGGGATCCCAGCTGCCCTCGTTGCGCACCAAAAAGCGGTAGGCCTCGCCGTCCGCTTCAAAGGCAACCAGGCGGTTGCGCACGATGGCTTCGTCGCGCGCCAGCTGCAGGAGCAGCGCGATGCGGCGGGCCTCGCCCTGCAGGTTCTGGCGCGGGCTGGGCATGGCATTGAAGGAGACCATGCCGAGCGTGATCCCGATGATGGCCAGCACAACCATCAGCTCGACCAGCGTAAAGCCGCGGATGGCGCGGCTTGGCGCAGTGCCTGCCTTAGTGCCTGCCTCGGTGGCTGCCTTCGTGACTGCCTTCACATGCGCTCCCGGCTCAAGGCCAGCTTAATCCCACGAATTGATGTCGGCGTCGTCGCCGGCGCCGCCAGGCTGGCCGTCCGCGCCCAGCGAGAACAGGTCGATCTCGCCGTGCAGGCCGGGCGCCATGTACTGGAACGGGTTGCCCCATGGATCTTTTGGCAGTTTGTCGACGTAGCCGCCGCCCTTCCACCCGTTGGCGGCCGGGCCGCTGGTGGGCTTGGCGATCAGCGCCTGCAAGCCTTGCTCGGTGGTGGGGTAGCGCTGGTTGTCCAGCTTGTAGAGCTTGAGGGCCTGCATCAATTGGCCGATGTCGCTCTTGGCCGCGGTAACGCGCGCCTGGTGCGGCTTGTCCATCAGCTTGGGCACGACCAGCGCGCCCAGAATGCCGATGATGACGACCACGACCATGATTTCAATAAGGGTGAAGCCGCGCTGCAGCAAGTTGGTGCTGCGCATGGAGCGGCGGTGCGAGACGATGTGCATAGTTGATCAGTAGTCTAAATAGTTGAACGCAGAGTATAAGGCCGAAAGGCGCAGCCGGGCCAACGCCAGGAAATAACAATTGTAAGGCAATTGTAAGGCGCTGCGGGGCGGCAGGGGCACGTGTTTTGGCGGCGGCGCGAGTTGAGGCACGTCAGACGTGCGCGGCAGCGGGGGAATTATGCCATTCGCGCACCGCCGCAGAAGGGCCGCAGCCCTCCGTTCGGCTTTTCAAGAGCGCATTGCACAACGCAATGGCCATTTGCAACAGATCCTGAACGCTTGGCGCATTCCGGGGGGCAGCAGTGTTACGCAGCCAGCACGCCGGCCATCGCTTCCAGGAAGCGCGCATTTTCGTCCGGCAGGCCGATTGTCACGCGCAAGTGCTGTGGATGGTCGGCCAGCGCACGTACCAGCACGCCATGGCCTTCAAGCAACTGGGCCAGTTGGGCCGCGTCGCGGCGCACCGGGAGGAACAGGAAGTTGGCAGCCGACTCCACTGCAATGATGCCCATTGCGGCCAGCGCGGCGGCCAGGCGCGCGCGCTCGGCCGCATTGCTGGCGCAGCTCTGGGATAGAAAGTGCGGCAATGCCTAGCTGGCTGGCCAGCACGCTGACGTTGAAGGGCGCGCGCATCCGGTTGACCAGGCCGATCAGTTGTGGATGGCCGATGCAGTAGCCAAGGCGCGCGCCGGCCAGCCCGTGGGCCTTGGAGAAGGTGCGCACCACCAGCAGGTTCGGATGCCGCTCGATGAGGTCGATGCAGCTGGCATAGTCGGACTGGGTGGCATATTCAAAATACGCTTCATCGATCACCACGGGCAAATCGGACCGCAGCCCGGCCAGGAAGCGGGCCAGGCTTGCATACGGAAGATAGCGCCCGCTTGGATTGCAGGGATTGTCGATCAGCACCAAGTGCGATGACGCTGCGGCGCGCACCAATGCATCCAGATCGTGCCCGTAATCGTCGGGAGGCACCACTTTGATATCGGCGCCGACAGCCTGGGCGATCACGCGGTAGAGGGAAAAAGTACAGGAAGAAATCAACGCTACCCGGCCCGGCGCGAGAAAGGTCTTGGCCACCATCGACAGGATGTCCGACGAGCCGCTGCCGACCAGCACATTGTCGAGCGCCAGACCGAGCTGCCCGGCCAGCGCGGCGCGCAGCAGCGCACTGGCGTCGTCGGGATAGCGGCCGATGTCGCAATCGGATTGGCTGGCCAGCAAGTGCGCGATGCGCGCCGCGCCGCCCCGGGGGTTTTCATTGCTCGACAGCTTGACGGGGCGCCGCGCCAGGCCGTCCACGGCTGCACTCTTGCCCGGCTGGTAGGCGCTCAGGGTCTGGACCCAGGGATTGGCAGATTGATGCATGGCTGTGTGTGCTCGCTGGCAAGGGCCGCGCCCATGCCGGTGCGATGGCATGACGCGTGCTGAGATGGAGGAAATGCTGCGCGCAATCGTAAGGCGGTTGGGCGGCACCAGGCTAGCCGCTGACAGGCGGATTGACAAAACGGCTTGCACGGTTTATGGCAAACCCGGCCGCGTTATCAATGACGCTAAAGAAGCTCCGTCTGCATGGCGAAGGCCGGGGCGCCTCGGCGCTGCTGCGCGGCAAGCCCACAGCGCGGCCGCCTTGGCCCGGCCCGTCACGCCGAGCTTGGCATAAATATGCTGCAGATGGGTCTTGATGGTGCTCGCACTGCAGCCCACTCTTTTCGAAATTTCCCAGTTGGTCTTGCCCTCCATGATTCAGTCGAGCACTTCCCTTTCGCGCGGCGTCAAATTGCTCGCAACACTGTCCGGCGCTGCCGCGATCTGTTCCTGCTCGGCGCCAACGATACGGTTCAGCGCGGCGTGCATGTGCGGCACCAAGAGGGCAAGCACGCTGGCATGCCTGGCGCTCAAGGGTTCGGGCATCTGGGAAAAGCTGAAGTAGCTGGTCAGCCCCGTGATGGCGCAGGACTGGGCGTGGGCGGCGATATTGCTTAGCTCATGGTGATGGAATTGCTGCAGCTCCAGCGTGAAGAGTACGGTGTCGCGATCGGGCTCGAACAATTGCACGGTGCCCATGGCGCCGGACAGGCGCATGAAAGGCGCATGAAAGGCGTCATGATCGTGCCTTGCGCATCCTCGAACTGGCGCATGCACGACGCGGGATAGCGTTTCTTAAGCCATTTTAGCGGCGTCAGGCGCCATTGTTCATCATTCCCAAATAGCAATGCATCATCTCGTGCGGTAGAACAGCCTGAAGCGTTTCGCTGCTCCAGGATATGAAGTCGCTTTCCGTGTGGACGTCGCCCGCGTCCTGTAGTGCGCTTAGCAAGCAGCGCGCGTCGGCGTCGCTCAATGGCAAATTGGCGAGCGTCATTGGCAAGGCGAACACACCGGGCACGCGGGATTGCGCGCCACGCCGATACTGGTCCACTCCATTGCGCGAGCGTCGAGCAGCAGCAGGCGCCCGGCCAGCGAAACGCCCACCTGCATGATGATTTTGAGCGCTTCGGCCGCCTGCATCGCGCCGATCATGCCCACCAGCGGCGCGAACACGCCCATGCTGCTGCAGGCGGCGTCTTGAAAACCGCCATTTGGCGGAAACAGGCAGGCGTAGCACGGGGCATCCGGCAGGCGCGGGTCGAACACGCTGATCTGGCCGTCGAAGCGGATCGCCGCGCCCGACACCAGCGGCACGCGCGCGGCCACGATGGCGCGGTTGACGGCGTGGCGCGTGGCGAAGTTGTCGCAGCAGTCGAGCACCACGCTGCTGCCTTCTGCCAGCTGGGCCAAACGCGCCGCATCGGCCCGCTCGCGCAGGGCGACGACGTCGATGTCGGGATTAATTTGCAGCAGCGCGGCGCGGCCGGAGTCGACCTTGGCCTGGCCCACGCGGTCCGTGGTGTGCATGATCTGGCGCTGCAGGTTGGTGAGGTCGACCTCGTCGTCGTCGACCAGCACGATGCGCCCGACCCCGGCCGAGGCCAGGTACATGGCGGCGGCCGACCCCAGGCCGCCAGCGCCGATTACCAGCGCGCTGGCGTCCTGCAGGCGCTGCTGGCCTTCGATGCCGATCTCGTCGAGCAGGATGTGGCGCGAATAGCGCAGCAGCTGTTGATCGCTCAGCCCTTGGTCACTCAGCCCTTGGTCACTCAGCCCCTGGTCGCTCAGCCCCGGCTTCATTTGGCTTTTGGCGCAGCCTTCAGTTCGGGCGGCTTGACGTCAAGCTTGGGCAGGGCCGACTTGTCGTCCTTGGCCAGCACGGTTTCCACCTTGGACAGCTTGACCGGCAAGCCCTTGAGGTGATTGAGCGCCTGCGCCAACTGGAAGTCGGTGCTGCTGCCAAAGTCGAGCGGTTTGCGCGACTTGGACATGGCCAGCGCGCGCTGCTCTTCTTCCATCTCGTCGCGCTTGGCCTTGAGGGCCGGGTCGGGCTCCTTGCCGCTGCCGTCGGACAGGTGTTTTTCAAGGTCGGACTCGCGCACGCGCAGGCTGTTCAAGCCGTCGCCGTCGGCCGTTTCATCGACCATCAGGTCGGGCACGATGCCCTTGGCCTGGATCGAGCGGCCCGACGGCGTGAAGTAGCGCGCCGTGGTCAGCTTGACGGCGGTGTCTTCGGACAGCTGGCGCAAGGTCTGCACCGAGCCCTTGCCGAAGGTTTGGGTGCCCATCACGATGGCGCGTTTATAGTCTTGCAGTGCGCCGGCGACAATTTCGGAGGCCGAGGCCGAGCCGCCATTGACCAGCACCACGATCGGCACGTTCTTGAGCGCGGCCGGCAGGCGCGCGAGCGGATCGGCGCCGGCGCGCGGCGCGTAAAACTCGCGCCGGCCGTACAATTTTTCGTTCGAGGTTTTCAGCTGGCCGACGGTGGAGACGATCTCCTTGTCGTACGGCAGAAACGCGGCCGACACGCCCACCGCGCCCGGCAGCAAGCCGCCCGGGTCGTTGCGCAAGTCGAGCACCAGGCCCTTGAGCGCGGGCTCCTGGGCGTACAGGGCGTTGATCTTCTTGCTCATTTCATCGAGCGTGAGTTCCTGGAACTGGCTGATGCGCAGCCAGCCGTAGCCCGGCTCGACGATCTTGCCCTTGACGCTCTGGACCCGGATTTCTTCGCGCACCAGCGGCACGATCCAGGGCTTGTCTTCGCCTTTGCGGGCGATGGTCAGCACCACTTTGGACTTGGGCAGGCCACGCATTTTCTTGATCGCTTCGTCCAGCGACAAACCCTTGATGGGCGTGCTGTCGATGCGGGTGATCAGGTCGCCCGGCTTGATCCCGGCCCGAAACGCCGGCGAGTCTTCGATGGGACTGACGATCTTGACGTAGCCGTCTTCCATGGCCACCTCGATCCCCAGGCCCACGAAGCGGCCCTGCATGCTTTCCTTCATTTCGCGGTAGGCTTTTTTGTCGAGATAGACCGAATGCGGGTCGAGCGAGGCGACCATGCCGGAAATGGCTTGCGAGAGCAGCTTTTTGTCTTCGACCGGTTCCACATAGTCGGACTTGATCAGGCCATAGACGTCGGCCAACTGGCGCAGTTCGTCCAGCGGCAGCGGCGCGTTGGCGTCGCCCTTTTGCGCCATGGCTGAAAACTGCAGCGACGCGGCAAAGCCGGCCACCATGCCCACGCCGATCAGGCCGATATTCTTGACATTCATGCCTACCCTTTAAAAGCTGATCCAGGACGCCGGATTGAAGGCCGCACCGCGGTGCCTGAGTTCAAAGTATAGCCCCGAATCTTCGCCCCCGCCCGTGTTTCCCGCGCTGGCAATCGGTTCGCCGCCCTTGACGGCGTCGCCCACGCGCCGCAGCAGCGACTGGTTGCTGCCGTAGATGGACAGGTATTCGCTGCCATGGTCGACAATGATGAGGTTGCCAAAGCCGCGCATCCAGGCCGCGAACACCACGCGTCCGGCGGCCACGGCCTTCACTTCGCTGCCTTCCGGCGCCTTGATGAACACGCCTTTCCAGCTGGGGCCGCCGTCGCGCTTGGCGCCGAACCGGGCCGCCAGTTGCCCGCTGACCGGGGCGCGCATGCGGCCCTTGAGGCTTTCAAATGCGCCATCCGGGGCGGCAGGGGCGAGCGCGATGTCGGCCGGCCGGGCCGCCGCCGGATCCGGTTTGGGCGGCGTCTGGACCACGCGCACGGGTGGCTCGACGTCGTCGATCGGGTCGGGCTTGAACGGTTTGGGCGGTTTTGGCACAGGCAGCGGCGGCGCACCCTTGACGGGCGGCTTGGCCGCGGCGGCGGTGGCGGCGGCAGCAACGCGCGCCAGGCGCTCGCGTTCCGCCTCGGCGCGCGCGCGGGCCAGCTGCGCGGCTTCGGCAGCGGCGCGGGCCCTGGCGGCGGCCACCGCTTCCAGGCGGCGTTTTTCGGCGGCGGCGGCTTCGGCCTGTTCCTTGATCAGGCGCGACAATTTGTCGACCAGGCCGGCCATGCGCTGTTCGTCGCGCTCGAGCGTGCCGATTTCCTTGCGCTGGGCCACGAGTTTTTTCGACAGCGTGCCGAGCAAGGCGGCGCGGTGCGCCTTTTCCTGCTCCAGCACGACTTTCTGGTCGCGCTCCTCTTCGGCGATCTCATCGAGCTCAGCCTTGGCATTCTGTTCTTTTTGCTGGTTCAGTTCGACCTGGGCCAGGTTTTGCCGGAGCGAGGCCAGCAGGCGCGCCTGGGCTTGCGACACGTAGGACATGCGTTGCAAATCGCGGCTGATGCGGTTCGGGTTGTCGCCCGAGAGCAAGAGCTTGATGCGGTCTTCATTGCCCGCCACATACTGCTCGCGCAGCAAGGCGGACAGTTGCTTTTTCTGGGCGGTCACCACGCCGGTCAGGCGTTCTTGTTCGGCGCCGAGGCTGGTCAGCTTGTGGCCTGTTTCCACTTGCTCTTCGGCCAGTTCGCGCAGTTGGCGGTTGGCGTCGGAAATGGCTTCCTCGGACTTGGCCAGGGTGTCGGCCGCGTCTTCCTTTTGATCTTCGGTTTTGACCAGCTCGCTTTTCATGCGGGCCAGTTTTTGCGCGATTTCAGCGCGCGTGGCTTCGGCCGCCGCTTTCTGCTTGGTGCGTTCGGTCGGTTTTTTGGGGGCGGCATGCGCGATTCCCACGGCGGCGGCCAGCAGCATGCAAAGCACGCTGCCGGCGCCGAACTGCTTGACCCAGCGGGTCGACAATGGGAAAGACAAAGCTTACTTGGCCTTTCCCTGGTTGGCCACGGCGGCCACGGCGGCGGCGATGGCGTCCTGGTCGCCCAGGTAGTAATGGCGGATCGGCTTCAAGTCAGCGTCGAGCTCGTAGACCAGCGGCTGGCCGTTGGGAATGTTCAAGCCCACGATGTCTTCGTCCGAAATACCGTCGAGCATTTTGATCAGCGCGCGCAGGCTGTTGCCGTGGGCCGAGATCAAAATTTTCTTGCCGGCGCGGATGGCCGGGGCAATTTCTTCATCCCACACCGGCATCACGCGCGCCACGGTATCCTTCAGGCATTCGGTGAGCGGAATACTGTCCTGCGGCACGCCGGCGTAGCGCGGGTCCTTGAACGAAGTGCGCTCATCATCGGCTGCCAAAGGCGGCGGCGGCGTGTCGTAACTGCGGCGCCATACCAGCACTTGCGCGTCGCCATACTTGGCGGCGGTTTCGCCCTTGTCCAAGCCTTGCAGGGCGCCATAGTGGCGCTCATTCAAGCGCCAGTCGTTCTTGACGGGCAGCCACATCATGTCCATCTCGTCCAGCGCCAGCCACAGCGTGCGGATGGCGCGCTTGAGCACCGACGTATAGGCCACGTCGAAGGTAAAACCGGCTTCTTTCAAGACTTGCCCTGCGCTTTTTGCTTCGCGTACACCCTTTTCGGTCAGATCGACATCGGTCCAGCCCGTAAAGCGATTTTCGAGGTTCCAGGTGGATTCGCCATGGCGCATGAAGACAATTTTGTACATGTAATGTTTTCCAGGAGTTGGTGGGATCGGAAGGATGCCGGAGGTAAGATTTTAATCGAGAGCCGTCTTCTATTTTATAATGCCCGCATTGCCTTGTCTTAAACCATTAACTATTGGAATTCCGTGAAATTTATTCTAGACAACTTGTTGCTCATCGGCATTGCCGTCATGTCGGGTGGCGCGCTGCTGCTGCCGGCCCTCATGCCACGCGGCAAGCGTGCTTCTGCGACCGAAGTGGTGCAGATTATCAACCGCGGCAAGCATGTTCTGGTCGACATTCGTACCCCGGAAGAATTTGCCGCTGGCCATTTGCGCGACGCGAAAAACATTCCACTGGCAGACTTCGACAAACGTATCGGCGAATTGGACAAGTCCAAAAGCAAGAGCATTGTTGTCGTGTGCCAGAGTGGCGCGCGGGCCGACAAGGCTGTGCGCCTGCTGCAGGCCGCCGGATTTGAAGATGCACTCGCCCTCGATGGTGGCCTCGCCGCCTGGCAAGCCGCAAGCCTGCCCACAGTCAAGTAAGAAAGGATTTCCCCATGACAGCCCATGTTGTGATGTATCACACGGCCTCGTGCCCGTACTGCGTGCGCGCCGAGCGCCTGCTTGAAGCCAAAGGCGTCGAGATTGAAAAGATCCGGGTCGACCTCGATGCCGAGCAAAAAACGATCATGATGCAAAAGTCGGGCCGGCGCACCGTGCCGCAAATTTTTGTGGGCGACACCCATGTGGGCGGCTTTGACGACCTGTACGCGCTGGACCAGGCCGGACGCCTCGACCCCTTGTTAAACGCCGTTTAAGCCCCACATGAGCGCAACGCAGCGAAAAGCACCCGGATGGATTGCTTAAAACACTTTTCAGGTGGGTTGGTTTTGATACAATTGCCGTCGCGTTTGAATTCAAGCACATCTGGAACGGCGGCTCGCCGTTCTTTTTATTTCTCAACGAAAGCGTTCCATGTCTGACGAAACCTTGCAACCAGTATTTCAAATCCAACGCGTCTACCTGAAAGACATGTCGCTGGAGCAACCGAATTCCCCAGCCATCTTCCTCGAGCAAGAAGCGCCGACCATCGAAGTGTCGCTCGACGTGGGCGCCGAAGCCATCGCCGACGGCATCTACGAGTCGACCGTGACGATCACCGTGACCGCCAAGGTCAAGGACAAGGTCGCGTTCCTGGTCGAAGGCAAGCAAGCCGGTATCTTTGAAGCGCGCAACATTCCTGCGGACCAGATGGATCCACTGCTGGGAATCGGTTGCCCGAACATCGTCTACCCTTACCTGCGCGGCAACATCGCCGACATCATCACCCGCGCCGGCTTCCCGCCAGTGCACCTGGCTGAAATCAATTTTGAAGTGTTCTACCAGCAGCGCCGCCAAGCCCTCGCTGATGCAGCGGCCGCAGCGCCGGCAGACACCGCAGCACACTAAGTCATTCAGTAATTAAGTAATTGCAGCATCAGGGGTGGGCAGAATCCTGTCCACCCTGCAACCATCGGCGAAGGCCACCATGACATTCCCCCGTTTTTTAGTCAGCGCAGCGTTATTGCTCGCGGCGGCGACTGCACAAGCATTCGATTTCAAGACCGTGGGCGCGACCCCGGCCATCCTGTATGACGCCCCTTCGCTGCGCGGCGGCAAGCTGTTCATCGCCCCGCGCGGCATGCCGGTCGAGGTGGTGCTGAGCTACGGCGAATGGGTCAAGGTGCGCGACGCCAGCGGCGACATGGCGTGGACCGAGCTAAAACTGCTGAGCGCCAAGCGCAATGTGGTGGTGCGCGTGTCCGGCGCCAAGGTGCGCCCGACGGCGGACGACAGCGGCATTGCGTTGATGATGGCCGACAAGGGCGTGCTGCTCGAACTGGCTGACCCGCAAGCGTCGAGCTGGGTCAAGGTGCGCCACAAGGATGGCATCATCGGTTACATCAAGGCGACGGAGGTCTGGGGCATCTGACCCGGGACACTCCATGCATAAGAAAAACTTACGCAAGATCACCGTGCTGGGCGCCGGCGCCTGGGGAACCGCGGTCGCGCTGGCACTGGCCGAGCGCAACGACGTGCTGATCTGGGGGCGCGACAGCGCTGCCATGCAAGCGATCGACGCCGCGCGCGAAAATACGCATTACCTGCCCGGCTTTGCCTTTCCTGACGGCTTGCGCGTGACGGGCGACTTTGACGCCGCACTGGCGCACCTGGACGGCGCCAACGTGGACCGATCTTGCGCGCCGCTGCTCATTGCCGCCTGTCCGGTAGCCGGCCTGCGCCCGCTGCTCGAGCAGCTCAAGGGCCGGCCAATTGCCAATATCGTGTGGCTGTGCAAGGGTTTTGAAGGCGGCACCGGCCTGCTGCCGCACCAGGTGGTGCAGCAAGTGCTGGGCGAGAGCGTGCCGGGCGCGGCGCTGTCCGGGCCGTCATTCGCGCAGGAAGTGGCGCGCGGACTGCCGTGCGCGCTGACGGTGGCGTCAAGCTCCGAAGCGCTGCGCGAGCGCGTTGTGGCGGCGGTTCACGGCGGTAATATTCGCGTGTATTCGTGTGACGACCTGGTGGGCGTGGAAGTGGGCGGCGCGGTCAAGAATGTGCTGGCGATCGCCACCGGCGTGGCCGACGGGCTGGGGCTGGGCTTGAATGCCAGGGCCGCACTGATCACGCGCGGGCTGGCGGAAATCGTGCGACTGGGAACGGCCTTGGGTGGGTCCAGCAGCACCTTCATGGGGCTGACGGGGATGGGGGATTTGATTCTCACGTGCACGGGGGACTTGTCGCGCAACCGCAAGGTGGGCTTGGCACTGGCCAAGGGGCAGGCGCTGGAGACCATCGTGGCCGAGCTGGGGCATGTGGCGGAAGGCGTGCCGTGTGCCAAGGCGGTGCGCGAGCTGGCGCGATCTCTTGGGGTGGATATGCCGATTACCAATGCGGTGGCGGGGGTGTTGTTTGACGGGGATACGCCGCAGGCGATGCTGGCGCAATTGCTGGCGCGCGATCCGAGGGATGAGTTGGCGTGATCAGGGTGGCGCCTGTTGGAAGGCGAGCTGTGGCCTGTTCCACCGTCCTGGCGTAAACCGGACGCGCACGCACGGATCCACCACGGCAGTAAAAGCTCGGTGCGCGGATACTTCGCGTTGCCGAGAACCGTCGGAAAAGCGCAGCGCATTCCGACATGCTCGCGTCCCGTCGGCGCCTGTCGGAATGCGCTACGCTTTTCCGACCTACGCGGTAGCCATCGCTTTTACTACACCCTCGTACGCGAGGACAATGTGGGGATAGACCCGGCTCATTGGGACCACCGCACCGCCATCACCGCCTCAGCGCGGATTGAGTAAAATCGTCAGCAGCGCCACCGCGTCTTCATTCGCGCGCACCGCGTGCGGCACGCCGCCCAGCAAATACAGCATTTCCCCAGGCCTGAGCACGGTCGAGGCCCCATGCGCATCGCACACAAGTTCGCCCTGCAGGCACAACAAGCTCATCTCGCCGTCAACCTTGTGCACCGGCATGTCGCGTTCTTTGGGCAGCACCAGCCGGATCAACTCCATATGCGCGGTCTTGGCCAGCGCTACGGACGTGAAATGGGCGATATCGTCGTCGCTGCGTTGCAGGCGTATCAGTTCGCCAGAGGCGGCATGTTGCAAAGCCATACAATCTCCTGTCAGTCTTCGGTGGGTGCGACTTCGACAGCCCTTAGCCAGGCCACGAGCGCATAGGCATCCTTGTAGGCGCGCGCCAACTGCGGCACCAGTTCCTCAGGTGCGTTCAGCGTGAGCTTGACCTCGGTCCACAAAAAGAACCCTTTCAGTTTCAGGTATTCAATGTGCGGATGCTCGGGGTCATACCCCTTGGGCGGCCGTAGCAGTTTATGCTCGGTTTCCAGTTCGCCAAAGGTCGCGCGCAGGGACTTATTTTTGATCAGTTTGGCAAAACCTGTCGCATCGTTGACGATCTGCTCGCGGATCGCTTTCAAGCGCTCGGCCGGCGGCATGTACTCGCCCGCGCCGATGCCCAGCGTGCCGTCGCCTTCGATATGGAAATAATAGGTGGGCCCGCCGCCCGCACTGGGCCGGCGCAAATCGTTCGGCGTGATGCCGGCTGAAAAACGCGTCTTGTAGGGCCGCTTGTCGTTGGCAAAACGCACGTCGCGGTTGATGCGAAACATGGCTTTTTTGGGATTGCACGCCACTACTTGCCGGTCGAACGTGGCGATGGCGGCGATCAGCTCGGTGACCACGGTCTCGAACTCTTCGCGCAAAATATCGTAGCGTGGTTTGTTGTGGATGAACCAGGGGCGGTTGTTGTTGTCGGCCAGCTCGGTTAAAAATTGCGTCAAGTCGCGCAAGTGCATACTTGGAATTCCATTTATAAATGTTTACTCGGCGCGGGGGCGCTTGGCGATGCTCACTTCGACCGCCGTTTCGCGGTTCTTGCGCATCAGCGTCATTGTAGCTTTCTGGCCAGGAATGAGCTGGGCAATCAACTTGAGCGTCTCGCTGGTGCTCGCGACCGGCTTGCCCGCCACCGTCAGCAAGATGTCGCCCGGCTTCATGCCCGCACGGTCGGCCGGGCCGTTGCGCACCACGCCGGCGATGATGGCGCCCTTGTCGCGCGCCAGGCTGAAGCTCTCGGCCAGTTCCGGCGTGATGTCCTGGGTCTCGATGCCGATCCAGCCGCGCACCACCTGGCCATCCTTGATGATCGCTTCCATCACGGCCTTGGCGGTGCTCACGGGAATGGCAAAGCCGATGCCGACCGAGCCGCCGGTCTGCGAGTAAATCGCCGAATTGATGCCTAACAGATTACCGTCGGCATCGATCAGCGCGCCGCCCGAGTTGCCGAAATTGATGGCGGCGTCGGTCTGGATGAAGTCTTCGAAATGGTTGATGTGCAAGTTGTTGCGCCCGAGAGCGGAAATGATACCCATGGTCACCGTCTGCCCCACCCCGAACGGGTTGCCGATGGCCAGCACCACGTCGCCCACGCGCGCCTGGTCGGAGTGTCCCAGCACCATCACGGGCAGGCTGCGCTCGTCGATGCGGATCACGGCCAGGTCGGTTTCGGGGTCGGTCCCCACCACCTTGGCCGGGGCCTTGCGCCCGTCAGCCAGCACGACGCGGATTTCGTCAGCCGCTTCGATGACGTGGTTGTTGGTCAGGATATAGCCGTCGGGACTGACGATGACGCCCGAGCCCAGGCTCGATTGCTGCTCGTCTTGCGGGACGCGCTCGCCGAAGAAGCGGCGAAAGAACGGATCCTTGAGCAGCGGATGGTTCTGGCCCAGCGACTTGCTGGTGAGGATGTTGACCACGGCCGGCATGGCGCGCCCTGCCGCCAGGCGGTAGCTGCCCGCCAGCGCCGGCAGGCGCGGGGACTGCAGCACCGCCACCGAATCGGCCACCGTGCCAACGCGCGAGAAATGGCCGCCAGCGCGCAGCCACTCGGGCCGTAGCGTCGCCGCCACAAAATACAGCGCCAAGGCCACCGTCACCGTTTGCGCAAACAACAGCCAGTAGCGTCGCATGGGAAGCGAGCCTTATATTGGTGAAGCGTTGGTGAAGCGTTGGTCAAGCGTAATTCACGCTTTTTTCAGCGCATCGCGAATTTCCCGCAGCAAGACGATTTCTTCGGGCGTGATCACGACCACCGCCGGCGCCGGTTCGGTGCGGCGCAAGCGGTTCATCAGGCGGATCATCTGGAAAATGACGAACGCGAGAATGATGAAATTGAGCAGCACCGTCAGGAAGTTGCCGTATGCCAGCACGGCGCCCAGCTTGCGCGCCTCGGCCAGCGGCAAGCCCATGCCCTGCCCTTTCAGGGGCAGATAGTAGCTGGCAAAGTCGAGCCCGCCAAACAGTCGGCTGATGGGCGGCATGATGACGTCCGCCACCAGCGAGTCGACAATCTTGCCGAACGCGCCCCCGATGATGACGCCCACGGCCAGGTCGACCACGTTGCCCTTCATCGCGAACTGCCTGAACTCGCCCATCATGCCCATGATTTACCCATCGCTTATTGAAAAATGTGATCACAATCATACCTGAACAGCTTAGAAACCAAACACCCACGCGCGGTTCCTGGCGCAGGCGCTTTTTTCGATGTGTGGCAAGCCGGCCATGTTCCGCCCTCTAAAGCGACTGAAAGTGGGGCAAAAGGACCTGATCAGGGCGCTCGGCAACATTATTTCTTCATTTCGCCAGCCGCTTCCCTTATAATTTAAGGTTGCTAGAAGCTCTAAGTGGCTTTTTAAGATTTCGCATTTTGACTGATTGGGGTTGGTATGGGTAACGAAAAGCAGGTCGATTCAGGCCGCCGCGGTTTGCTCGGCGCGACAGCCGTCGCTGGTGGAGCGATAGGTTTGGGCACGGCGGGAGTACTGGTAGGCACCTTCCAGCCGTCGGAACGGGCGAAAGCTGCCGGCGCGCCGGTGGAAGCGGATATCTCCGATTTGCAGCCGGGCGGCATGAAAGTAGTCGAATGGCGCGGCAAGCCCGTGTGGATCCTGAAGCGCACGCCGGAAATGATGGCAAGCCTGCCGAAAACCGAAGCGCAGCTGGCCGACCCGAAATCTGACAAGGTATACCAGCTGGCCATGCCCGAGTACGCAAAGAACCAGACGCGTTCGCGCAAGGAACATCCGGAAGTGCTGGTCGTCGTTGGCATTTGCTCGCACCTGGGCTGCTCGCCGACGTCGCGCTTTGCCGAAGGCGAACAGCCGAACCTGCCCAACGACTGGAAGGGCGGCTTTTTGTGCCCATGCCACGGCTCGACCTTCGACCTGGCGGCCCGCGTGTACCAGAACAAGCCTGCGCCGACCAACCTCGACGTTCCGCCATACATGTACCTGAGCGAGAATAAAATCCTCATCGGTAAAGACGAGAAAGGCGAGGCATAATCATGGCCGCTTTCAAAGAAACCAAATTACCGGCCAACGCCCCCGTCGCTGAAAAAGCGCTGGGCTGGGTCGACGACCGTTTTCCGCTGACCAAGCTGTGGAATGATCAGTGGGGCAAGTACTACGCGCCTAAAAACTTCAACTTCTGGTATCTCTTCGGCTCGCTGGCGATGCTGATTCTGGTGTTGCAGATCGTCACCGGTATTTTCCTGACGATGCACTACAAGCCTGATTCCAACCTGGCCTTCAGCTCGGTTGAATACATCATGCGCGAAGTGCCGGGCGGCTGGCTGGTGCGCTATATGCACTCGACCGGCGCGTCGGCGTTCTTCATCGTGATTTACCTGCACATGACGCGCGGCCTGCTGTACGGCTCGTACCGCAAGCCACGCGAACTGATCTGGCTGTTCGGCTTTGCGATTTTCCTGGCCCTGATGGCCGAAGCGTTCTTTGGCTACCTACTGCCTTGGGGCCAGATGTCGTACTGGGGCGCGCAAGTGATTGTCAACCTGTTCGGCGCCATTCCGCTGGTCGGCCCTGACCTGTCGCTGTGGATCCGCGGCGACTACGTCGTCGGCGACGCCACGCTGAACCGCTTCTTTGCGTTCCACGTGATCGCCATTCCGCTCGTTCTGCTGGGCCTGGTTGCCGCGCACTTGATCGCGCTGCACGAAGTCGGTTCGAACAATCCTGACGGTATTGAAGTGAAAGAAAACCTGGGCGCCGACGGCCATCCGGTGGACGCCATTCCTTCGCATCCTTACTACTCGGTGCACGACTTGTTCGGCGTGTCTGTGTTCTTGCTGATCTTTAGCGCAGTGGTCTTCTTTGCGCCTGAAATGGGCGGCTACTTCCTGGAATACAACAACTTCATCCCTGCCGATTCGATGAAAACGCCGCCGCACATTGCGCCGACCTGGTATTTCACGCCGTTCTACTCGGTATTGCGTGCCGTAACGGCTGACTTCATCTACGTGCTGATGGCAGCTATCGCCGCTTATGTCGCCTTCATCTGGCTCAAAACGCGCCTGTCGTTCGTGGTCAAGGCTGGCATCGCGGTCTTCGCGCTGCTGGTGATCGTGGCGATGCTGCCGCAGTTCTCGGAAGCGAAGCTGTGGGGCGTTGTGTTCTTTGGCGGCTCCGTCATGATCCTGGCCGCGATGCCATGGCTGGACCAGTCGCCGGTGAAGTCGATCCGCTACCGTCCAGACTGGCACAAGTATGTGTACCTGGTGTTCTTTGTCAGCTTTGTGCTGCTCGGCTTTTTGGGCACCCAGGCGCCGACCGAAGCGTACACGCTCATTTCGCAGGTCTGCACGCTGTTGTACTTCAGCTTCTTTATGTTGATGCCTTGGTGGAGCTCGATGGGCACCTTCAAGCCGGTGCCGAAACGTGTGACGTTCCATCCGCACTAATCGACGACATCAACAAGCGAAAAAGGACCTTTACATGAATTTTGCTCAAAAACTGATCGCTATCCTGGCATTGCTGCCGGGCCTGGCATTCGCCAACTCCGGCGGCCACCCGCTGGACAAGGCGCCGGCGCGCGCCAGCATGTCGTCGCTGCAGAACGGCGCCAAGCTGTTCGTCAACCATTGCCTGAACTGCCACTCGGCTTCTTCGATGCGCTACAACCGGTTGCGCGACCTCGGCCTGGACGAAGCGCAAATCAGGGAAAACCTGTTGTTCACGCAAGATAAAGTGGGCGGCATGATGACCACCGCGCTGCGTCCGGAAGATGCCAAGGTCTGGTTCGGCGTCGTGCCGCCCGACCTGTCGGTGATCGCCCGCGCCAAGGCCTCGCCGTCGGGCACCGGCGCCGACTACCTGTACACCTACCTGCGCACGTTCTACCAGGACGACACCCGTCCGACCGGCTGGAACAACCTGGTGGTGCCGAACGTGGCCATGCCGCACGTCATGTGGCAGATGCAAGGTGTGCGCACCGTCAAGATGGTCGAGCAAGCTGATCCGCACGAACATGGCAAGATGGTGCATGTGTTCGGCGGTTTCGAGCAAGTCACCCCTGGCACCATGACGCAGCTTCAGTTCGACGAAGCAACGGCCGACCTGGTGAACTACATGGGGTGGATGGCCGAGCCTGCTGCTGCCACGCGCAAGAAACTCGGCGTCTGGGTCTTGTTCCTGATGTCCTTCTTCGTCCTGTTCGCCTGGCTGCTGAGCAAGTCGTACTGGAAAGACGTTAAGTAAGCAAGGCCCGGTCATCAAGTAGCTACGTATGTAAGTCTTTCATTGCCCGCCTGGCGGGCAATCATTTCGGGGTGATCCACTTGTGGCTTCACCCCCTTTGTTTCTAAGGAACTATAACAATGATGGTTCTCTACTCCGGCACAACGTGCCCGTTTTCCCAACGCTGCCGCCTGGTCCTGTTTGAAAAAGGCATGGACTTCGAAGTGCGCGATGTGGATCTGTTCAACAAGCCAGAAGACATTTCGACGATGAACCCGTACGGCCAGGTGCCGATCCTGGTCGAGCGCGAACTGATTCTGTACGAATCGAACATCATCAACGAATACATCGATGAGCGCTTCCCGCATCCGCAACTGATGCCGGCCGACCCGCTGATGCGCGCGCGTGCCCGCCTGATGCTGTTCAATTTCGAAAAAGAACTGTTCGTCCATGTGCACGTTCTCGAGTCCGAGCGCGCCAAGGCCAACGACAAAAGCCACGACAAGGCCCGCGCCGAAATCCGCGACCGCCTGACCACGCTTGCGCCGCTGTTCCTCAAGAACAAGTACATGCTGGGCGACGAGTTTTCCATGCTGGACGTTGCGGTCGCGCCATTGCTGTGGCGTCTGGATCACTATGGCATCGAACTGTCGAAGACGGCTGCGCCGCTGATGAAGTACGCCGAGCGCATTTTCTCGCGCCCTGCCTACATCGAAGCGTTGACGCCATCGGAAAAGGTCATGCGCCGTTAAGCGCAACGCTCTCCGCAGCTTGCCTTAGTTCCTGCAGGTCCCGCAGTTCCGTTGCACGCCAGTTGGCACGTCACCGTGCAAATCGCAGTAAACTGGCGTGCAACGCGTTTCAACTACTCAAAGAACATGCCTGATATCTCAACCAAGCCCTACATGCTGCGCGCCATCTACGAATGGTGCACCGACAGCGGCTTTACGCCCTACCTGGCCGTCAAGGTCGACGCCGGCACCACCGTTCCCATGGAATACGTCAAGAAGGGCGAAATCGTGCTCAACATCAGCTTTGGCGCCACCTCGGGCTTGAAGATGGACAATGACGCGGTTGCCTTTCATGCCCGCTTTGGGGGCGTTTCACGCGAGATTTACGTGCCAGTGCACAATGTGCTCGCGATCTACGCCAATGAAAACGGCCAGGGCATGGCGTTTGAAGTCTCGGGCAGCGCCGCCGAGGCGGCTGCCGCCGCGCCTGCCGACAGCCCGTTAAGTACGGCGCCCTCGCTGGCATCGGTACCCAGCAGCGTGCCGGAAAGCGTTCCAGCCAAGCTCTCGAGCGCGCCAGACGACAACAACGAACCGCCGAAAAAGTCCGGCCGACCGACACTGACGCGTATCAAATAGCGTATAATCCGGGCGTGTAAAAGTTTCGCCGACTTAGCTCATTTGGTAGAGCAGTTGATTTGTAATCATCAGGTGGCCAGTTCGAAACCGGCAGTCGGCACCAAAAATTAGCGCGCAAGCAATGCCTCAGGTGAACTTCACCTGAGGCATTTTTTTTGACTGCGTCGCCTTGCCTGGTGTTCAATGCACACTGGCGTCCATTGCTGCCGTGTACACTGGTTGCGGCACCACCCGGCGCTACCACTCACACGATTGTGCGTGCTATACCGACCCAGACGCCAGGAACGGGCCCGGCCATGCTCGGCGCGACACCAGAGCAACCAGCATCTCGACCTGACTAAACGAAAAATGAATTCACTGGGAAAGTTCTCTGTACACCTGCGGGGGAAATGGCTGGGATTGCTATACGTGTACGTCTCTTTGATGGGATGGCATGTTTTCACCGCCAGATCAGCAAACCTGGCAGTTGCCATTGGTTTGCTGACCGCAGTGATCGTCGCTTTTCTGTTGGGGGACATACTGCTCAAGGTGATGCTCAACGACAAGGAGACCTTTGACAACTTGTCGTTCAGATTGCTCAGCGGTGTCCTAACGGGAATCGTACTGCTCTATGTATTGGCGCTTGTACTTCGCTTCGGTTTGCTCACTGACGCGGCGATCATTGCAATTGCTGCCATCGCTATCTGGATTTTCGTCCGTCGAGGTCGCTGGACGAAGGCGTTGTCCGGTGGCAGTGCGGCAGAATCAACGTTTATCGCCCTTGCCCTGCTGGCGACAACCCTGTGGTGCAGGGATTTGTTCAGTCCCATCAGTAGCGCTCATTCTGTCACCATCGTCCCGGCCTGGCAGGACGTTTTCTACCATCTGAGTCAAATCACCGCTTTCGCGGGATCGACCGGCGCGTCGACAATTTATGACGTGCGCATGGCGGGGGTTGTTGCTCACCCTTATCATTTCGCAAGTTATGTAGTCCCCGCACTGATGGTCAGTGCCGCTGATAGCTCGGCGTGGGTTGCCTACGCAAGTTTCCTGGTTCCGGTCAGTATATTGCTGACTTTTTTCGCTGCGTATGCGCTTGCCGCCCCAGTGTTCGGCAACTGGGGCGCAGGGGTTGGAGCGCTCGCAGTTCTCATCTTGCCCGATGCCGCGCAACAAGGTTTTGGCAACCCATTCATGAGTTATCACTGGTTGCAACAGGTAGCACCGGCAAGCGGCTATGGCGTGGCTAGTGCGGCACTGTCGTTCCTGTTGATGATGGAAGCATGCCGTAGCCGAAGAATAGGGCTTATTTTCGCCAGCTATACGTTTTTACTTGTCACCTTGGTCTTCAAAGCGCAAATATTCGTCGCCATTGCCTTGCTGGTTTTGCTTTTTCCGGCATTGTTTTTCGCGGGATTGTTCCTGTGGCAGCGCTGTGCTATCGCGGCACTGTTCACCACGGTCTTTATAGCCGTCGTCAATATCTCGCAGCAATTGGCGAGCGTACCAGTGATTCGGCTTGACGGGTCCAGCCTCTCGACATTTTCTCAGTCGATCCTCAACATGCAGCGTCCGGGTCTGGTAAAAACGCTCTTCTCCGATAGTCTTCCTGTGACCAGTGGGCACGGCATCATGTTCGCACTCATGCTGCTCGTCATTACGTTCGGCTTCTTTCCTGTTGCGTATGGATTCCTGCTCAAGCGCTTGCGTCGGGAGTTCGAACCCGTCGTGTGGCTTTTCCCGATCCTGGTCGCCGGAACCTTTCTGGTCATGGCCACCGGGCTCGCCCTGGACGACCGTCATGTCGGCATGCCGGAGGAACTGCTGCACAGGCCATTCGTCTGGGCTTACTTCGTGCTGGTGCTCTGGGCGACATCAGGCGCGTATCGCCTGCGCTTTGGCGACGCGCCGCCGGGCAAGTCCAGTGCCGCCCGCTGGGGCTGGGTCGTGCTCGTTGTCACGCTGGTCATCCCAGGCGACTTCGGTAGCCGGATACAGACCATGCCAATTTGGAATGTCGCGCACCCCGCCTTTTCTGACTGCCTGATGCGATCGGCTGATTTTATCAAGGCCCACAGCTTGGCCAGCGATATCGTCCAGGACGCAGGCAATGACCCCAAGCTCATCCTGACAGCCTTGAGCGCTCGCAAGCCCTATGTGATCAAGTATGGCGGGATGCGCCCGCCGATGGCCAAACGACTGCAAGCAATTGCCGATATCCGCTCCGCTGCGACCTGGGATCAGGCATCGGCCCTGGGCAAGCAGATCGGCATCGCGTGGTGGGTGACGCGACCCGGCGCCAGCGTGCTCTGGCGTTCGGTTGCCAGCCAGCAGGCAGCCTTTACTTGCGACAAGTATCAGGTATTCCGCTTCTGAGTCAGCTCTTGCCGCGCCGGCGCCGTCATCTCCCGCATGCGTATTCTATTCCGCCATATGCGCATTCCGTCGCAATGCGCTCGCTCACGGGGTGGCCCCTGTTTATAGTTCACTCAAGCAAACGAACTAATACACAGAGGAACTCACAATGAACATCGCAAAAAACATGGAATTGATCTTCGTCGCAGCCGTCGCCGTCGTCTCGATGACGGGCCTGGCGACCGCGTCCTCATCTGCCCACAAGCCGGCGCCCGTTGAAGTCGTCAAGGTCGGCACCGTGCCCGAGATGATGGTCATCACCGTCACCGCCAAGCGTTTGAGCGCCGCTGAAAAAGCGCAGCTCGGCAACTAATTCGCGCCAGACATTGACGACACAACACCGGGGAATCAGGATGAACAAGTTATTCGGCATGGCGGTCATGGCGGCAACACTGTGCGCAACAGCGGGCAGTGCGTTGGCTGACGAGCGCATCGCGCAGAAACGCGGCATCAATGCGCGCGTGGCGAAAGTGCAGCTGGGCGGCGTCATCAACCTGCACATCACGCAGGGGGCCACGCCTTCCCTGGTCTTGATCGGCGACAAGGATAACATTGCGAAAGTGATCGTCACCCAAAACGGCGACACGCTCAATATCGATTCCGAAGGCACCCGCAGCTGGCATATCGGCAACAACAAAAAATACGATGTGCGCGCCGAACTGACCGTGCCAAACTTGAATGAACTGGTGTCGCACGGCGTGGGCGCCACCGACGTGAGAGGGTTTACCGGCAAAGAACTGAAGCTGTCGCTCGATGGCGCCGGCTCCGTCAACGTCGACAGTACCTACCAGAACCTGACGGCGCGCCTGGGCGGCGTGGGAAGCATGACGCTCAAGTCGGGCAATGCCGATCAGGTCGATATCAAGCTGCGCGGCGCCGGCCACATCGAGATCAGCGGCACCAGCAAGCTGCTGCGCGCCGACCTGGGCGGCGTGGGTGGACTCGACGCACAGAAACTCGTGGCCGACACGGTCGAACTGGACATGTCGGGCCTGGGCAGTGCCAGCGTTTACGCCAAGAACGGCGCCAAGGTCAAGCTGAGCGGCATGGGTTCGGCCACCGTGTACGGCAAGCCGGCAACGCGCACTGCCGACGCCAAGGGGATGGGCAGCATTTCCTGGGAATAAATCTACCCGCCCAACAACTAAAGCCGCCCGATAACAGGCGGCTTTTTGCTGCGCGCGGCGCTAGCGCTTGACGGCGATGTCGTTCTTGACGTTCTTGACGCCTTCGATGCCGCGCGTCAGCTGCACCGCCTTGGGAATATGTTCGGGCGCGCTGACAAACCCGCTCAGCTGCACCGTTCCCTTGTAGGTTTCCACGTTGATTTCCGTGGCCTTGAGGTCGGGATCGGCCACCAGGGCGGCCTTGACCTTGCCCGTGATCATGGTGTCGTCGATGTATTCGCCGGTGCTGGCGTGTTTGCTGCTCGGCGCGCAAGCGACCAGCGTGACTACGAGCAAGCTGGAAAGGACGGTGCTGATACGGTGTGCGATCCTCATGATGGACTCCCCTTATCTGGTTGGTCCGTCCTATTTTCGGGTCAGAAGCCAGTCCGCATTTGATCTGCGCCAAACGAACAGGCTTGCGATGTTAACCCTGTTCAGGCGCTGCATTGCGCGCCGTGGCCAGCACGGGGGCGTCGGTCTCCTTCATGTCGCGCCCGATGACCAGCCGGATGTCGGCGCCGCCCACGCTCTCCACCTGCACCAGCTGCATGGCCCCGACCCGCTCGGCCAGGCGCAAGGCGGTGTTTTTGAACGCCACGCTATACTCGACGCGCGAGCGCAGCACGCCAAAGCCTTTTTGGTTGGTCAGCCGCACCACGCGCGTGCTGCCTTCGTTCATGGTGCGCGCCAGCTTGCGCGCCATGCCGCCCACGCCATTGCCATTGCGAATTTCGAGCATGGCGCGCGCGGAAGGCGCCGCCGCCAGCTTGACGGCGCCGTCCGCCTCGACCCGGCGCAAGATGAACACGCCGCCTTCGGTCTGGCGCACTTCGGTCTGGGCCCAGCCTTCCGGATTGCCGTTGTCCTTTTCTTTTTCCCGGGCGGCCTTGAGCGCCTCGTCGATCGCGGCCACGCCGGCGCGCGGCGCGAGCGCATAATCAGCCTTGAAGTCGTGGCCCAGCAAAGCGGCGGCCTGGCGGTACATCGCTTCGGCGCGCTCGCTTTGCCCGGCCTTGCCCAGCACATTGCCAAGGTGGTGCCAGGCGCGGTAATTGAGCGGGTCGAGCAGGCAGGCTTTTTCCAGCGCGGCCTGGGCCGACGCCAGGTCGCCGCGCAGGAAGTAGGCGTAGCCCAGGTTGCTGACCATGTACGCGCTTTCCGGGCCGCTGGCGGCGTCGGTCAAGCTCTCCCACAGCGCGATCGCCTTGTCCAGCTCACCCTGTTCGGCGTACAGCGAGGCCAGGCCGTTGCGCGCATCCACATGCATGGGCGCGGCCTGCAGCGCAGCCTGGTAGTAGCGCAGCGCCTGTTCGGGATGCCGTTCCAGGTGATGGGTGCGCCCCACCAGGTAGGCATGTTCGGCGTCGATCGCGCTTTGCTCGCCCGATGGCAGACGCAAGGTGGTGCCGGCGCACGCCAGCAGCAGTGAACCGGCAACCAGCAGGGAAAGACGTTTCAGGATGGTTTGCATGATGGTTCCTTTTTCAGTTGGTGCCGGCAATCTTGCTCATGGTGCGTGCGACCTGGATCCCGGCCGGACCGACCAGCACGATGAGCAGCGTCGGGAAGATGAAAAAGATCAGCGGGAACAGCAGTTTCAGGGCGATTTTTGCGGCCGCTTCCTCGGCCATCATGCGCCGCTTGGTGCGCAGGTTGTCCGAGTGCACCCGCAGCGAGGTGCCCATGCTGGTGCCGAAGCGCTCGGACTGGATCAGCATCGCGACGAGCGTGTCGACATCTTCCACGCCGCTGCGCAGCGCGAAATTGCGCAGCGCCCGCTCCTTGGTGAAGCCGGCCCGCATTTCCATCAGCACCAGCTGCAGTTCCTGCGCCAGCACCATGCTCTTGACATGGATTTCGCCGGCCACCTTGACCAGCGCGCGCTCGAGCGACAGACCGGCCTCGACGCATACGGTGAGCAGGTCGAGCGCGTCGGGGATGGTTTCGAAAATATCGCGCTCGCGGCGCCGCGCCACGCGTTCAAGCACGAAGTTGGGAATGTAATAGCCGAAGGCGGCGGTGCACAGCAGCAGAACCATGAAGCGGCGCGGCGGCATGCCCGGCGCGTACAGCATCACGAGCAGCGCCACAATGCCCGGCAGTCCCAGCGCCAGGACCGTCTTGGCGCCGAAATACAGCGTCGCCGCGCCCGGGCTGCGCCAGCCGGCGTTCATGAAGCGGGTGCGCAGCGCGGAGCGCTCCCAGCCTTCCTCGGGCAGCGACAGGCGGCTGAAAGGCTGGGCCACCTTGACCACTTTTTCAACCCAGCCGTCGCTCTCGAGCGCGCCCGGCTCGGCCGTCCCGTGCACACCGTCGAGCCGGCCGCGCAGGTAGCCGGGCGAAAACAGCTTCATCGCCAGCAGCGCGACGGCGCCGACGATCGTGAAGATAACGATCAAAAACAGGATAGTAGACATGGTCATGGCATTCTCCTTAAACCCGGATGTGGATCAGGCGGCGGATCCAGAGCACGCCGATGAGTATCATGGCCGCGCCCCACCACAGCATCTTGATGCCCATCGGGTCGGTCCACAGCACGCTGACATATTTGGGGTTGGCGATCATCATGAACAGCATCATGCAAAACGGCATCAAACCCAGCACCCAGGCCGACATCCGCCCTTCGGCCGACAGTACGCGCACCTTGCCGATCAGTTTCAGGCGCTCGCGGATGATATGGCTGATATTGCCGAGAATTTCCGCCAGGTTGCCGCCCGACTCGCGCTGGATGACCACGGCGATGACGAGGTAGCGCATATCGGTCAGGGGAATCCGGTCGGCCAGGTTGTACAGCGCTTCATTCATCGGCACGCCGTAATTGACTTCCTCGTGCGCGGCGCGAAACTCGCCCGAGAGCGGCTCGGGCAACTCGGTGCCGACCATCTGCAGCACGTTGGTAAACGAGTGGCCGGCGCGCATCGCGCGCGCCAGGAAGTCGGCAGCTTCCGGCAACTGCTCTTCAATCTTGATCAGGCGCGCGCTGCGGGCGCGCCGCAGCAAGATGTATGGCACGCTCATGAACAGCACGCTGAGCACCACCTTCGCCAGCAGCGGCGCCGGACGCAGTTGCAGCACCACCAGTGCCAGCAGCAGCCCGCCGAGCGTGGCGCCGATGAACTGCGCCACCGACCAGCGCAGGCCGGACTGCAGCAGCGCGCGGTCGATCGCGTGCGCCAGGCGCATGCGCTGCAAGAGGGCATCGAGCCACTCGCCGCGGCTGTAGCGGCGCTGCTTGAGGATGGACACCTGTTCGCGCGGGTCATCGATGCCGCCCGACATCAGGCGCAAGCGGCGCGTTATGCGCCGCGCGCCGCCGCCGTGGGTGCCGGACCACCACAGATAGGCACCCTCGAACAGCAGGATGACCGCTGCGAACAGCAGCACGGAAAAGCCATAGAACACTGCGTCCATCATTGTCTCCTGGCGGTTTATTCGTAGATGCGGGAGGGGTCGAACGCGTTGTCGGGCACGGGCATGCCGAACAGGCGCAGGCGGTCGGCAAAGCGCGGCCGCACGCCGGTGGCGCAAAATTGGCCGAGCACCTTGCCATCCTGAGCCACGCCGGTCTGTTCGAACTTGAAGATTTCCTGCATGGCGATGATGTCGCCCTCCATGCCGGTGATTTCCTGCACCGACACCAGCTTGCGCGCGCCATCGGTCAGGCGCGTCACCTGCAGCACCACCGTCACCGCCGACGCGATCTGCTGGCGCGTGGCGCGCGGAGTCAAGTTCAGGCCCGCCATGCCGACCATGTTCTCGAGCCGCGCCAGGGCGTCGCGCGGGGAGTTCGAGTGAATCGTCGCCAGCGAGCCTTCGTGCCCGGTATTCATCGCCTGCAGCATGTCGAGCGCTTCGGCGCCGCGTACCTCGCCCAGGATGATGCGGTCGGGGCGCATGCGCAGCGCATTTCTCACCAGCGCGCGTTGCGGCACTTCGCCCTTGCCTTCGATGTTGGGCGGGCGCGTTTCAAGGCGCACCACGTGCGGCTGGCGCATCTGCAGCTCGGCCGCGTCCTCGATCGTGATGATGCGCTCGTTGGCGGGAATGTAGCCCGACAGCAGATTGAGCAAGGTGGTCTTGCCGCTGCCGGTGCCGCCCGAGATCAGGATGTTGACCTTCGAGTGGCCCAGCGCCTGCAGCACCTGCACCATGGGCGGCGTCATGCTTTTAAAGGCGAGCAGGCTTTCGGACGTGAGCGGCGTGGCTGAAAAGCGCCGGATCGACAGGATCGGGCCGTCCACCGCCAGCGGCGGGATGATCGCATTCACGCGCGAGCCGTCGGGCAGGCGGGCGTCGACCATCGGGCTCGATTCGTCGACCCGGCGTCCGACCCGCGAGACGATTTTTTCGATGATCTTCATCAGGTGGGCGTTGTCATGAAAGCTGATGTCGGTCAGCTCCAGCTTGCCCTTGCGTTCGACGTATACGCGCGAGAAGGTGTTGACCAAGATGTCCGAGACGGTCGGATCGATCAACAGCGGCTCGAGCGGGCCGAAGCCGAGCATCTCGTGCTGGATGTCGAGCACCAGGTTGTGCCGCTCGTGCTGGTTCAGCACGATGCGCTCTTCTTCGATGATGCGGGCGATCAGCAGCGCCAGTTCGTGCTTGAACTGCTCGGTGGTCAAGCGCTTCAAGCGCTCCAGGTCGATCCGGTCGAGGATCATCTGGTGCATGTTCTTCTTCAGTTCCTGGTAGGCGTGGTTGGCCGATTCCAGCGTGGCGGGAGTGGCGGGCCGCGCTTCGTCGGCGGCGTTTAAGCGTTCGCGTAATGTCATCAGGTTCTCCAGTACTTAATGGTCGCCGTCGCCGCGCCCGAACAGGCGGTCGAACAGTCCTTTGTTTTCCGGCACGCGGTGAGACGTGATCGCTTCGACCAGCTCGGCCATGCTGCGCGAGACGGGCGCGGTGCGCGACAGGCGCAGCACGGGCACGCCCTGGTTCACCGAATCGGTGACGGTCACGTAGTCATTCGGAATGGTGTGCAAGATCTCGGCGCCGAGCGCGCTTTGCAAGTCTTGCAGGCGCAGCTTGCCGCCCTTTTCGTAGCGATTGACGATCAGGCGCGAGTTTTCAATCGGGTAGCCGAGCGAGCGGAAGATGTCGAGCAGGCGGCGCCCGTCGCGAATGTCCGGCAAGCCCAGTTGCAGCACCGGATAGATATGGTCGGCGCTGTCGAGCGCGCGCAGCGAAATGGCGTCGATCTGGCGGCCCACGTCGAGCACGATGAAGTCGTAATGCTGGCGCGCCACGCGCATGATGGCGTCCATGTGCTCCGGTTTCAGTTCCACCGCGTGCGCCGGGTCGTCGGCCGCGGCCAGGATCCCGAAGCCCGGCGTCACGTGCACCAGGCACGATTCGAGAAACGGGCCGTCGATGCGCGCGATCTGGCTGCACACGTCCGACAGCGTCATCGCCGGGCGCTGGTCCGACACATACAAGGTGGCGTCGCCGAACTGGCCGTGCAAGTCGATCAGCAGTACTTTTTTGTCGGCCAGCGTGGCCAGCGCGTAGCCGAAATTGGTCGAGATGAAGGTCGCGCCGCTGCCGCCCTTGCACGAGATGAAGGCCAGCACTTTGCCGTCGCGCACACTGGTCACGCCGACGGTGGCGGCAATCCGGTCCATCGCTTCGTGGAAGGCGCGGTGGATCAGCGGCAGCTGCAGCACTTCGCGCACGCCGGCGCGCATCGCGCGGATCAACAGGTCTTGCTGGTGCTCGCGGGTGAGCAGCATGAAGCTGGCATCCGGATAATGCTTGGAGAGGCGCTCGAGCATGTCGGCGTCGCTTGGCTCGAAGTCATTGGCGTCGATGATCACCAGTGCCGGCGCGTCGGGAGTCAGGCGGTCCAGTGCGTCGCGCATATTGGCGCGGGTGGCCGCCAGGTTGAGCGGCGGCACGCGCGCCGCGCCTTGCGACGCGATTTCCGCGTGCAGTGCGTTGTCGCGGGTGATGAGTAGGGCTTTCATTGGCTATCCTCGTTGTTGGGCGCTCACAGGCTTGGCCGGCTGTGCCAGGCTGATACCGCTGTGACGGTGGCGAATTGGGGGCTGCCTGGAAGCGCGAGGACAACGCCGGTCCCCAACGCCCGCATGAGCGGACGCCGGGCGCCCCGGCAACAGGCGCGCTTGGCCTGCTAGGGCCGTTAGCTACAACGCGCGGCTGTCATTTTCCCTGCCCCGAAATCATCGAGCGCTGCTCGACCGGATGGGCGAAAGATGCCTCGTAGTGCTGGTTGGCGGCGGCCGCCGCGCGACCGTCAAGGCCAGTCACGGGGTTCGGGTTGGGCGAGCGCGCCGCAGCCGGGTCGATCACTTGCGCCGCGAGCGAGGCGCGCAGCGAGGTGCCGAAGTTTTTATCGAAGTTGGGACTGGTCTGGGCGCAACCCGACAGGCAGGCCAGGGCCAGCGCCGCGGCCAGGGTGGTGAGGCGAGTGTTCATCGTAATCTCCAGTTATTTGAGTTCGAAGCCGTGCGCGGTTTCGCGCGGCGGCACGCCAGCGCTCTTGGCCACCGGGGCCGGAACCCAATTGGCGGCGCCCGCATTGCGCCCGGCAGCGGCTGCGGCTGCGGGGGCGCCAGCGGCCGTGGCGCTGCCCTCTTGCTGGCCCATGATCAGCAATTGGGCGGGCGTGGGCGCCGGCGACTTGTCGGTGGGCAGCGAGTAATTCGGCGGCAGCGGCTTGACCAGGTGGACCGTGACGACGAATACCAGTTCGCTGCGGTCGTTCTGGTAGTCCGAACTGCGGAACAGGGCGCCGAACAGCGGCACCTCGCCCAGCCCCGGCAAGCCTTTCATGCTGGTCACCAGATTATTCTTGATCAGCCCGCCGATGGCGAAACTCTGGCCGTCGTACAGCTGGACAGTGGTGCTGGCGCGGCGCGTGGTGATCAATGGCAGCACCGAGCCGCCGCTGATGCCGTTGGCGGAAATGCCGATCCCTTCGCGCGACACTTCCGACACTTCCGGCGCCACGCGCAAGTTGATGCGACCGCCCGCCAGGACGGTCGGAGTGAAACGCAAGCCCACGCCAAATTCCTTTTCCTCGAGCGTGACGCGGTTGTTTTCCTGCGCCACCGGGATGAAGATGCGCCCGCCCGCCAGGAAGCTGCCTTCCTGGCCGCTGACGGCCATCACGTTCGGCTCGGCCAGGATGCGCACCATGCTGTCCTGCTTTTGCGCCTCGGCGTGCAGTCGGTTGCCGTTGGCCTTGGTGTTGTCGATCACGCCGCCGGCGGTGCCCGTGATGAAGTTGGCCAGCAGCGTGGTGGCCCAGCTGCCCGAATTGAAGCGCCAGGTGACGCCGCCTTCCAGCCGCGCCAGCAGCGTCTTGGATACTTCGGCGATCTTCACTTCCAGCATGACCTGCTGCGGCGCCGTCACGCTCAGCATATTAATCACGCGCGGCTTGTTGGTCGACTTGTCGGTGGCAGCGCCGCCCGGCGCTGCAGTGCCGGCGGCGTCGTCCTTGCGCGCCAGCGAACGCGATTCCTCGGTCACGAAGGCATTCGCCAGTTCGCCGGCGCGCACCAGGGCGTCGGCGCTCGACACGCTGCCTGTCAGCACGATGGTTTCATTGGCGCTGGTGACCTTGATATCTTTTTCGTCGGGTAGCGCGAGCGCCAGCGCCGACTCGATCGCCACCGGATCCATGATCACCATGATGTCGACCATGCTGCACGCGCCGCTCTTGCCCTGGATGATCATATTGGTGGTGCCGACGTCCACGCCGAGCAGGTACAGCGTGTCGGGCGCGACCAGCATGGCCTGGGCCACGGCGGCATTGCCCACGCTGCGGTGGCGCACCGGCTCGGGCAGGCGCATCAAGTTCGACTTGCCCATGATCAGCGTCATCTTGCCGGGGCGGGCAGCTTCGCCCACGCAGCGCGGTCCGGCGTCGGCGCGCTCGGCCGGCGCCTTGGCGGCGGGGGCTGGAGCGGCGCCGGCGGCGCCGCAGGCAAGAGCGAGCAGCAGGCCGACTGCGCGCTGCAGGGGCGTGGTGGCAAAGCTGGCGTGGTGCGAATGGTGCGAATGGTGAGTGTGGCGAGTATTCATAGCGCTCATCCCGAAAAAGTCATTGCATGAAAAATCAGAAGCATTCTTGCGACGTTTGCAGACCGTTCAGCACGCTGACGCAGTCACGCCGCTTGACCGGCGCGGGCGCCGCGGCAACGCCGGCCGGCTTGACGCGCGCCACCACTTTCTTGATGGCGGGCGCCGGCTTTTGCGTGGCGGCGATGAGCTCCAGTTCGTCGAGCAGCGTGTGCTTGGTGGCGCCGGCCGTTTTCGGCAAGGTGGCGTCGACCTGGTTGCGCAGCGCCAGCGACAGCGTGCCCACGCCGCGCGCCAGGTCGAGGTTCTCGGCCTGCTCGGGCGTCACTTCGAGCGTGACGGCGTTGACCACTTTGGGCTTGGTCTCATCGCGGCTTACTTCTTGCGCCACGGCCAGCACCAGGATCCGCTCGAGCACGATCTTGGACACCGACAGCGCGCCGCGCTGGGCGGTTTCGCCCTGGGCCGGATCGCGTTCGGTATGCACAATCACGTCGACGTAATTGCCCGGCAGCGCAAAGCCGGCCACGCCGATCACGTCGTTGACGCGCACGGTGATGGCGCGCTTGCCTTCGCTGATCAAGGCTGACATGCCACCCAGCGTGCCGCTCGGCGCGAGCTTGGCTTCGGTAATGATTTCGCCGGGCACCACGCCGACCTTGAGCACGCGCTCGGAGAGCAGCGTAGCGTCGGTAAAGACTCCCTTTGGAATGTCCTTGGCGGGCCGCTCAGCCAGCTTGAGCATTTCTGGCGCAAGCCGTTGCCCGCGGCCGACATCGGTGGTGGCGACCACCACCCGGTTCGAATTGACTTTGGCCTGGGCTTGCAGCCAAGTCCAGGCCAGCGCTACAGCGGCGACCCCGAACAGGATCGCAACGGCCAACATTACAAAAGCACGCTTGTTTTTCATGAGATTCTCTCAAGCAAGGGATCGCCGCAAACGGCGAGAAAATTGACGGACGGCTGGGAAGGCGCCGGGGCGCCGCTGATACAACCTGCGAACATGCTCGTCCATGCTTGTTCGAGCGCGGGCAAGGTCAAGCGCGGTTGGGCGCCTGCAAAGCTCGCGAAATCGGCAATACGGCTGAGCAATTCACGGGGGTAGCTGGCCAGCAGCGCGCGTCCGTGGGACGGGTGCAGGCAGGTAATGAGGTAGTCGAGCACGGCGTCGTCGCAGGCGATCCGGGTCAGGCGGCACTGGCGCCGAAACAGCGCGCGGTAATGGGTTTCGCTCAGCGCGCCGACCGGGATTTTCCAGGCCACGCGGCGCATCAAGGCTTCGTCGAGCAGCGACTGCGGCGCCAGATTGGTGGCGAACACCAGCGTGACGTCGAACGGCACCCCGATCTTGTGCCCGCCAATGAGCGTCAGGTGGTCGGCGCCGGTGTCGAGTGGCGCGCTCCAGCGGTTGAGCAGATCGGCCGGGGCGATGCGCTGGCGACCGAGGTCGTCGATCAGCAGCATGCCGTTGTTGGCCATGAAATGCGGCGGCGCGTGGTAGACGCCGCCCGTCTCGTCGTAGCGCAGATCGAGCATGTCGGGCGTCAGTTCGGCGCCCACCTGGATCAGGGGCCGCTGGCACAGGGCCCAGCGCGCGTCCACGCTGCGCCGGTCCTCGCCCTGGCGCGCCGGCACGCTGGGTGGCATGTGCAGCAAGGGATCGTAGACCAGCACGATATCCTGGTCGACCAGGATCGCATGCGGCACCGCCACCGCGCCGCGCTGCAGTTGGCCGAGGGTGCGGGCCAGCTGCGTCTTGCCGCTGCCGGACGGGCCGTGCAGCAGCAGCGAGCGGCTCGACTGCAGCGCGGCGCCGACCAGGTCGCGCACGCCCGGGTCGATGCTGTCTTCGGCGAAGGCGGCGGCCATGTCGGCGGCGCTGACGCGGCCCGACGGGCTGTGCCGGCTCGACTGGCGCAGCACCAGTTCGCGGTACGCTTGCAGCGTGACGGGCGCCGGACCGGCATAGCGGCAGCGCGCCAGAAAGTCGGCGGCGCGCTGCTTGCCGTTGCCGGTCAGCTGATAGTTGACGTCCAGGTCGGAGTCGCCGCGCGAGGCCACTTCCACGAGCTGCTCGGCAAGCATGAAGCCGAGCACTTCGCGCAGCACATTGATCGACAGGCGCAGTTTTCCGGTGAGGACCGGCAGATGAATTTTGCCGGTGGCGAACATCGACTTGGCCACCAGCTCGACGATCAGCGCGCGCTCAAGGCCCGTTTCGCGCACCGTCTTGGGCTGGGCCGGCATGCGGACCTCATCCGCTGCCGAGGTGCCGTATTGCACATCGGCGCTGCTGTTGACTGACGGTTCTGCATCGATCATTTTTTCCTACTCCCGTGCACTGTTTCTGGAGGTCATAAAATTGATTCTAGCTACGCGTGTCTGGCGCCCTTTGACACCAAGCAAGAAATGCCAAACCGCAAACTCAGGTGTGGCGCAGGTACATCACGGCGAAGGTACCGGCCGTAATGGCCACCGCATATGGCATGCCGCCCACGCTGGGCGCTGGCGCCGCAGCGCTCGCCAGTTGCGCCCCTTGCAGGCGCATGAGCACCGGCAACAGCAGCGCCAGCACATTGGCAAACGCGGTTCGCGCGCTGCCCTTGAACAGCACGATCAGCACGGCCAGTACGCCGCCGCAGCAGTAAGTTGCCAAGCTGGCCTGGAACACCAAGGCGGGACCGAGGAAGGCGCCCACGGTGCCCATCAGCTTGACGTCGCCGGCGGCCATGCCGCCGAGCAGATAGAGGGGAAGAAACATCAGCAGGCCAAGCGCGAAGCCAGCCAGGTAAGTGGTCAGCAGCGCGGACGCGGTGCCGGACGACAGATGGAGCACCATGGCGACCAGCAAGCCGCCCGCGAGCAGGCGGTTGGGGATGCGCCGCTGGTGCAGGTCGAACGCGCTGGCTAGCAGCAGGATGACGACCAGGACCAGCTCGAGTGCGGTTTGGTTGTGCATGGCAAGCTTTCCCGGTCTTGAAGACAAAAAAAGCCCTCGGCGCAGGGCCCTGCGACGAGGGCGGATGCTAACTTACGTTGTCTTCCCAGACATCGCCTTTGTAATGTCCGTGAAGGTCTGTGAAACAGAGGTGCCCAGCAAACCGACGGCCGTCACGATGACTCCCGCGATCAGCGCGGCAATCATCCCGTACTCGAGAGCGGTGACGCCCTCTTCGTCAGCAATGAAAGTCCGTACTGCCGAGATAAATGTGCTCATTTGAAACTCCTTAAGTGTGGATAAGAGACAAACCCTGACGCCGGCAGCAACCCGGATCGCAGCCGCTGCCGCGAAAAACGCCTGCTGTTTTTCAACTGCTGCGCCATTGAAACCACTATAAATCGCTGCCCTGCAATCTATATTGACGATGCGCAACTTTTTCCCAAGGCAGCTTTTGACGTGGGCTGGCGAAGGGAAATAAAAAAGTTTTGGCGGCGCCGTGCCGCAGGACGACCGTCAACGGTAGAATCAGGGAGAATGCAAGATTTTCTTGCACAATAATTGCCTAATAGGCAAAAAGCCATTATCCTGCACAGGCTTTACGGGGCGCGCCCCGCGCGACCGGTCAGAACCGGTCCTGCGGGCGTACTTTTCGGCGAACATGGGAGCGCCCATTATTCTCAAGCGACAGATGGTTGGCAGATTACATTTCTGAGAACGACATGGATTCCCTTCTGAAACACATGGTGGACATGACTGGCCACCGCGATCACACCATGCTCGACATTTCGGTGATCTCGGCGGTGCAGGAATTGGCAGGCGCGTCCCAGACGCGCGTGCTCACCATTGTCACGGTACGCGGCGCCAAATTCATCCGTTCCCGGGCCATCATCTGCGCGGGCGAGCCGGCCCGCATGGAAGACCATATCGACATCACCTGCGTGGGCGACCCGATCGCCACCCTGCCGGTACTCGAAGCGTGCCTGGCGCAGCACGCGTCGAGCGCGGAAGCGGTCGGCGCCGACGGGCGCCACACCTTGTGGCTACCGATCTGGATCGGCGACAAGGCCGATACCTGTCTTGAAATCGTCCACCCCACGCCCTACAAGCCCGACACCATCCACATCATCGGCGGCATCGTCAGCGTCTACCGCAACTTCCAGAACCTGCTCGACTACAGCGAGCGCGATTCGCTCACGGGCCTGTTGAACCGCAAGACTTTCGACGATCAGCTCGGCAAGATGGTGCACGCCTCGGTGGCCGAACTCGAAGCGCCGCAGGCGGGCCAGCCCGAGCGGCGCCAGAACACCGAAGAACAGAAGCAATGGCTGGCCGTGGTCGATGTCGACCATTTCAAGCTGGTCAACGACAAGTTCGGCCACCTGTACGGCGACGAAGTACTGATCCTGATCGCCAACCTGATGACCTCCTCGTTTCGCTCGCAAGACCGGGTCTTTCGCTTCGGCGGCGAGGAATTCGTCGTGCTGCTGCGCTCGACCACGCTTGACAACGCGCAAAAGATCATCGACCGCTTCCGCACCAACGTCGAGCAGCACGTGTTCCCGCAGGTCGGCCGCGTGACGGTCTCGGTCGGCTTCGTGGCGATCAGCCCGTACGAGTCGCCCGTGAATATCCTGGGCCGCGCCGACCAGGCGCTGTACTACGCCAAGAGCCACGGGCGCAACCAGGCTTGCCACTACGACCAGCTGGTCTCCAGCGGCCAGCTGGCAGCAGCCGCCTCGAACGACACCGCCGAATTCTTTTAAAGAGCGCCGGCAATCCCGCTCCCCCGCGTCAACGTGGCGCTCGCCTTTGTTGGAAGGCGCTACGCTTTTCCACAGGCCAAAGCCACCGGCTCTGCTTGACGTTAACGTAAACGTCATATACCGTACAAGTTCGATTAGCAAGGATGACCATGAACGATCTGACCCCCGCCGTCAAACTGAACCTGCCCGAGCAACCGAAGCTGGCCAACAAAGTCCGCTTCGTCACCGCCGCCTCCCTGTTCGACGGCCATGACGCCTCGATCAACATCATGCGCCGCATCCTGCAGTCGAACGGCGTCGAAGTGGTCCACCTGGGCCACAATCGCTCGGTCGACGAAGTGGTCACCGCGGCGCTGGCCGAAGACGTGCAGGGCATTGCCATTTCCAGCTACCAGGGCGGCCACGTCGAATACTTCAAGTACATGATCGACCTGCTGGCCGAGCGCGGCGGCGCGCACATCAAGGTGTTCGGCGGCGGCGGCGGCGTGATCGTCCCCGACGAAATCGCCGACCTGCACGCGTATGGCGTGACGCGCATCTTCAGCCCCGAAGACGGCCAGCGCATGGGCCTGGTGGGCATGATCGAATCGATGATCCAGGCCTGCGACATCGACCTGTCGACCTATTCGCCAACCACGCTCGCGCCCTTGCAAACGGGCGACGTGGCCTCGCGCCACCGCCCGCTGGCCCAATTGATCACGGCCCTGGAAAACGACAAGGCCGCGCCCGCGCTGCGCCAGGCGCTCGTCGCCGCCGCCGCCGGCCTGCCGGTGCCCACGCTGGGCATCACCGGCACCGGCGGCGCCGGCAAGTCGTCGCTGACCGATGAACTGATCCGCCGCATCCGCCTCGACCAGGGCGACGCGCTCAATATCGCCGTCATCTCGATCGACCCGTCGCGCCGCAAGTCCGGCGGCGCGCTGCTGGGCGACCGCATCCGCATGAACGCGATCAACCCCTGGGCGCTCGGCCCGCGCGTATTCATGCGCTCGCTGGCCACGCGCGAAGCGGGTTCCGAAATTTCGGCCGCGCTGCCGGACGTGATTGCCGCCTGCAAGGTGGCCGGTTTCGACCTGATCATCGTTGAAACCTCCGGCATCGGCCAGGGCGACGCCGCCATCGTGCCGCACGTGGACGTGTCGATGTACGTCATGACGCCCGAATTCGGCGCCGCCTCGCAGCTGGAAAAAATCGACATGCTCGATTTTGCCGACTTCATCGCGATTAACAAGTTCGACCGCAAGGGTTCGCAAGACGCGCTGCGCGACGTCGCCAAGCAGTACCAGCGCAACCGCGAACTGTGGACCGTGCGGCCCGAACAAATGCCGGTCTACGGCACCCAGGCGTCGCGCTTCAACGACGATGGCGTCACTGCCCTGTACCATGGCCTGCTGCCAAAATTGGCCGAATTCGGCTTGAAAACGCGCGCCGGCAAGCTGGCCAACCTCGACATTCGCCATTCGAGCGGCAAGCACGTCATCGTGCCGCCGGCGCGTGCGCGCTATCTGGCCGAAATCGCCGACACCGTGCGCGGCTACCACAAAACGACCAGCCGGCAAGTCAAGCTCGCGCGCGAACGCCAGCAACTGCTTGAAACCAAGCGCATGCTGGTCGCCGCCGCCAAGAGCGCCGACTTCGACGACCTGATCACCGAGCGCGATCATGCGCTGGACGCCAACGCCAAAAAGCTGCTGGCAATGTGGCCCGACATGCAGGCCGCTTACGGCGGCGACGACTATGTGGTCAAAATCCGCGACAAAGAACTTCGCACGGGCCTGATTTTCACGACGCTCTCGGGCACCAAAATTCGCAAGGTCGCCCTGCCCCGCTATGAAGACCACGGTGAAGTGCTGCGCTTTTTGATGCTGGAAAACGTTCCCGGCTCGTTCCCGTTCACCGCCGGCGTGTTCGCCTTCAAGCGCGAAGGGGAAGATCCGACCCGCATGTTCGCCGGCGAAGGCGACGCCTTCCGCACCAACCGCCGCTTCAAGCTGGTCTCGACCGGGATGGACGCCAAGCGCCTGTCGACCGCGTTCGACTCGGTCACGCTGTACGGCGCCGACCCGGCGCTGCGCCCCGACATCTACGGCAAGGTCGGCAACTCGGGCGTCTCGATCGCCACGCTCGACGACATGAAAGTGCTGTACGACGGCTTTAACCTGTGCAGCCCGAGCACCTCGGTCTCGATGACGATCAACGGCCCGGCGCCGACCATCCTGGCGATGTTCATGAACACCGCGATCGACCAGCAGATCGACAAGTTCGTGCTCGAAAACAGCCGCCAGCCGACGCTCGATGAAACGGCCAAGATCCGCGCCTGGGTGCTGTCCAATGTGCGCGGCACGGTGCAGGCCGACATCCTGAAAGAAGACCAGGGCCAGAACACCTGCATCTTCTCCACCGAGTTTTCGCTCAAGGTCATGGGCGACATCCAGGAGTATTTCGTGCACCACCTGGTGCGCAATTTCTACTCGGTGTCGATCTCCGGGTACCACATCGCCGAAGCGGGCGCGAACCCGATTTCGCAGCTCGCCTTCACGCTCTCGAACGGCTTCACCTTCGTCGAAGCCTACCTTGCGCGCGGCATGCACATCGACGACTTCGCGCCGAACCTGTCGTTTTTCTTCAGTAACGGCATGGACCCGGAATACGCGGTGCTCGGCCGCGTGGCGCGCCGCCTGTGGGCCATTGCGATGCGCGACAAGTACGGCGCGAACGATCGCAGCCAGAAGCTCAAGTACCACATCCAGACCTCGGGCCGCTCGCTGCATGCGCAAGAGATCGACTTCAACGATATCCGCACCACGCTGCAGGCGCTGATCGCGATCTACGACAACTGCAACAGCCTGCACACCAACGCGTACGATGAAGCGATCACCACGCCGACCGATGAATCGGTGCGCAGGGCATTGGCGATCCAGTTGATCATCAACCGCGAGTGGGGCCTGGCCAAGAACGAAAATCCAAACCAGGGCGCGTTCATCATCGAAGAATTGACCGACCTGGTCGAAGAAGCGGTGCTGCAAGAGTTTGAACGCATCGCCGAGCGCGGCGGCGTGCTGGGCGCGATGGAGACCGGCTACCAGCGCGGCAAGATCCAGGAAGAGTCGATGCTCTACGAGCACCAAAAACATGACGGCACGCTGCCGATCATTGGTGTCAATACCTTCCGCAATCCGAAGGCGAACGACACGCCGCAAAAAATCGAGCTGGCCCGTTCTACCGAGGACGAGAAGCAGTCGCAGTTGACGCGCCTGGAACAGTTCCATCAATTGCATGCGGCCGAGGCGCCGCAAGCGCTGGCCGCCTTGCAGCAGGCGGCGATCGACAACGCCAATGTGTTCGAAAAATTGATGGATGCGGTGCGGGTTTGTTCGCTGGGGCAAATCACCACGGCCCTGTTTGAAGTGGGCGGGCAGTACCGCAGGAATATGTAAGCCTTGCAGCGCGCTTGCACTTTATTGGGCTGCATTCGCGCGGGTCGCTGATCACAGGTGGCGTTTTTCATATGAAAGGCCCGGGGGGAACATGTCACATCGAGATGGAAACCCCCGCAACACGATCAGCGAATGCAGCTGCGGCGTGTTGTCCTATATAAAATTACTTGATCATCCTACGGCGAATGCGCCTTGCGACCGAAGTTTCATAAGCATTTCCGCCATTCCAGTAAATTTCCACGTGGAATTAGTCTGTCGACAAACTTTACACCGGGCTACCTCGAGTTTGCGCTAGATCATATAAGTCATTGATTTTAGGGCAATTCCTTAATCGGGCACAAGACTTGCTACATGAGGCTATGTAGGCGAAAGCCCGATTTAATTAATTCTCAAGGACAAGATCATGAAATTCTTTACCAAACTCGCAGCAGCTGCGGCAGTCTCGCTGGCAATGGTCGGCACGGCAAGCGCTAGCACCGTTCTGAACAACTGGCAGTTCAACCCACTGGGTACCGGCGTCGCCACCGCACAGACCATCAACGAATACCTGGACGTGAACGGCAACGCTTTCATCCAGCTGAACGCCACCAGCGCATCGACCTTCAACTTTGTCGAGCACGCAGTGTTCAACATCTCCCAGGCTGATAGCAATGGCGATATCTTCACCGATACCTTCCCAGGCGGCTACGTTACTGCAACCTTCGAAGCGTATGGCTCGGGTCAATTCGCAGGCGGCTTCCAGTTCGCTGGCGGTACGATCACGATGTACCACAACACGACCAAAACCTACGGCACCACCGCTGGCGTGTTCGGCGCGAACACTGGCACCCAAATCGCCCAATTCCAGGTCATGCCAGGCGGCGGCGGTCTGGTAGACGGCACGGGTAACCCAACCGGCAACGGCCAGATCACCGTGAACGCCAAGGCGACCACGCCGGGCGGCTTGCATGCCGGCTACTTTTTCCGTGAAAACGGTAGCGATCTGGCCAATGAAGATCTGCTGGCGTTTGCATTTACCAACGCCAATGGCGTCGGTCCAAAAGGTCTGACCCCTACCCTGGTCAATGAAGTTGCTTGCCAGTTCTCGCACTACACGGGTCCAGGCTGCGGCGCTGGTACCTACTCGAACGTGGCGGGTAACCACTTTTTCGTCAGCAACAACGGTCAGTTCAAGCTTGCCGAAGTGCCAGAGCCAGGTTCGCTGGCCCTGTTTGGCTTGGCAATCCTGGGCGCCGGTGTTGTCAGCCGCAAGCGCAAGCAAGCTTAAGTTTCGACTTGGCTAGCAAGCTTGGCTAACAAGCTGAGCAAAATAAAAGAGCGAACTTCGGTTCGCTCTTTTATTTTGGGGGAAGACAAAGCGGCGACCCCAGTGCTCTGTTTTTGTTTGCAGAAAAAAACGGACCAGAGTCCGCTTTTTTGTCTCCACCGGCAAGCCGCGCACTTCAAGGGAGCATCAGCTCGCTTAACGGCTTGCGCGCGGAACGCGCCGCTGGCGCCTTGCCCGCCCCCACGCGCCCCATATAGACGGGAAAATTAACGTCGGTGAACACCAGCGCGGCCGTATCGCGTTCCAGCCGCGCCGCCAGGCCATGCAGGCTGGCGGTCTTGGTAAAGACGGTCTGCTCGCGCACGTACTTGGAAAAAATGAGCGGCGTCATTTCGGGCTGCATCTGCAAACCGAGTTCGGTCACGGTCAGCCAAAAGCGCTGCAGCGCGCGCCCGGCGGCGACATAATCGTCGATGCTGCCCGGCTTGCGTTTCGCCTTGATCACGAAGTGCGCCGCGCAAGCGATGCCCGGCACAAAGTCCATCTGCAGGCGCGGCGCGGCCGTGCCCATCCACCGGTTCATCGTGGCCAGCCGCTGCCAGCTGACCATTGCCCATTGCATCAGCTTCAAGGTCATCGCATCAACCCCCAGGGCCTGGTCGGGCACCCGGTCGGGGCTGTGGGTCACGCCCCAATGGATAATCTTGCGGTGGGTTTCATACGCTTCGGGCATGGTCAGGCGCAACTTGGCGTTGTTGAACATCAGGCGCGCCGCGCGCAGCTTGGGACCCATGCCTTCGATCCATGTCAGCACATAGTCGTCGCCCACGGCCGCCTGCAGCGCCGCCTTCTCGGCCCCGGTCAGCATGCGCGTACTCATCGGGCGGCGCTGCACGCTGCGGCGCGTAATGGCGCCGATCAGCGCGCTCGGCTTGACGGCGGCGTCCGGCACCAGGCGCACGTCGAACACGGGGCGCTGCTCGGCGCTGTCGGTGCGGCGCGCAATGTCGGCGCGCAAACCGTGGCCGCTGGCGGCAATGGCCAGCGTCTCGAACAGCGCGCCATACGACAGCTGGCTGGGATGGCCGTCAAGGTCATAGACGCAGTGTTCGCGTGTATCGTGGCAATGGACGGCCACATGCAGCGGCCCGAGCAATTCAAAGCGCCAGACTTGCGTATTGTCGCCGCTGGGCGCCCAGCGCGCCAGGTCGAGCACCTGTTCGATCACCGTCAGGGCACTCATGGGGCCGCTTTCGCCATGTGGCGCTTGCCGATCATGATCGCCAGCCGGTGCAAGGGATTGCGGTTGCCGCCCGGGCGCCAGGTGCGCGCCAGCGTGTTGCGATAGGCGTCGAACTGCAAGCCGCGCGGGGCCGCCAGCACGTCGCCGCGGCCCAGCAGGATTTTCAGCGCCTCGGTGCCGGCAATGCCGGCGCACAGCTGGCACGCCATGAAGGTCGACGGCCCGCGCCGCTCGTGGAAATTGACGGCCGACGGTACTACCAGGTAAGGCCGGTGCAGGCCGGCCGGCGCGAGCCCGACCACGAAGCGGATCGCCTTGTCCAGGTCGGGCAAATTACCCCATTGGAAATACTCCTCGAACGTCATCTGGCCCGGCATGAAATTGATCAGTGCGGCGCCCATGCCCAGCGGGGCGACCGTGGTGGCTGGAATGCCCAGTTTGGCGCACAGGGCAAAGGTTTGCTGGCGGATCGCAAACGCGAAAAAGTCCAGGCCGTCGACGTACAGGTCGACCCCTTCCAGGAAGGCCGGCAGATTGGCCGTGTCTATGCCGCTCGGGAAGACCTTGATCTCGATTTCGGGATTGATGTCGCGGGCCATACGGGCCAGCACATCCACTTTGGGCTGCCCCAGCGTGCTCATGTTGGCGCCCACCTGGCGGTTGAAATTGGCAATGTCGAACTTGTCGAAGTCGGCGATGTGGAACTTGGAAATCCCCAGCCGCGCCAGCGTCAGCAGGTGCACCCCGCCCACGCCGCCGCCGCCGGCAATCGCCACGCGCTTGTTGCGCAGCACTTGCTGCTCGTCGGGCGTGACCCAGCCGATATTGCGGGAAAATGCCTGTTGATAATCGAACGCGCCGGCCGACGGCGCGCTGGTGTCAGCGCCGTCGGCGCTGTGTTGTGGTTGCGTTATTCCCATTGAAAAATAATATCACGAACCCAGGGCCAGCGGCATCACAGTTCAGGCCGTTTCTTCCTGGCGCCGGTCCACGCGCTGCAGGCGCTGGATGATACCAATTTCTTCGCGTGGCGAGAAAAAGTAGGTGTAGAACGAGCGCGCGCCATGGTCGCGGTCCCAGGTGCCGCCATACTTCTGGATCTGCTCGGTGACAAATTCCAGGTTGACCTTGAGCAGGAAGGCCGGGGCGTTGACAGTGGCATTCGTCTTGATGCCGCTAAAACGTTGAAAGCCCAGCATTTGCTCGTAAAATCGGCGGTGGCGCGGATTGACTTCGATCACAATGTCGGTGCAGTTGTGGATATCGCGCGCGTAAATGACGGCAAGGTGGAACAGGTTGGCAAGCGAAGTCTTGGAGCGCACCGAGGTGTCGAAGGCCAGCTTGGTGAATTCGCAGAGCTTGGCGCCGCTGGCGCGAAATGCATCGAGTTCTTCTCCAAAAACATTGTCCGCGTTCAGTCCGGCAGACGAATCGATGCCCAGCGTCAGCGTGCCAATGGCATCGCCCTTGTCCGTCGCGGTCAGCGTGATGCGGTTGGGGTCATCATTGAAGTGATGCGTCCCGGCATAGCCGCGCCAAGCATACATCTTGCTGACCAGCATGCTGGCCGAATTGCGGCCCTCGGCTGTATCTGTCAGCCGGATGCCGTAGAAGTCCTGGTTCACGATCACGTCCTCGAATTGCGTGGTCGTTATAGTATCCTGAACTTTGCAATGTTGGGCGTTTGTTACGAGCTCATCACTAACATTTGTTGCAATCACGCTATTTTGTTCCGGCTGTTGTTCCACAGAATCCTCCTGGCGCCCTCCCAAAACCCCTCCGCACAGACATCGTGCCGAAGGCGAGCACGCTGGAACGCTGAAAACGGGCTCAGTTCAATTAGTAAAAACTATGTATGTAGGATATTTCCGGAAGGAATTTTTAGCAAGCGATTCCCAATCGTGTGTTGGGAAAACGGCTTGTTGCTTCTCAACATCACGCGCGTTCATCCGCATCACCCTGTCCGATCAGGCTGGGCGCGGCGCGCAGCCACTCGGCAAGCTGGTCATCCTCGATTTCGTAGACGCCCCTGCCGGCCTGATAAATAATCTGTTCGGCAACCAGCCGTTCGACTGCGATCTGCACCTGGCGCGTGGTCAACGGTTCGCCCTCGATGCCCACGGCCAGCGCCAGCTGGCGGCGCGTATCTTCGGTGTACAGCGGCAAGCGCGCGATCACGGCGCGCATCACTTCGCGGTCAAGCGGGCGCATGTCCATCAACCTTTGCACATAACCGGACGCGTCACGCGACTCGAGCAGCACCTGCTGGGCAATTTCCATGATGCCGGTGCCGCCCGTTTTCATGAGCCGCTCGACAGCGTCGTGGAACAGTCCCGGCGTAGTGCTCAGGGCGGCGAACGCGGCCTGCGCCTGGTCCGGCGGCACCTCGCGCCCGGTGGCCTGCCGGAATGAGGCCATGATGAAGCCGACGAAGCGCTCGTCCAGGTCAGGAAAATCCGTGCTTTGGCTAAATTGAAACAGCGGCGCCTTGATCTGGCTGAACATCATTTGCAGCCGGTTGCGCGAGGAACCGGTAAACACCGTCTTGACCACCTTCTTGCGCACGTCAAGCGTGGTGCGCAGCGCCGCCACCAGTTCCTGAAATTCCGGCTTGGCCAGATGCTGGATTTCGTCGAGCGCGATCAAGACCTTGCCCTTGGAGGCATGGATGACGGCGTCCACCAGTTCAGGCAAGCTTTGCAGCGCCGCCTGATTGGCCACGCCGCGGGCATTGAATTCTGCCTCGGCCCGGATCTTGCCAAGCGGGCCGGCATTCAATTCAATGGCCGTCTTGCGCAGCGGCCGGAAGATGCGGTCCTGCAAGCGCTCGCCGAAGGTCTTGGGCTTGGCCGCGTTGGTCAGCGCCAGCAGCAGCGAGCCGAGCGGGTCGGACCGGTTTTGCCACATGCTGCAGTACACGGTGCGGTAGCCTGCCGCCTCGGCCGCAGGCAGCAAGTCTTCCAGCACGAACTCCGTCTTGCCCTTGCGGCGCGGGGCAAACAGCACTATCGACGAGATCAAGCCCGCCTGCAGCGTGTCCAGGTAACTGGCGGCCAGGTCGGAACGGGGGTAGTGCCAGCTGATGGTTTGTTCAGGCTTTACCATGGTTTAACGCGCTTTCAAGTAATTACCGTCACTGATTGTAATCGATGGTAATTACCTTCTACAAGGCGCTTACGATCCAGATCCAAAATGGCAGGGTGGCCATGCACAGTACGCTCGAGAGCAAAATGGCCGAGCTGACCACGCCCGCGTCCTCGCCGTCGGCCTGCACCAGCGCGGCGGCGTTCACGCCCACCGGGCAGGCGGCGATCACGACCAGCACCGAGGTCGCCGCCGGCGGCAGACCAAACGCCAGCAGCGCCATGCCCAGCACGCAGGCCGGCAGCAGGAGCAGCTTGGCGGCCACGGTCGCGCCCGTCTCCAGCCAGTGATCGACGCGAAACGTCGCCAGCGAGGCGCCCAGCGCCAGCAAGGCGCACGGCAGCGCGGCGCCGGCCAGCAGCGCCAGGACCGCCGCCAGCGGCGCGGCCGGCGCCAGTCCGGCGCCATTGCAGGCCAGTCCCAGCATCAGGCTCACGACAATCGGATTGCTGACCACGTTCCATAGCGATGCGGACAGTTTGGCGGCGCCGCTCGCGTGGGAAGCGGCCAGGTAATACAAGGTAAACGCGACCAGGCTGTGAAAAGCGATCACGGGAAAGGCGTACTGCAGGCTGTCGGGACCGAACGATCGGGCCAGCACGGGAATGCCGACAAACACGGTATTTGAATAGGTGGCCGCCAGCGCGCGCGCGGCGCCGGCGCGCTGGCGCCGCAGGCCGAAGGCGGCCGCCAAAAACAGCAGCAGCAAGGGAATGAAAAAAGCGGCCAGGGTTTGCCACGACATGGAGGCGGGAATGCCGTTCTTGCTGGCGCCGCTGAACAACAAGGCGGGAATGAACACCTTGGCGGTCAGCTCGGTCAAGTCCGCCTGCCAGGAGGGCGCCAGCAAGCGCGTCCGGGCCAGCGCGCAGCCCAGCGCGGTCAGCAAGAACAGCGGCAGCAGTAGTGTTAGCAGCGAGGTCAACAAAATCGCTGCGGGCAGGGTCCCACAGTCTGCCCGGCCAGCAGCGTCGGTTGCCACAGCACGTGCAGGCTGGCCGGATCGGCACCGCCCACCACCGCGCGCAACATCTCGACCATTAGGGCGCCGGCCTTGTCGCTGTCGGGCTGGTCGATGGTGGTGACGTTCGAGCCCACCAGCGAATCTTCGACGCTGCCCCAGACGATGACGGATATTTCCTCGCCGATGGCAATGCCGGCGTCAAGCAGCGCGCGCACCGCGCCCACGCCGGACAAATGGTTGTCGACGATCACGGCACTGGGACGGGGCGAGCTGGCCAACAATTGCTGCATGGCCTGGTAGCCGGAGCGGCGGTCGAGCGTGTTGTCGGCCAGGTGGACCGGATCGACCGCCAGGCCGGCGGCGCGCATGCAGTCCAGAAAACCGTCACGCCGCTGGCGCGCGAAATTGAAGGCCAGCGGCGCGCTGACCATGGCGATGCGCTGGTGGCCCAGCGCCAGCAGGTGGCGGCAAGCCAGTGTGATGCCCGCTTGGTTGTCGAAGTCGAACCAGGCGTAGGGCTGGTCGACCTCGGTGCGGCCGTGGGCGACAAAGGGAAAGTTCTTCTTGAGCAGGTAAGCAATGCGCTCATCGTTGACGAGTGTGCGGCTCACCACCAGGCCGTCCACGCGGCGCCCGCGCACCATTTGTTCGTAAGACGGCAACTCATTTTGCTGGGAGACGGGCGCAATGATCAGGTTCATCTTGCACTTTTCAAGCGCGGCCGACATGCCGCCGACCACGTCCAGGAACATCGGATCGCCCAGGTCGCTGGGCAGCAGCGGATAGATGATGCCGAACACATTGGTGCGGCCCACGGCCAGGCTGCGCGCCATGGGATTGGGTTCGTAACCGGCCTCTTTGGCGGCGGCCATGACACGCTCGCGCGTGAGCACATTCACTTCAGGATAGCCATTCAAAGCGCGGCTGACGGTGGTCTTTGATATACCGAGATTTCGGGCAAGGCTCTTCAAGTTCATGGCGTCGCTTGCATGGGCAATGTGGACATAGCCTGCAATTATAGCAACGCCCCACCCTCACCGGTCAGTCAAGGTCCGCCAGGGACTAGCCGACCGGTGTTACAGCGGCGACACTCAGTTGACAACCCATGCATATTTTACTTTGGTCCATGCCGCTTCAACGGTGCGGCCCTGGGCCGGCACGAAGGTGCAGCGTGCGCCGGCGCGTTCGGATGCGCGGTCGATATGGGCCACGCCGCTGGACTGGACGATTTTCGAGTCGATGACCTTGCCGTCGGCGCCGATCAGGTAGCCGACCACGACGCTGGCGCCATCGGCGTCATCGTGCCAGCGAGCAGGAAAGTACGGCGCTTCGCAGTCGGCTTGATTGATGCGTGGCGCGCTGCTGCCCGCTGCCATGGCGGGCACGGTGGCGCTTAGGGACAGGACGGCGAAAACGGCGACGACGGTGGCGAGGGCGGCGCGTGGCTTGGTAGACAACATAAAACCTCCTGGGAATCTGGATAAGATTCGAAGAGCACATGCTCCAGAATCGTCGCTGGGGTCAGCAGACGATTTAAAAGATACCGCACCGCAGCATTAATGTTTCATTGATTGTTTCAATATCGGATATACGGCAAACACATAATAAGTTGCCACGCACCAACAAATGGCATCGCCGTTTTCCATGAGCGTCATGCAATCCCGGCTGTGGTGCAAAAATGACCCCAAACCGGTTTCAAAGCGCCAAAAACGCCCGTGCCCGCGAAAAATCCCCAGAATGACGCATGTAGCGCCGCCACCACAGTGTCGTTCAGTTCGACGCCGCGAAGCAGACCGCATACACCGGCGGCATCATGCTCGACACCGTCTGCCAGCTCTCGCCCGCGTCGCTTGACACCCACACACCACCCGTGGTCGAGGCCATCAGCAAGCTGTTGCCGTCGCCGGACACGGCCAGGCCGTGGCGGTACACCAGGTCGTAGCATTGCTGCTGCGGCAAGCCGGCGCGCGAGACCTCGAAGCTGCGCCCGCCGTCGCGCGTGCGCGTCACCGCCAGCGCGCAGTCGACGGGAATGCGGCGCTGGTCCGCTTCGGCCGGCGCGAACCAGGCCGTGTTGCCGTCGTGCGGATGGGCCGCCCACGGCAAAGCCGAAGTTGGAGACCGGCACGCCGGTGGTTTCTTCCCAGCGCCGACCGCCGTCGCTTGAGCGCCAGATGCCGGTATGGTGCTGGCACCACAAGACGTCGGGACTGCCCGCCGAGCGCACCACGCGGTGCGGATCCTGCACCGCTTCGTTCTCGTTGAGCTCGGGCGGCATGTAGTCGGCCCGCATGCCGGTGGACGACACGACCCAGCTCGCGCCGCCATCCTCGGTGCGCCACACGCCCCCGCACGACACAACCACCAGCACGCGCGCGCTGTTGCGCGGGTCAACGCTGATGCTGTGAATGCCCGGCACGTGGTAGCCGCCGCCGAACCATTCGCCCCGCTGCGGCACGTCCCACAGTGCGCGCACCAGTTCCCACGAGTCGCCGCGGTCGCTCGACCTGAACAGGCCACCGGGCAGCGTGCCTGCCCACCGCACGCCCGGCTGATCGGCCCCGCCCGCTGCCAGCGCCCAGATCTGCTTGTTTTTCCACTCGAGCGGGTCGGCGCTGTCGTCCGGTTTGACAGGATAGGCGGGGGTGGCAATCTCGGTCCAGCCGGCGTTGCTGCCGGACGCGCCGCCCACGTCGCGGCGATGCAGCTTGACCCCGAAATGACCCAGGTTGAGCGCCGCGTACAGCGCGCCGTCGCGCCCGTCGGACAGCGCGACCGCGACCGGTTCGCCCAGAAAATGGCGCGCTTCCACAGCTTAGCCGGCGCTGCCGCGCACCAGTTCGAACAAGCCCTTGCGGGTCGAAAGGAATGCCCGATCGCTCATGTCAGCCTCCATGTCAGCCTCCGGAAAGTGCCTGCAATATATACACGGTGGAATCAGGGGCCAGCGCATCGGCCAGCAATACCCGTTCGGCGCAGCGACGCCCATCGATGAAAACAACAACGTTTTCGCGCAAGTGGCCCTGTTCGTCGAGCACATAGCCGCGCAACAACGGATTGGCGGCAAACGCGCTCTCCAGGCCCGCGCGCAGCGTCGGCCCCACAGTGTCAACCTGCGGCACGGCGGTAAAGCGGGCTAACTGTTGCGTAAAAATCAATCCCGCCATGGCCCGATTCTAGCGCGGATCGGCGAGCCTGTCGCCGATTGCCCTAGAATGGGGCATAACAAGATTCCAACGCGGATGTTCCTTGCAAACCGGAGAGCGCCATGCCCATCAAACCTGAAGAACTCGCCGCCCTGATGCTGGAAGTGGAAACGGAAGACCCCATCGATTTCGCCGACCTGCCCTTCGGCGAACAGGAATTGCGCCAGCTGGTGGCTGCGCATCTGTGCGACATGGCCGGCGCCATGGAAAACTTCAGCACCGAAGACCGCCTGCTCACGCTGCTGGCGGTGTCGGCCAAGCTGGTGCTCGAAAACCTGGTGCTGCACCTGCAATTGCTGCGCCGCCACGGGCTACCGGTCAGCGAAAGCGTCGAAGCCTTGCTCGGCCGCCTGCGCAAGCCGGAGTAGCGAATTAGCAGATTAGCGGCTTAGCCCAGCGCCAACCCAGCGCCAACCCAGCGCCAACCCAGCGTGCATACGCGCACGCCTGCGTATGCTGTTGCCTTTTAACCAGCTCCCATGTCACTATGCTGGCTCGACCGATTCCCGCTACATATTCAAGGATGCAACATGCCGCGTAACGCACACAAGCTGACCCTCACCGCTGCCCTGGTCTCGAGCGCCGTGCTGCTCGCCACGCTGGGGGGCTGCCACCGTGCCGATTCGGCCGCCACCCTGGTTGGCGAAGCGAAGAGCTACCAGCAAAAAGGCGATAACAAGGCCGCGCTGATCCAGTGGAAAAATGCGGCGGCCAAGAACCCCGAAGATGCGACGATCCGCCTGTCGCTGGGCGCGCTCTACAACGAGATGGGCGACAGCGCCTCGGCCGAAAAAGAATTGCGCAAGGCGGCCAGCCTGGGCGCGCCCGCGGCGCAAGTGCTGCCGGGCCTGGCCACGGCGCTGCTGGGGCAGGGCGAATTTCAGAAGCTGGTCACCGAAACCGATGCCGCCGCCGCCAGCGCCGGCGCGCCGTTGCTGGTCCAGCGCGGCAACGCTTTTCTGGCCCTGAACCAGCCCGACAAGGCCAAGGAAGCGTTCGAGGCCGTCCTCAAGGCCAAGCCGGACGACAGCGCCGCGCTGCTGGGCCTGGCCTCGCATGCGTTCACCATCAAAGATACCGAGGCGGGCGAGCGCTACGCCGCCCAGGCGCTGGCCAAGGACGGCAAGAACCCGGACGTGTGGATGTTCAAAGCCATGCTGGCCACGCGCCAGGGCAAGCAGGCCGACGCGCTCGCCGCCTACGACCAGGTGCTCGCGCTGCGCCCGGCGCACCGCAGCGCCCACCTTGAAAAGGCGTACCTCGAAATTGGCATGGGCAAGTTCGACCTGGCCAAGGCCGACATCGACGCGGCCAAAAAGACCACCCCGAACAGCTTGATCGTCACCTACACCCAAGCCTTGCTCGACTTTACGCAGGGCAAAAACGAAGTCGCGCTGGAAGCGGTGCAAAAGGTGCTGCGCAGCGTGCCGGAACACATGCCCAGCGTGCTGCTGTCGGGCGCCATCGAACTGAACTTGGGGCAGCTTGAGCAGGCCGAACAGCACCTCAAGAAATACCTCGAGAAATTCCCCGACACCTTGTACGCACGCAAGCTGCTGGCCACCACCCAGCTGCGCGCGGCCCACCCGGACGAGGCCGCCGCCACGCTGGCGCCGGCACTCAAGCTGCCGTCCGAAGACCCGCAACTGCTGGCGCTGGCCGGCGAATCGTTCATGCAGGCGCGCGAGTTCGGCAAGGCCGAGGAATACTTCACCCGCGCCGCCGTGCTCGCGCCCAAGGCGGCGGCGTTGCGCACCTCGCTCGGCATGAGCAAGTTGGCCCAGGGCCAGAAAGAGCAAGCCGTCACCGAGATGGAACTGGCCACCACGCTCGACCCTAAATCGCAGGCGGCCGGCATCACGCTGGTGCGCACCGCGCTTGGCATGAAGCAGTACGACAAGGCCCTGGCCGCCGTGCTGGCGCTGGAAAAGGAACAGCCCGACAACGCGCTGGTCCAAAACATGAAAGGCGGCGTGCACCTGTCGCGTAGCGACATGCCGGCCGCGCGCACCGCCTTTGCCCGCGCCGCCCAGCTGCAGCCGAGCTACTTTGCGCCCGTCTCCAACCTGGCCCAGATGGACTTGGCCGATAAAAAGCCTGAAGACGCGCGCAAGCGCCTGGAAGCGTTTGTCGCGCTCGACAAAAAGAATATCGCCGCCATGACGGCGCTGGCCGAACTTTCCGGCTCGCAAGGCAACATGCCGCAAGCGCTGGTCTGGCTCGAGCGCGCCGCCGCCGAAAACCCGGACACGCCCGAGCCTGGCATGCGCCTGGCGGCCTACTACATGAAAAGCGGCGACAAGGCCAAGGCGCTCACGCTGGTGCGCAAGCTGCAGGTCGCCAACCCGACCAATCCGGAATTGGCCGACATGCTCGGCCAGGCGCAGGTGGCCAACAATGACGCCGCCGGCGCCCTCGAAACCTACAGCAAGCTGGCCGCGCTGCTGCCGAAGTCGGCCAAGCCCCAGCTGCGCCTGGCGTCGGTGCACATGCTGCTTAAAAATGAAGCGCTGGCCGCCGACGACATCAAGCGCGCCATCGCCCTCGAACCGGCTAACGTCCAGGCCAAGCTGGCGCTGGTCGACCTGGAACTGCGCCGCGGCAAGCCGGACGAAGCGCTGGCCGTGGTGCACCGCCTGCAGAAGGAAGAGCCGTCCAGCGCCGTATATTACGCGGTCGAAGGCGACTTGCTGCAGGCGCAAAAAAAGCCGGAGCTGGCGCTCAAGTCTTACCAGCAAGCCTACGGCCTGGCCAAGTCGGCGCAGCTGATGCTCAAGGTGAACCAGGCCTTGCGCCAGAACGGCAAGGCCAAGGAAGCGGACGTCCAGCTGACCCAGTACCTGAAGGACAAGCCGGGCGAGCCGGCCGTGATGCTGTACGCGGCCGAAACCCAGCTTGCGGCCAAGCAGTACAAGGCGGCGATCGCCAATTTCGAGGCCATCTTGAAGCGCAGCCCGGATAACCCGCTGGTGCTCAACAACCTGGCCTGGGCCTACCAGCAGGAAAAAGATCCGCGCGCACTGCCGACCGCCGAACAGGCCAATAAAATCGCGCCCGACAATGCCGCCTTGATGGATACGCTGGGCTGGATGCTGGTGGAACAGGGCGACGTCAAGCGCGGCTTGCCGCTGCTGGAAAAAGCGGCCGCCAAGGCGCCGCAGGCCAATGACATCCGTTACCACCTGGCGGGGGCCTTGAACAAGTCGGGCGACAAGGCGCGCGCGCGCAAGGAACTGGACAAGGCACTGGCCGACGGCAAGCCGTTCGCCCAGATGGACGAAGCGCGCGCACTGCTCAAGCAGCTGTAAAGCTTGGCGTAACAGCGCACACTGTGTCCCGTAGTGTCCCGTAGTGTCCCGTAGGTCGGAAAAGGCCAAAGGCCGCATTCCGACAAGCGCCGTCGGCGGCTCCTGTCGGAATGCGGCCTGCGGCCTTTTCCGACCTACACGGTAGCCAACCCTTTTGTAACGGCCTCGCCAACGGTACGGTTCTGAGGCAAGCGCCGTCGACGACTCCTATCGGAGAAGGGGGCCGCCCAGGCGCCTGCGGCCATTCCCGACACGGTAGCCAACCTTTTTTTTAACGGCCTCGCCAACGGTACGGGTCTCAGCCGGAACCGTCCTTGGGCGAAATGAATGCCTTGTGAAACAAATGGCGCGCCAGCAGCAGCGGCGGCATGCGCAGCCAATTGCCGCGTACGTACAGCAGCCGGCGTGCCAGACCGGAGAGCGGGCCGCTGCAGCTCGGGTGCGCCGGCATCAAGGCGCGCAAAAACAGCGCGTCCATCAGCGCCAGCAAGGCTGCATTCGGCGCGGCCGGCCCCAGCGCGGCGCCCACGGCCGCCGGCACCGGCGTTTCCAGCACGCGCGCGCAGTAGCGCAGCGCATAAAACAGTGGCCGGCCCAATTGCAGTTCGTGCGCGCGCGCCGCCAGAAGTTCCCAGAAACCCGGCGCGGCCCCGAAGTGCAGCAGCAGCCGGTGCAGGTCGAGCAGGTCGCGCAAGCCCTTGTCGAATTCCCCGTCATAAAACAAGTGCGTGGCGCTGTGCAGCACCATGTCGACCGGCGCCAGCACCTTCACTGCACCCTGCCCTGCCAGCGTAACGGCGGCGGCGCGCAATTTGGCCGGGTCCGGCCGCGCGCGCGCCGTCAGCGGCAAAATCGCGTGGTGCACGTCGATCATGCTGGCGCGCTGCATGTGCCGCATGGGCGGAATTTCATGCATCCAGAGCCGGTAGTAGCGCTGGTCGTAGGCATCCTGGTGCTGCGAAAACCAGCCGGCCAGCATCAGCGTCGATTCCACCAGGTCGATGTCTTCCCTTGGGACCAGGATGTCGACGTCCGAAAACAGCCGCCCCTGCGCCGGCGGCAAGTCCGCCATCACATAAGCGGCCCCCTTGAGCAGCAACAGCGGCACCTCGATGGCGGCCAGCGCCGCGCCGATCCGGTCCACTTCCCAGCGCACGCCCTCCCCGTGCCGCTTGACCAGCGTACCGGCCCAGGCCAGGTGGCGGCGCGGTGCGGGCGCGATGGCGTCCAGCAACCCATGCTCCAGCGCCAGGCAGTACAGCGTGGCCGTCAGGTTGGCCGCCAGCGCCTGGCGCAGCAGCAAGTCCCACTCGGGCAGCGCCAGGTGCGCCATGCTGCCTGGCGCGCGCAGCACCGTCACCAGCAGCGGCGGGGCCATCACCGCGCTCATGCAGCGAGCGCGGCCAGGCGCGCAAAGGTGTCGATGGCCTCGTCCAGGCTGGCGTAGCGGAAGCGGTAGCTGGCGCTGCCGGCGACCAGCTCGCCCAGCGCATCAAAACCCGCGCCGCCCAGCGTGCTGTAGTTAAAGGCGTTGTCGGCCACCTGCATGAAAGCGCGCCCCCGGGCCATGGGTTCGAGCACGGCGCTCGAGCCGGCCACATACTGCGGAAACACGATCAGGCCGGCGCGGGCGGCCTCGTGCGCGCGCGCCACGCTGGCCGACGGCGCCTTGACGTGGGCCACGGTGCCCTTGTTGGTGTCGTGCACGGCGCGGCTGAACACAGCTTCTGGCGCCCAGGCGCGGATCACCTCGATCGACGCGTTCTTCAGGCTGACCGGGCGCGGCAGCGGTTCGATCAAGCCATCGCTCAGGCGCACCAGCGTCAATTCATCGGACAGCAAGCGCCAGCCGCCGCGCAGCACCAGCGCCGCGCACAGCGTGCTCTTGCCCGAACCGGGCGGGGCCGGCAAGAGCGCGGCCACGCCGTCGCGTTCGATGACGGCGGCGTGGATGATCAGGCAGTCGTGCGCGCGGCTCGACACGCACCAGTTCATCGACCATTCGAACATGGGAAAGGCCTGGTCCAGCGGCAGCGGCTTGAACGGGGCGTGGCCGTCATTCTTGAAAACAACCTGGCGCCTGAACCAGCGCCGCAGGCCGCCCGCCTGGTCCAGGTTGACATGAAAATCGGCAAAGCCGGGCGCGTCCTGCAGCGGATAGTCGGCGTACAAGAGACCGATGCCGTCAGCCACGTGCGCCACGGACGAACGCAGCAGCGTGACAAAGCTGCCCGTCCGCAGGTAGATGCCGGGGCCGGCGAGGCGGCCGCGCAGTTCGGCGGCGCTCAGCGACGAAACGGTGGCCATCAGGCGCGCTCAATGAGCGACAGCGCCGCCAGCTGTGCGAGCACGGCGCCGGCATCGGCGTCGACGGCGGGGCCGCGCGCGCACCCGAGTACGTCGCACAGCGCGTCGAGCAATTGCTCTTGCTGTTGCGACCGGGGCGCCGTCTGAAGCAATCCGAGCAGGTGCATGGCGCTGTCGCCCAGCAGGTGGGTGTCGCCCGAGAGGTCATTGAAAAGGACGGTTTCATCGCCAAACCGGCGCGCGCGCAGGGTTTGGCCGGGCCTGAGTTGCCACATGCGCATGGACGGCCCCTACCGGGCGCGCGCCGCCGGCGTCATCAGTATTGGGTCGAACGCAGGTAGTCGGCCAGCTGTTCGCTGGTCCAGACCTGGCTGCCATTGCCCGGACGATAAAACGGATTGTTGCGATCGTAGTTGGCCCACATGTCCTTGACCGCTTGCGCCGTCATGACCGTCACCTTCGGCGGCGACACCGTGACGTTGAACCAGGTCGCCAGGATCAGCGCCGGTACGCTGGCAGTGCCGTTATGGGCCCGCTCGGCCAGCACGGTGGACAGATTCATGTTGCCGACCTTGTCGTTGGTCGGAAACAGTTTGTAGAACTTGGTATTGGCCTTGACGTTGGACGGCAAATGCTTGGCCCACCAATCGGGCTTGGCGCCGGCGCAGGTCAATTCCGGCGCATGGCTGTTCAAGTTGCCCGACAGCGCGCCCGACGGCGACTTGCACACCACCTGGGCCATCGCGCCGCTGCTGGCGACGGTCATCAAGACACCCGATACACCCAATCCCGCCACGCGGCGACGCGCCGCGCCTTGCGGCGTCAACGCGGCAATGTCGGCTTGTGCGTTCGCGCCCGCATTGTCGTCTGGTGAATCGCGTTTGACCATGGTGCATTTCCTCAAGTGCGCAAGCCGTCGCGGCAAGCATGAAAGCGAGACACTGCCTGACGGCAGGTGCAATATTTTTCCTGGAAGTAAGCAAGCTTCATTCCATGACAACACTGGCGCATGCAGTAGCTGATTAAAATCAACAAGTTACGGCAAAGGATGGCCAGCTTGTGCAGACTGACCCAAGGCGCCGGCGCGGACAAGTGTAAAGTTGCCCGACAGCGAGAGTGTAATCTTAAAAGAAACTTTCTGGAATGACAAGCACATCACCGGGGCGCATCGACATGTTCGCCGAGATATCGCCTTCCTTGATCAGGTCGTTCAAGCGCACCGGCATTTTCTGCAGCTTGCCATCGACCTTGCGGATGACACTCGCCTTGTTGCCCGAGGCAAACTCCGTCACGCCGCCAACGGCGATCAGCACATCCATCAGCGACATGTCGCGCCGGTAGGCGAGCGCCTGCGGACGGGCGGCCTGGCCGATCACGCGGATCTGCTCGCCGTAGGTGCCGGTAAAGCCGGTCACGATCACCGTCACCACCGGTTGCTGGATGTACTTGCCGAGCGCCTTTTCAATGTCGCGCGCCAGCTCAGTGGCGGTCTTGCCGGACGCCTGCAAGTCCTCGACCAGCGGCGTGGTGATCTTGCCGTCGGGGCGCACCGGCACCGCCATCGACACTTCGGGATTGCGCCAGACATTGATGCTGATGCTGTCGCCGGGGCCGATCAGGTAATCGTGCTGGGGCGCGGTCGAGTTGTCGGCGGCATTGACCATGGGTGCGCGCGACGCGCAGCCGCTCAGCACCAGGGCCGACAGGGCGAGCGCCATGCAGGCCAGGCGTTTGATGGTGGGATTAAAACTAGTAAACGCAGTCACATTGATCTTGTTGTTGGTCGTGTTATGCATGGCAGTCCTCGTTGCGACAGCGGCGCTAAGCCCTGCCGGAGTGTTGTGTACATTGAAACTACATCCGAACGAAATAGTTTCCATTATTCAATTGTTTTTTCAATAGCAAATCCTGCGCTATTGTAAACCAAACACTGCGCTCTTCGCCTCACCGCACGGCAGAATTATTTCCCGGCCGCCGATTTGGGTTGCATCAATTCACGCGCATGCATCGCCGGCACGGCGTAAGTGATGCCGCTCGGACTGGTAATGGCGCTCTCCTTTAAGCCCTTGACGAACACCATATTGATGACGCCATACACGATGCCCGTCTCCGGGTCGTACAGGGGCGAGCCGCTGTTGCCGGGGTAGGCCGTGGCGTCGAGCTGGTAGACGGGAAAGCGGGCGCGCTGGAGCTGGACGATGGCGCCGGCGCCCAGCTTGCCTGAGGTGAGCGAAGGCATGACCACCGGCGTAATGGCCGACAGCAGCGCGCGGTGCGTCACCGGATGCAGTCCCAGCACCATGCCCAGCGGAAAGCCCGTGAACGCCAGCTCCCTGCCTTCGGCCATCTGGGCCGGTTCGCCCAGCTGCAGCGCCGGCAGCGGCGCGCCCGCGAACACCAGCAGCGCCAGGTCGTGTTCGCGGTCAACCGCCGCCACCGTCGCCTGGCGAAATTCAAATTCTTCGCCGTGGGCAATGACAATGCCCAAGGTCTCGAAGGCTTCGCCGTCCAGCGCGGCGGGGAGCACGTGCGCATTGGTGACGACGGACAAGCCGTCGCCGACGACAAAGCCGGTACCGTTAAAACGCACCGCGGGCGAGCGGGTTTTCTGCGAAGTGCCGACCGCGACCAGGGATTTTTTAACGCTGGCAATGGTGTGCGGAAAATCGGCCGCGACGGCGGATGTAAGAACACAACATGGAACACAACAGAACAACCACAAACTCAGCAGTCGAAGTGGCATTGGCGTATTCTCCTGAGTGGGCTGGGGGCGGAAGCATTTACCGCTAGTTGATTGATCGCCAGCTGAGCTTGTCTCTGGTCGATTCTGCATTATATATGGCGCTTTTGGTTGCACGACAATACAATGTTGGCATTTTGGCTTCGCCGGAGTCGCTGCCAGGTGGTTTTTCGGGCTGGACCGCAGGCTGGGGAAGATTCGTTAGGATTAATCGAAAGCATCGTCTTGTTGTATCATGCGACACTTAAGCTGCTATTTAAACAACGCGCGAAACGCCTGAATACTTAGCACGCGGCAACCTAGCAGCAAGATGGGATGGCGCAAGTTATCGCAGGCAAGCTCTACCGAAATTTTCCAGCGCAATTGCAATTGCTTCCCAGTGCAGGCGATGATAGCCGGTATTTCAACCCAGCCGGGCGCACGCGCCTGCTCCAGCATTCTTTGATGGCGAGATTGACAAGATGGCAGAACTGACAGCCGTAATACTGACTTTTTTAAAGGCGATTGGCAAGTACCGTTGGTACGCGATTGCCATTTCCTGGGTCGTGGCCCTGGTCGGCTGGGGCGTTGTGTATTCGCTCCCCAACGATTACCAGGCGTCGGCGCGCGTGTATGTCGATACCCAGAGCGTGCTCAAGCCGCTGCTGGCCGGCATGACCACCCTGCCCAACCTCGACACCCAGGTCATGTTCATGCGCCGCACCCTGATCAGCCGTCCCAACGTCGAGCGCGTCATGGGCATGGTCGACCTGGACCTGACCAACCAGAACGCCAAGCAAAAAGAAAAGAAGATCGACGAGCTGATCGAGAACATCAAGATTCTCGGCACCGAGCGCGACGACATCTACACCATCACCTACAACAACCCCAACCCCAAGCTGGGCAAGGAAGTGGTGCGCTCGCTCTTGACCATTTTCGTCGAAGGCAGTTTCGGCGGCAAGAAGCAGGATGCCGAAAAGGCCGTGCAATTCATCGACGAGCAAATCAAGTCGTATGAAGAAAAGCTGAGCGCGGCCGAAAACGCGCTCAAGGATTTCAAGATCAAGAACATGGGCTTGCTGCCGCGCGGCGGCAACGATTATTCGAGCAGCGTGGTGGCCGCCACCGACCAGCTCAGCCAGGCACGCCTTGAGATGAACGAAGCCGAGCAGGCGCGCAACGCGATCGTACGCCAGATCGGCGGCGGCGGCACGCCGGGCAAGCCGGCCATGATGGCCAATCCCGAGCTCGACGAACGCATCGCGGCCGTCAACAAAAACCTCGACGCGCTGCACATGCAATACACCGAAGCGCACCCAGACATCATCAGCGCCAAGCGCTTGTTGTCCCAGTTGCAGGCGCAAAAGCGCGAAGAAGCGCGCACCCGCGTGCCAAGTTCGGATCCGGGCGCGAGCTACAGCCCGATGCTGCAAACCTTGAAAATTTCCTTGTCCGAAGCTGAAGCGCACGTGGCTTCGCTGCGCGCGCGCGTCGCCGAATACCAGTCGCGCGTGGCGCGCATGCAGTCCCAGAGCACGGCCGCGCCGGAAGTCGAAGCCCAGCTCTCGCAACTGAACCGCGACTATACGGTCAACAAAGAAAATTACCAGAAGCTGGTGGAGCGGCGCGAATCGGCCAAGCTGTCGGGCGACCTGAGTTCGGCCACCGACATGCTGACCTTTCGCGTGATCGACCCGCCCACCGTGCCGTCCAAGCCGGTCGGCCCGAATCGCGCGCGCCTGTTCTCGGTCGTGTTTGTGATGGCGCTGGGCGCCGGCCTGGGCGTCGCCTTGCTGATGAGCCAATTCCGTCCGACCTTCCTCAGCCAGGCCGCGCTGCGCGACGTGACGGGCGTACCGATTCTCGGTTCGATCAGCATGAACTGGACGCCGGCCCAGAAAGCGCGCCAGAAAAAGCGCCTGTACGGCCTGGCGGCCGCGGTGTTCGGGCTGTTCGGCGCCTACGGCACCGTGATGGCGGCCATACTCATCAGACCTCTGGTCTAACCGAAGTAACCGGGGGATATTGTGAGCATTATCGAAAAAGCAGCCCAGCGTTCGCTGGACCAGAAACACGCAGCCCTGGCCAGCGCGGCCGCCAGCGAGATGGCAGCGCCGCCCGAGACGGCAGTTGCAGCAGCGAGCGCCGCCGCGGTGGCCGCAGCGCCAGCGGCGTTCGTTCCCGCAACGCCAGCAGGGCCCGTTCCCGTCGCACCCGCAGCCGAGGCGCCCGCGCCCCCGCGCCAGGGCGCCAAGCGGATCGAACTCGATCTGGCGCACATGCGCGACTCCGGCATGGTCACCGCCGCCAGCGGGCGCACGGCGCTGCTGGAAGACTTTCGCATCATCAAGCGTCCCCTGATCAAGAAAGCCTTTGCCGAGCGCCAGCCGGGCGACAAGCCGGGCAACCTGATCATGATTACCAGCTCGCTGCCGGGCGAAGGCAAGACCTACTGCGCCATCAACCTGGCCATGAGCATTGCCATGGAACTGGACCACACGGTGCTGCTGGTTGACGCCGACGTGGCCCGCCCTTCCGTGTTGCGCGTGCTCGGCCTGCCGGCCCAGCGCGGTCTGATGGATATTTTGCTCGACGACAAAGTTGACATGGGCGACGTCATGCTGCGCACCAACGTCGATACGCTCAGCATCCTGCCGGCGGGCGCGAGCAATGCGCGCGCCACCGAGCTGCTGGCCAGCCAGACGATGAGCGCCTTTGTGACGGAAATCGCCAACCGCTATCCGGACCGGATCGTCATTTTCGATTCGCCGCCGCTGCTGCTCACGAGCGAAGCGCACGTGCTGGCCAGCCACATGGGCCAGATCGTGGTCGTGGTCGAAGCCGAAACCACGACCCAGCACGCGGTCAAGGAATCGCTGCGCCAGCTTGACGGCTTGGCCAACGTCAATCTGATCTATAACAAGACGCGCGAATTTCCTGGCGTGGAAGAAACGTATGACTACCACTATGGCTAAGCTGTCGCGCGCGGTCGCACTGGCCTGGGGACGTCCGCTGGCGCTGTCGGCGCTGTCGGCTATATCGGCTATATCGGCATTCTCGGCCATGTGCTTCGCACCCGCCGCGCGCGCGGTCGATCTCGACAGCATCCAGCGCGGCATTGCCGGGCTCGACGTCGCCAAGACCAGCTACAACAACTGGCACATCGTGCCCACGCTGGACGTGCGCGAAACCTACAGCGACAACGTCACGCTGCAGCCGTCGAACCGCGCCCACGGCCAGTTCATGACCGATATTTCGCCGGGCGTGGTGGTCAGCCACAAGGGCCGCCGCTTGAAGCTTAACGGCCAGTACCAGGCGCACCTGTACGCCCACACGGGCGCGGACTACGGCACGCGCCGTTCGTCGAGCCAGCTGAACGCGGCCGCCAAGGCCGAGCTGGTCGACGACATGGTATTTGTCGACGGCAGCGCCAGCATGCGCCTGCAAAGCATTTCCCCGTTCGGCCCGCAAGTGTCGTCCAACGAGTACGCCAACACCAACAGCGCCAACGTGCGCACCTGGCAAGTCAGCCCCTACATCGTGAACCGCTTCGGACGCATCGCCCGCTCCGAACTGCGCTACCTGCACGACTCGGTCGATGCCGGCAATTCGGGCCTGGGCAGCACCACCGGCGACACGCTCTCGGCTCGCCTTGCCAGCGGCCGCCACTGGGATGACCTGGGCTGGAGCTTGGCCGCGTCCGAACAAAAAATTCACGACAGGGTCCGCAACGACAGCACCATCCGCATGGCCAGCCTGAACCTGAGCTACCAGCTGCGCCCGACCCTGGCCGTGACCGCAGCCGGCTTTTACGACGACTACGATTACGAAGCGGTCGGCGGCGCCAATGGCGGGGGCGGGGGCAGTGGCGGCTTGCGCTGGACGCCAAGCGCGCGCACCAGCGTCGAAGCCAGCGCCGGCCACCGCTATTACGGCCCGAGCCGCTCGTTCAGGGCGCTGCACCGCAGCCGCCGCACCTCGTGGGACATCAGCTATGACGACTCGGTCATCACCACGCGCGCCAGCTTCCTGCGCGCCGGCAGCGTGTTCCCCGGCACCGTCATCCCGCTTCCCGGCGTACCCGGCGGCGTACCCGGCGGCAGCACCGCGGCCGACCTGGGCGGCCTGTTCACCCCCGACGCCCCGCCGGTGATCGCGCCGCCGCCAGTGATTGCGCCCGGCTACCTGAACAACGTGAATTTCTTCAGCAACCGCTACTCGCTGCAAAAGCAGCTGCGCGCGAGCATGTCGCTGCGCGCGGCGCGCACCACCGCCGTGGTCACCTTGTTCAAGCTGCGGCGCGAAGCGCTGTCGGTGCGCGGAGTCGACAGCGCTTTGCTGGGCAACCCGGTGGACACCATCAATGACAACGTCAACCAGGTCGGCCTCAGCACCACCGCCAGCTATCGCCTGTCGCCGCGCTCGAGCCTGAACCTGGCGGCCGACATTACCGACAACGAATCGATCACCACCGGTTTCAAGGCCCGTTCCAGGGCGGCGCGCGTGACGCTGCGCCACCAGCTCGGCCGCAACACCGCCGCCTCGGCCGAACTGCGCCGCGTGAGCGGTGTCTCGGGTCTGACGGCCGGCGCCAGATACACCGAAAACGCGTTGTCGGTTTCTCTCAACATGCAGTTATAGCGGAGTCGACTACGCGATGTATGAATCATTCTATGGCCTTTCGGCCAAACCGTTCCGGCTGCGCCCCGACCCGCACTTCTTTTTCGGAAGCAAGGGCCACAAGCGCGCCATGGCTTACCTCGAGTATGGCCTGTCGCAGGGCGAAGGCTTTATTGTCATTACCGGCGAAGTAGGCGCGGGCAAGACCACGCTGGTGCGCAACCTGTTCAACAATTTGCCGTCCGAGCAAATCGTCGCCGCCCACATCGTCAATACCCACCTCGACTCGGACGACACCTTGCGCATGGTGGTGTCGGCCTTTGGCCTGCCCTACGAAAACGTCAGCAAGGCCGACCTGCTCACGCGCCTGGAAAAATTCCTGCGCCTGTCCGACGAGCAGGGCAAGCGCGCGCTGCTGGTGGTCGACGAGGCGCAAAACCTGAAACCGGGCACGGTCGAAGAACTGCGCATGCTGTCGAACTTCCAGACCGACGACAAGTGCCTGCTGCAAACCTTTCTGATCGGCCAGCCGGAGTTTCGCACCACCTTGCACAGCCCCGGCATGCAGCAGCTGCGCCAGCGCGTCATTGCCAGCTACCATCTGGGCCCGATGGACGCCGAGGAAACGCGCGCCTACATCGAACACCGCCTGAGCACCGTCGGCTGGAAAGGCGACCCGGCCTTTTCAAGCGCGGCGCACGCGGCAATTTTTCACAATAGCGGCGGCATCCCGCGCAAGGTCAACACCTTGTGCGACCGTTTGCTGCTGATGGGCTTTCTGGAAGAGCTGCATGCGTTCGACGAAGCCGAAGTCAATGCCGTGATCGCCGACATCGCCCAGGAATTTGAACTGCCGACCACCCCGGCCGACATCGTCAATGCCGCCAACGCCGCCAACCCGGTCGCTCCGGCGCAGGCGCCGGTGGCGACGGCGGAATCGAACCCGCTGATGGACGAGCGCCTGATGCGCCTGGAAAAGTCGGTGGTGTCCGTCCTGAACATCCTCAAAAAACTCGTGGCCACACCGGCCGGGGCCAACACGCCCCTTAACCACAATAACGAATAATGATCTTAGCCCCTGCCCGACTGCGCGCACCTGGCGCGCCGATTCGTAACGCCATGACGTGCGACGTCGAAGACTATTTCCAGGTGTCCGCCTTTGCGCCCCACATCGACCGCGCCAGCTGGCCTGCGCGCGAATGCCGGGTCGAGGCGAACATCGAACGCATCTTGGCGCTGATGGCCGACGGCGGCGTCTTGGCCACTTTTTTCACGCTGGGCTGGATCGCCGAACGCTATCCAGCGATGGTCAAGCGGATCGCCGCCGCCGGCCATGAAGTGGCCAGCCATGGCTACGGCCACCTGCGCGCGTCCGACCAGAACCTGGCCGAATTCACGCAAGACATCACCAGCAGCAAAAAGCTGCTGGAAGACTTGACCGGCCAGCGCGTGCGCGGCTACCGCGCGCCCAGCTTTTCGATCGGCACCGCCAACCTGTGGGCGCTGGACGCACTGCTGGACGCCGGCTACCAGTACAGCTCAAGTATCTACCCCGTCGAGCACGACCATTACGGCATGCCTGACGCGCCGCGCTTCGCGTTTTATCCGAACGGCGCCGATGGCTTGCTGGAAATTCCGATCACCACCGTCAAGCTGGGCCAGCGCAACCTCCCGGCCGGCGGCGGCGGCTACTTCCGTTTGTTTCCGTACGCCTTGTCGCGCTGGATGATGCGCAAGGTCAACGCCGAAGAAAACGAGTCGGCTATTTTCTATTTCCACCCGTGGGAACTCGACCCGGGCCAGCCAAGGCCGGACGGTGTCGACATCAAGTCGCGCTTTCGCCATTACGTCAACCTGGGCCGCACCGAAGCGCGCATCAAGGCCTTGACGCGCGACTTTTCCTGGGACCGCATGGACAACATTTTTCTCGCGCCCGCCGCGAAGGTAACAGCATGAGCACCATGATTGACACTGCCACCGCCACCACCACGCTGCACCTGCTGCAGCCGAAGGACTACGCGCGCTGGGACGCCTTTGTCGCGGCCACGCCGGACGCCACTTTTTTCCACCGCGCCGGCTGGCAAACCATCATCGAGCGCACCTACGGCCACAAGACCTGGTTTTACTACGCCGAGCAGGACGGCCGCATCGTCGGCATCTTGCCACTGGCGCAAATGAAAAGCCGCATGTTCGGCCACTGGCTGGGCTCGCTGCCGTTTTGCGTACTGGGCGGCATCGTCGCCACCGCCGATGCGGCCCGTCCCCTGCTCGACAACGCCGCCGACCAGCTCGCGCGCCAGCTGGGCGTGGGCCACCTTGAAATGCGCAACCTGGTGCCGGCCCACGCCGACGACAGCAAGTGGCTGCGCAAGGATTTGTACGTCACGTTCCGCAAAGAAATCTCGGGCGACGATGAAGAAAACATGAACGCCATTCCGCGCAAGCAGCGCGCCATGGTGCGCAAGGGCATCAAGCTCGGCCTGACGGGCAAAATCGACCAGGGCGTGGACCGTTTCTTTGCCTGCTACGCGAGCAGCGTTCACCGCCTGGGCACGCCGGTTTTCCCAAAAAAATACTTTTCCATCATCAAGGAAGTGTTTGGCGACGAGTGTGAAATCCGCATCATCGTTCGCGAACAACAATTGATCGGCGCCGTGATGAGCTTTTACTTCCGCGACGAAGTACTGCCTTACTACGGCGGCGGCATGCCGGCCGCGCGCGAAACCGCCGGCAACGACTTCATGTATTGGAACTTGATGCAGGCCGCCGCCGCGCGCGGCGTGCGCATCTTCGACTTTGGCCGCAGCAAGCTGGGCACGGGCGCCTTCGACTTCAAGAAGAACTGGGGCTTTGCGCCCACCCCGCTCGAGTATGAATACCGCCTGTATGCGGCGCCTGAACTGCCGGACAACAATCCCTTGAATCCGAAATACCAGCTGTTCATCAAGATGTGGAAAAAAATGCCGATCGGGCTGGCCAATTTCCTTGGCCCGTTCATCGTCAGGAACCTGGGCTGATTCCGTGGAAAACCTGTTATTGCTGCTCCACCGGATTCCCTACCCGCCCAACAAGGGCGACAAGATCCGCTCCTACCACTTGCTCAAGCACCTGGCGCAGCACTACAAAGTGCACCTGGCAACCTTTGTCGACGACCCCGACGACTGGCAGCACGTGCCGACCGTCAAGGCCATGTGCACCACCAGCCACTTCGCCAAGCTGGGCTGGCTGGGCGGGCGATTGCGCAGCCTGGTCGGCCTGATCGCCGGCCGCTCGCTGTCGTATGACTTTTACCGCGACGCCGGCATGCACGCCTGGGTCGCGCGCACCATGGGCGAGCACAAGATCGACCGGGTGATGGTGTTTTCCTCGCCCATGGCGCAGTACGCGGAAAAGTATCCGCAGGCGCGTCGCGTGGTCGACCTGTGCGACGTCGACTCCGACAAGTGGCGCCAGTACGCCGGCAAGAAGTCCTGGCCCATGAACTGGCTGTACCGGCACGAGGCCGACGCCCTGCTGGCCTACGAGCGCCACGTCGCCAAGACGTGCGACGCCGCGCTGTTCGTCTCCAGCCCCGAGGCCGACCTGTTTCGCACGCTGGCGCCCGAGAGCGACGCCAAGATCGGCTTTTTCAATAATGGCGTCGACACCGACTATTTTTCGCCCGAGCGCCAGTACGAGCGCCCTTATGGCAAGGATGAACGGGTGCTGGTTTTTACCGGCGCCATGGATTACTGGCCGAATATCGACGCCGTGCAGTGGTTCGCCGCCGAAGTCTTCCCCAAGCTGCACGCCGCCATGCCGAAGCTGCGCTTTTGCATCGTCGGCGCGCGCCCGGCCGCCGCCGTGCAGGCGCTCGCGCAGCAGGCAGGCGTGATCGTCACCGGCACCGTGCCTGACGTGCGGCCGTACATCCACCACGCCGATATCGCCGTGGCCCCGCTGCGCATTGCGCGCGGCATTCAGAACAAGGTACTTGAAGCGATGGCCATGGCCCGTCCCGTGATCGTCTCGCCGCAAGCGCTCGAAGGCATCGAAGCGACGCCCGGCAGTGAACTGCTGCTGGCCGACGGCGCCGACGCGTTTATTGCCACCATCACGGGCCTGCTCGGCCTCGAGACGCCAGACGCCAGCCTGGGCGCCGCCGCGCGCGCCAAGGTCGAGCATCAGTACAGCTGGCCAAGCAACCTTGCGCGCATCGAAGCGAGGCTCGAATGCTGATGACCGACACCGCCGCCAGGGACAAGGACGCAAGCCGCGCCCTGCCGACCACGGCCCTGCTGCTGATCGCGCTCGCCTTCCTAGCGCCGTTCCTGTTCTATTTTGCAACCGCCAAATCCATCGTCGAGGTCTGGAACAGTTCCGAGACCTTTGCCCACGGCTACATCATCGTCCCGATCAGCCTGTGGCTGGTGTGGCGCCGGCGCGCCAATTTTGCGGCGCTGCCGCCCGCGCCATGGTGGCCGGCCGTCGGCCTGCTGCTGCTGGTCGGCGCCGGCTGGATGCTGGCCCGCATGGGCGAAGTGCAGGTGGTCGCGCAGTACGCTTTCGTGGCCATGTTCCCTGTCATCGCGCTGGCCATGTTCGGGCGCCGCCTGGCCTGGTCGCTCGCCTTTCCGCTGCTGTTTTTGCTGTTCGCCGTGCCGTTCGGTGAAATCTTCATCGGCCCGCTGATTGAATTTACCGCCGACTTTACCGTCTGGGCGGTGCAGGCGACCGGCATTCCCGTGCTGCGCAACGGCACCCGCTTCGAGCTGCCCACCGGCAGCTGGTCGGTGGTGACCGCCTGCAGCGGCGTGCGCTACCTGATTTCCTCGGTCACCATCGGCTGCCTGTACGCCTATCTGACCTACCGCTCCACCACGCGGCGGGTAGTGTTCATCATCATGTCGATCCTGATGCCGATCCTGGCCAACGGCTTGCGCGCCTACATGATCGTCATGATCGGCCACTACAGCGACATGGCGCTGGCTACCGGCGTGGACCACCTGATCTACGGCTGGATCTTTTTTGGCCTGGTGATGTTCCTGATGTTCTGGGTCGGCAGCTACTGGCGCCAGGACACCGACGCCGAAGCGCAGGCCCTCAGCGCCGCCGCCCACGCCCCCGCCACCCGCCCCGGCGCGCTGCGCAACATGGCGCTGGCCGTGGTGGCTGCGTGTGCGCTGTGGCCTGTTTTTGTGAAGTACAACGACGCCGCCACGCACAACCCGAACCCGGCCAAGCTGGGCGCCATCGCCGTCGCCGGAACCTGGACTGCGGCGCCGGCCTTTAACACCTGGCTGCCGTTCTACCTGCCGGCCGACGACACCTACAGCGGCGCCTTTGCCCAAGCCGGCCTGGCACCGGTCGCGCTCAAGGTCCGGTACTACCGCAACCAGACGCGCGACAAGGCCGTCATCAGTTCGAGCAACCGCATGGCCGGTGAAAAGGATGCATTCCACGAGGCCGGCGGCGCGCTGCGCAGCGAGCAGTTCGGCGCGCGCACCCTGGTGCTGCACGAATCGCGCATGCAGGGTCCGACGGGTAACTTCCTGGTCTGGCACTGGCTCTGGATCGACGGCCAGCCGGTCACCAACGCTTACCTGGGCAAGCTGCGCCAGGCCAAGGTCAAGCTGATGTTTGGCAGCGACGACGGCGCTGCCGTGCTGGTGTCGGCCCCGTACGGCGAGCAGCCCGAGCCCGCCCGCCAGGCGCTGCACGCCTTTTTGGAGGCCAACCTGCCGGCCATTGAAACGTCGCTGGCAAGCGCCAGGAGCCACTAGGATGGGGGCAAAGCTGGAAGCATCCCCCGACGGCCAGGCCAGCCTGGTCGTGCACCTGATTTACCGGCTCGATTTCGGCGGGTTGGAGACGCTGCTGGTTGACTGCATCAACCGCATGCCGGCCCACAAATACCGGCACGCGATCGTCTGCCTGACCGACTACACCGCCTTTGCCGACAAGCTCACCCAGCCCGGCGTGGAACTGTACGCGCTGAACAAGGCACCGGGCCTGGGCCTGGGCACGCACGCGGCGCTGTTCAAGCTGCTGCGCCGCCTGCGCCCGGCCATCCTGCACACCTACAATCTGTCGGCCATCGAATACAGCGTGACGGCGGCGCTGGCCGGGGTGCCGATCCGCATCCATGCCGAACATGGCCGCGACGCCGGCGACCCGCAAGGCTTGAACCGCAAGCACAACCTGCTGCGGCGCCTGATGTCGCCTTTTGTCGACCGCTATGTACCGGTCTCGCTCGACCTGCAGCGCTGGCTGAAAGTCGTGGTCGGCATTGCGCCCGCCAAGGTCGAGTTGATCAACAACGGCGTCGATACCGAGCACTTTCGGCCCGCCCTTGACCTTGCAGCGCCTGCGCATTTTGTGATCGGCACCGTGGGCCGCATCCAGGATGTGAAAAACCAGGCCGGCCTGATCGACGCCTTCATTGCCTTGCGCGCGCTGCTGCCAACCCAGCATGAGCGATTGCGCCTGGTGATCGTCGGCGACGGCCCGCTGCGCGCCAAGCTGGAGGCGCAAGTGGCCGCTGCCGGCATCGGCGACGTGGTGCAGCTGGCCGGCGCGCGCAGCGACATTGCGGACCTGATGCGCGGCTTTTCACTGTTTGCACTCTCGTCGATTGCCGAAGGCACGCCGGTCACGCTGCTCGAAGCAATGGCGTGCCGCCTGCCGGTGGTGTCCACGGCGGTGGGCGGGATTCCCGAATTGATCGACGATGGCGTGTCCGGCACCCTGGTGCCGGCCGGCGACAGCGCCGCCATGGCCGCCGCACTGGCGCGCTACGCCGGCGACGCCGCGCTGGCTGCGCGCCACGGCGCTGCCGCGCGCTTACGCATCGAAGCGCACAACAGCGTGAGCGCCATGGTGCAGGCCTATGTGGCGCTGTACGATGCACTACGCAAAACCAAATTGAACCTGAAAGAAACCATTACACCATGTGCGGAATAGTCGGATTATTTGACATGCGCGGCGGGCGCGAGATTGATCGCGCCACGCTGCACCGGATGAACGAGTCGCAGTTCCATCGCGGCCCGGTCGAAGGCGGCCTGCATCTTGAGCCGGGCCTGGGCTTTGGTCACCGCCGCCTGTCGATCATCGACCTGGCGTCGGGCCAGCAGCCGCTATTCAACGAAGACCACAGCGTGGTGGTCGTCTTCAACGGCGAGATCTACAATTTCCAGGCGCTGATGGTCGAACTGCAAGCGCTCGGCCACACCTTCCGCACCCATTGCGACACCGAAGTCATCGTCCACGCATGGGAACAGTGGGGCGAAGCGTGCGTACCGCGCCTGCGCGGCATGTTCGCCTTCACCATCTGGGACCGCAATGCCCAAGTGCTGTTCATGGCGCGCGACCGGCTCGGCATCAAGCCGATGCACTACGCTTTTCTGCCTGACGGCATGCTCGCCTTCGGCTCCGAATTGAAAACATTGCTGTGCCTGCCGAACCTGTCGCGCGAGATCGATCCGCGCGCGGTGGAAGACTATTTCGCCTACGGTTACGTGCCCGAGCCGCGCACCATCTTCACCAGTGCACTCAAACTCATGCCGGGCCACACGCTCACGCTGAGAGTCGGCCAGGCCGCGCCGCCGCCAAAAAAATACTGGGACGTGCCGTTCACGCCGCACGCACCGATGCGCGACGAAGAGATGGAAGAAGAACTCGTGGTGCGCCTGCGCGAAGCGGTGGCTAGCCACCTGATCGCCGACGTACCGCTAGGCGCCTTTTTGTCGGGCGGCGTCGATTCGAGCGCGGTGGTGGCGATGATGGCCGGCCTGTCGCGCGAACCGGTCAACACGTGCTCGATCGGCTTTAACGACACCAGCTTCGACGAGTCGGTGTATGCGCAGCAGGTGGCCGATCAATACCATACCAACCACCAGCGCGAAATCGTCGACACCGACGACTATGGCCTGATCGACACCCTGGCCGCGCTGTACGACGAGCCGTATGCCGACAGTTCGGCCATTCCCACCTACCGGGTCTGCGAACTGGCACGAAAGCGCGTGACGGTGGCGCTGTCAGGCGACGGCGGCGACGAAAACTTTGCCGGCTACCGCCGCCACCGCTTTGCGATGGGCGAAGAAAAAGTGCGCTCGATGATGCCGCTCACGTTGCGCAAACCGCTGTTTGGCATGCTCGGCAAAGTCTATCCAAAAGCTGACTGGGCGCCGCAGATGTTCCGCGCCAAGACCACCTTTGAAGCGCTGGCGCGCGACCTGGTCGAGGGCTACTTCCATGGCGTGTCGATCCAGGCTGACCGCGTGCGCGACAATTTGTTCTCGGACGCCTTCCGCACCCGCCTGCAGGGCTACCGCGCGATTGAAGTGATGCGCGGCCACGCGGCCAATGCGCCGACCGACGACCCGCTCTCGATCATCCAGTACATCGACATGAAGACCTACCTGCCGGGCGACATCCTGACCAAGGTCGACCGCGCCAGCATGGCGCACGCGCTTGAAGTGCGGGTGCCGCTGCTGGACCATCAGTTTGTGGAATGGGTGTCGGGGCTGCCCTCCTCGTCCAAGCTGCGCAACGGCGAAGGCAAGCACGTGTTCAAGCAGGCCCTGAAACCCTACCTGTCGGACGACATCCTGTACCGTAAAAAGATGGGTTTTTCGATCCCGCTGGGCGCCTGGCTGCGCGGCCCGCTGCGCGAATCCATGCGCCGCGCCGTCCTCAATCCGGCGCTGCTGGAAACCGGCATTTTTAACGAAACCTACCTCAAGCAAATGATCGATCAGCACCAATCCGGCGCCAAGGACCACACCGTATCGCTGTGGTCAGTACTGATGTTCGAAGCCTTCCTGCGCAAGAACGGGGCATCGGCCGCGGCGGGGAGCCACTGATGCGCATTCTGCACGTACTGGACCACTCGATCCCGCTGCACAGCGGCTACACCTTTCGCACCCGCTCCATCTTGCGCGAGCAGCAGGCGCTCGGCTGGGAGACGTTCCACGTGACCGGCTCCAAGCAGGGCGGCGGGGCGAACCCCACGCTGGAAGAAGACGTCGACGGCCTGCACTTTTACCGCACGCCGCGCAGCGACGGCTTTCTGGCCAAGCTGCCGGTGCTCAACCAGAAGGAAGTCATCGACGGCCTGGAACAGCGCCTGTGCCAGATCATCCCGCAGATCAAGCCCGACGTGCTGCACGCGCATTCGCCCAGCCTGAACGCGATCGCCGCCCTGCGCGCCGGTAAAAAATTCGGTATCCCGGTGGTGTACGAAGTGCGCGCTTTCTGGGAAGACGCCGCCGTCGACCATGGCACGGCCAAGGAAAACGGCCTGCGCTACAAGCTCACGCGCGCGCTCGAAACCTATGCCCTCAAAAACGCCAGCGCCGTGACCACTATCTGCGAAGGCCTGCGGCGCGACATCGTCGCGCGCGGCATCCCCGCCGACAAGGTGACGGTGATCCCGAACGCGGTCGACATCGACAAGTTTGCCGTGGGCGGCGTGGCCGACCTCGCGCTCAAGCACAAGCTTGGCCTGCAGGACATGCGCCTGATCGGCTTCATCGGCTCGTTCTATGCCTATGAAGGCCTGGACGTGCTGCTGCGCGCCGTGCCGGCCATGCTGGCCACATTGCCAAACCTGCGCGTACTGCTGGTTGGCGGCGGCCCGCAGGACGCGCAGCTGCGCCAGCTGGCGACGGAACTGAACATCGCCGACAAGGTCGTCTTCACGGGCCGCGTGCCGCACGAGCAGGTGCAGCAGTACTACGACCTGCTCGACGTGCTGGTTTACCCGCGCCTGTCGATGCGCCTGACCGACCTGGTCACGCCATTAAAGCCACTGGAAGCGATGGCCCAGGGCCGCGTCCTGGCCGCGTCCGACGTGGGCGGCCACCTGGAATTGATCGAGCATGGCAAGACCGGCGTGCTGTTCAAGGCGGACGACCCGCAGTCGCTGGCCGACAACGTGGGCGCGCTGCTGGCCGCGCAAGAGAGCTGGCCGGCGCTGCGCGCCAACGGGCGCACCTTTGTGGAAAATGAGCGCAACTGGCCCATCAGCGTGGCGCGCTACAAAAAAATCTATGGCGGCCTGACGGGATTGCCCACCGCATGAAGATCCTGACGTTCAGCACGCTGTTTCCCAACACGGAAAAGCCCGGCCACGGGATTTTCGTTGAAACACGCCTGCGCCACCTGGTCGCCAGCGGCCAGGTCGAATCACGCGTGGTGGCGCCCGTGCCCTGGTTCCCCGGCCACTACACCGAGTTTCGCAAGGTGCCGGCCAGCGAAACGCGCAGTGGCATTGCCGCGCAGCACCCGCGCTACTTGACGCTGCCCAAAATCGGCATGAACATCGCGCCGGCGCTGCTGGCGGCCGGCGCGCGCGCCAGCGTCGCGCGCCTGCTCGACGAAGGCTTCGACTTCGACCTGATCGACGCGCACTATTTTTATCCGGACGGCGTGGCTGCGGCCATGCTGGGCAAATACTTCAACAAGCCGGTGGTGATCACCGCGCGCGGCTCCGACATTACCCAGCTGCCCGGCTTTCCCCTGCCGCGCAAGATGATCATGTGGGCCGCCAAGCGCGCCGCCGGCGTGATCACCGTGTGCCACGCGCTGCGCGACGAAGTCATTGCGCTGGGCGTCGATCCGGCGCGCGTGACGTCCTTGCGCAATGGCGTCGACCTGAACTTGTTCCAGCCGGTGGAGCGCGAAGCAGTGCGCGCCCGCCTGGGCCTCCCCGGTTTTACGCTGCTGGCCGTGGGCCACCTGGTGCCCGTCAAGGCGCAGCAGCTGGCCGTGGCCGCGCTGGCCGAACTGCCGGACGTGCGCCTGCTCATCGCCGGCAATGGCCCCAACCGCGGCATGCTCGAGCAGCTCGCGCGCGAGCTGAAAGTGAGCGACCGTTTGAGCATGCTGGGCGCGCTGCCGCAGTCGCAACTGCGCGACTACTATGGCGCCGCCGACGCGCTGGTGCTGCCGTCCGAACGCGAAGGCTGGGCCAACGTCCTGTTAGAAGCCATGGCGTGCGGCACGCCGGTGATTGCCAGCCGCGTGTGGGGCACGCCGGAAGTGGTGGCCGCACCCGAAGCGGGCTTGCTGATGGAAGAGCGCACGCCGCAAGGCCTGGCTGCGGCCGTACGCGCGCTGCGCGCCAACTACCCCGACCGCGCCGCCACGCGCCGCTATGCCGAGCGTTTCAGCTGGGACGACACCACCGCCGGCCAGCTTGCGCTGTTTCGCGCCATACTCGCCGCCAAAGGGGCCGCCGCTTATGCGTGATTCCTTCAGCGCGCGCGCCGGCCGGCGCCTGATCCGCACGCTGGGCGACGCAATCGCACCGGGCGGCGTGGGCAAGGGGCGCGTGTGCGTGGTCAATTACCACCGCATTCTGGAAGCAAAAGATCCGCTGCTCGAATCGGAACCGGACGTGGCCACCTTCCGCTGGCAAATGCAGCTGCTGGCCGAATGCTTCAATGTGCTGCCGCTGTCGGAGGCCATTGCCATGCTTGGCACGGCGCGCATGCCGCCGCGCGCGGTGTGCATCACCTTTGACGACGGCTACCGCTCGGTGCACGACCTGGCGCTGCCGATTTTGAAGCAATTTAAGCTGCCGGCCACGGTGTTCGTGACCAGCGGCTATGTCGGTGGCGGCAATATGTGGAACGACCGCATCATCGAAGCGGTGCAGAACCTGCCGGCCGGGCAGCTGGACCTGCGCGAACTGGGCCTGGGCGCTTACTCTCTGGCCAGCCTGGGCGACCGCCAGCAAACCGTCGGCAAGCTGACCGAAGCATCCAAGTACCTGCCGCCGCAGGCGCGCCTGGACCTGATCAAGCGGCTCGAAGTACTGGTCGGCGAAGACCTCGACCACGACCTCATGCTCACGCCCGAGATGGTGGTCAACCTGGATCGCGCCGGCATCGAGATCGGCGCCCACACCATCTCGCATCCGATCCTCACCAGCTTGACCGACGACAGTTCGCGCCTTGAAATCGCGGGCGGCAAAAAGGAACTGGAAGCGATCATCGGCAAACCGGTCCAGCTGTTCGCCTACCCGAACGGCAAGGTCGGCAAGGACTACGACCAGCGCCACACGCAAATGGCCAAGGAAGCCGGGTTTTCGGCCGCCTTTACCACGGCCATTGGCGCGGTAACCAGCGGCGCCGACCGCTTCCAGCTGCCGCGCAGCCGGCCGTGGGACAAGACGCCTTTTTTGTTCGGCCTGCGTTTGATCCGCTGGCTGGGCTGGGACGAGCGCCATCCGGCCAGTGCCGGCTATCCCGACTACGACATCCATACCACGACCCGGCGCGCCGACGCGCACGAAGCCGGGCAGGCACCGCACCCCGGAACACCGCAGATGACCCACCGAGTTTTACTGACCGCTTTCCACTTCCCGCCGCAGGCGGCGAGCAGCGGCATCCAGCGCACGCTGTCGTTTTCACGCCACCTGGGCCACAACGGCTGGGAACCGATGGTGCTCTCGGCCAGCCCGCGCGCCTACAACGAAAAAAACGCCTCGCAGCTGGCCAGCGTGCCCAAGAACCTGGTCGTGCGGCGCGCCTTTGCGCTCGACACCAAGCGCCACCTGGGCATCAAGGGCCGCTACCCCGAAGCGCTGGCCTTGCCGGACCGCTGGATCTCATGGTGGTTCGCGGCCGTGCCGGCCGGCCTGTCGCTGATCCGTACCTACAAGCCGGACGTGCTCTGGTCTACCTTCCCGATCGCCACCTCGCATCTGATCGCGCTGGCCCTGCACCGCGTGACGGGCCTGCCGTGGGTGGCGGATTTTCGCGACCCCATGCTGCAAAGCTCGTACCCGGTGTCCAAACCGCAGCGCGCCGTGTATGGCTGGATCGAACGCCAGACCATCACGCGCTGCAGCGCGGCCGTGTTTACCACGCACAGCGCGATGGTCTCGTACCGCGAACGCTTCCCCAGCCTGCCCCCTGAAAAATTCTCGGTCATCGAGAACGGCTACGACGAAGACGGTTTCGGCGACGCCGTGCCGGTGGCAACCGTGCCGGGCGAGCGCCTGACGCTGATCCACAGCGGCGTGCTGTATGACGGCGGGCGCGACCCGTCGCCATTCCTGGCGGCGCTGGCCACGCTGCGCGGCGAAGGCAAACTCTGTGCGGCATCGCTGCGCGTGGTGCTGCGCGCCCCGGGCGACGTAGCGGCCATGGGCGCGCTGGTGGACAAATACCAGGTGGGCGACATCGTTAAGGTCGAGCCGTCGGTGCCGTACCGCGAAGCGCTGCAGGAAATGCTGGCCGCCGACGGCCTGATCGTGTTCCAGGGTACGCCCTTCAACACCCAGATCCCGGCCAAGATCTACGAATACTTCCGCGCCCGCAAACCAATTCTGGGGCTGGTAGACACCAGCGGCGAGACGGCGCGCGTGCTGCGCACGGCCGGCTTTGACGCCATTGCGCAGATGGACAGCAGCGCGTCCATCGTCCCGGTGCTCGAACGCCTGCTCGGCCAGATCCGCGCCGGCCAGGCCTATGTCGCGACCGAGGCGCTGATTGCCTCGTCCTCGCGCACGCACCGTGCCAGCCAGCTGGCGCAGGTGCTCAACCAGGTTACGAAAGGCAGCGTTCCCATTGACTGATATTGATAAAAAAATCGCGCGGGGCGCGGCCTGGATGCTTGCCTTCAAGATGTCCGACAAGGTCATCGGGCTGCTGAGCACCGTGGTGCTGGCGCGCATGCTCTCGCCGGCCGACTTTGGCCTGGTCGCCATGGCGATGATTCTGATCAGCGCGCTCGAACTGCTCATTTCCTTCGGCTTTGACGTCAGCCTGATCAGCAACCCGCATGCCGGGCGCAACGAATTTGACACCGCCTGGACCTTCACGGCCTTGTTTTCCACCGCTTGCGCCTTCATCCTGGCCTTGTTGGCAATACCCGCAGCCAATTTTTACCACGAACCGCGCCTGCAAGTGGTGGTCTACGTGCTCGCGTTTGCTTTTGCCGTGCAAGGCTGGGCGAATATCGGGCCCGTGATTTTCCGCCGCGAAATGCGCTTCGACCAGGAATTCAAGTTTTTGCTGAGCAAGCGCTTGTCGACGGTGCTGGTCACCATTCCCCTTGCTTTGTACATGCAAAACTACTGGGCGCTGGTGTACGGGCAGCTGGCCGGTACCATCCTCTCGTTCGTGATGTCGTATGTCGTGAGCGACTACCGGCCGCGCCTGTCGCTGGCGGCGAAAACCGAGTTGTTCCACAGCTCCAAGTGGCTGGTCTTGAACAACCTGATGGCCTTTATCCGCAACAACGCCGCGCAATTTTGCATCGGCCGCATTGCCGGCTCGCAGACGCTGGGCGTGTATTCCGTCGCGGCGGAAATTTCCTCGATGCCCACCACGGAACTGGTCGCCCCCATCAACCGCGCCGCCTTTCCCGGCTACGCCAAGGCTGCTACCGACCTGGCGGTGCTGCGCAACAGTTTCCTGAAAGTGATTTCCTCGATCGCTCTGTTTGCGGTGCCTGCGGGCTTGGGCATCATGGCCGTGGCCGACTTGCTGGTGCCCACGGTGCTCGGCTGGAAATGGATGGATGCGGTGCCGGTGATCCAAGTCATGGCCGTGTATGGCGTGATCCAGGCGGTGCAGACCAACATTGGCTACGTCTATCTTGCGCAAGGCAATATGCGCCTGGTCACCATCATTGGCGCCGTGCAAGCCGTGCTGGTGCTGGTGCTGCTCATTCCATCGGTGTATTACTGGGGCGTGCTGGGTGCGGCCTGGGCGTCGCTGGGGACCATCATCATCATGGTGCCGGTCAACCAGATGCTGATTGCCCGCTGCCTGGACCTGTCGGGCACCGAGTTCGCGAAAAAGCTGGTGCGCCCGCTGCTGGCGGGGCTGCTGATGGCGGGCGTCGTGCTGCTGCTCAAGAGCACCTTCACGCTGCGCCAGGTGACGCTCGACTACATGCTGGCCCTGCTGCTATGCGTGGCGGTTGGCGCGCTGGTGTACGGCGCGGCGATCTACCTGCTGTGGCGCATGGCCGGCGCCCCGGAAGGGCCTGAGCATTTTTGCGTGCTCAAGCTGGAACAAGTGCTGGGCAAGGTTGGTATCAAGCTTAGCCTGGCTCCGGGTGCCCGGTCCTAAAGGAGCAAGAAGCGTAGGTCGGATAAGCGTCGCGCAATCCGACAGGCGTCGCGTTGACGCACGTCGGATTGCGCGGACGCTTATCCGACCTACGCTCCTCTGCGTGTTGGCGACAGCCTCTAACGAGGCGTCAACAGCTTGCGCGTATATAAAAGATAGCGCCAGCCGCCGCGGTGCGCCAGGCTGATCATGTGGTAACGCCAGGCCGGCCCGCGCCTGCCCAGCGCGATATTGTCGCTCGACAGGTCGTGATAGGTGCGGCCCAGCTTTTCCTGCACCTCGCGCGCAACAGGCGCCGGCAAGCCAAGTGCGAGGATGCGCTTCAACACATCCGCTTCGCACGCCCGGAACGCATCCGACTTGGACAGCGACGCCGGCGTATCGTGAATGCGGAAAGTCGGCTCGGCCACCCATGCCATTTTAAAATCGCGCGCCAGCTTGTAGGCCAGGTAAGTCCACTCGTAAAACGGCGCCGGATTGTCGAAATACTTGGCCGTCACCTGCGCCGAGCGAAACAGCCCGCCGCACGAGGATAGCCAGTTTTCAGATGATAAAGCGGCCAACGGGTTGGCCATCACGGCGTCGGCGCGCTGCACGGCGAGCGTTTCCTGCCCATTCTTGAGCCGGTAGCCGTTCGAGGCAGTAAAGCCGATCTCCGGACTGGCCAGCATCGGTTGCACGCGGCGCCACAGCGCGCCCGGCAAATACTCGTCATCGTCGTCGAGAAAACAGAAAAAATCCGTCTCGACCGCCTGCCGCCCCAGGCGCTGCGCCAGCGGCGCGCTGCCTTCGGCCTGGTACAGCACGCGCACGCCTTGCATGGCGCGCAGCAGCTCCACGCAATCGGGCGCGAAACGCTCGCCGTTGACGACCACGACCAGGCCAGCGTCAACCTGTTCCTGCGCCAGGATCCCGGCGATGGCCCGCTGCAGCGAGTCCCACCGGCGCGCTTCGCAGGTAGTCGGAATAATGACCGAAATGGTGGGTCTGTGCACGGCGAATGGTCCTGGAAGTGCTGAAATTGGCAGCGCAAATTATAGCAGCAGCGTCAGACCAGCACTTCCTGCGCGGCCGGGTGGCTGAGGAAGTTGACCGGGCTCGCGCTCAAGCCGTAGGCGCCCGACTGGAACACGACGATCAGGTCGCCCACCTCGGCGTGGGCCAGGTCCATTTTGTCGGCCAGCAGGTCGAGCGGGGTGCACAGGGGACCGACCACGTAGGCCGGGGCGTCGCTTGGCGCGGCCATGCGGTTGCCGACCGCCACCGGGTAATTTTTACGGATCACCTGGCCAAAATTGCCCGACGCCGCCAGGTGGTGGTGCAGCCCGCCGTCAGTCACCAAAAACACCTGCCCGCGCGAGACCTTGCGGTCGATCACGCGCGCCACGTAGACGCCCGCCTCGCCCACCAAAAAGCGCCCAAGTTCGATCGCCAGCTGCGCCTGCGGCAGCGCGCTCAGTACTTGCTGTTGAAGTTGCGCCAGGTGCGCGCCGATTGGCGCCAGCTCCAGCGCGCGCTCGCCGGGAAAATACGGGATGCCAAAGCCGCCGCCGATATTGAACTGGTGCAGCGCTTGCGGCGCGTCGGCCGCCAGGCGCAGCGCCAGTTCCACGGTGCGGCTCTGCGCTTCCATGATGGCGTCGGCCTTCAAGCTTTGCGAGCCGCTGAAAATCTGCAGGCCCAGCACCGCCATGCCTTCGCCGGCGGCCAGTTTCAGCATTGCCGGAGTTTCTTCAGCGTCGATGCCAAACTGCTTGGCGCCGCCGCCCATTTTCATGCCGGACGAGCGCAGCTCGAAGTCCGGATTGACGCGCAAGACGGCGCGCGCCTGCATACCCAGCGTTTGCGACAGGCGCGCAAGGATGCCGATTTCGCGCGCCGACTCCAGGTTCACGCACACGCCGGCGGCCAGCGCCTGCGCCAGTTCCGCCTCGGATTTGCCGGGCCCGGCAAAACTGACCCGCGCCGGGTCCATGCCGGTGTCGAGCGCGACTTTCATTTCGCCCCCAGACGCAACATCGAGCCCGTCGACCAGGCCGGCCATGTGCTGCACCAGCGCCGGCATCGGGTTGGCCTTGATCGAATAGTGCAGCGCCAGCGCCGGCGGCAGGGCCGCGCGCAGCAGCGCCACGCGCTCGCTCAGGAGCGAGCGGTCATAGGCATAGAACGGCGTGCTGCCCACGCGCTGCGCCAGGCGCGTGAGCGGCATGCCGCCTACCTGCAGGCAGTCGTCCACGACGGGGAACTGGGTTTGCGGCGCGTGCACCGGCTTCGCACTCATAAATTGCGACCGTTCATGGGGTGGGACTTTCAAAAAGCGTGGAACAAGTCTGGCGCAGCAGCTTGCGGTCGATCTTGCCGTTCGGGTTGCGCGGAAACGCCTCGCTGCGAATCTCGATATGGGCCGGCACCATGTAGGCCGGCAGGCGGCGCTGGCACTCCTTGAGCAGCGCGGCAATACTCACCTCCTGGCTATCCCGCGCCACCGCCAGCACCACGATCGCCTGGCCCAGCACGGGGTGGGCCACGCCAAAGGCGGCCACTTCGGCCACCAGTTGCGCGGCGTGGATCGCTTCCTCGATTTCGGTGGGGCTGATGCGGTAACCGGACACCTTGATCATGTCGTCGCCGCGCCCCACGAAATACAAAAAGCCTTCTTCGTCGCGGCGCACGGTGTCGCCCGACCAGACGGCAATTTCGGGCAGCGGCAGCGCGGGATGCTGGCCGGGCGCGGGCCGGAACCGTTCGGCCGTCTTGGCCGGGTCGTTCCAGTAGCCCAGCGCCACCAGCGCGCCGCGGTGCACCAGCTCACCCGCCTCGTTGGCGTCGCACACTGTGCCATCAGGCCGCACCACCAGCACTTCGGCGTTGGGAATGGCGCGGCCCATGGAATCGGGCCGGCGATCCAGTTCCGACGGCGGCAGGTAGGTGGAGCGGAACGCTTCGGTCAGTCCGTACATCAGGAACAGGCTCGCGTTTGGCAAGGCCGCCCGCAGCGCGTCCACGGTGGCGCGCGGCATGGCCCCGCCCGAATTGGTCAGGTAGCGCAGCGTGCAAGCGGGGGGCCAAGGCAGCTGCGAGAGCTGGATCCACAGCGGCGGCACGGCGGCCAGGCCGGTGATGGCTTCGTCGGCCACGGCCTTGACGATATCGCGCGCGAACAGGTGGTTGATCAACACCACGCAGGCGCCCACGTGAAAGGCGGTGGTCAGCTGGCTGAAGCCATAGTCGAAGCTCAAGGGCAATACCGCCAGGATGCGGTCCCGCGCGGTCATTCCCAAATAGCCGGCCACGCTGACGGCGCCGGCCACCATATTGCGGTGCGAAAGCACCACGCCCTTGGGGTTGCCGGTGCTGCCCGAGGTGTAGAGGATAGCCGCCATGTCGGTGTCGATGACAACATGCGCGGGCAGGGTTGCAGCCTGCGCGCCTTCCCACGCGCGCACCGCGATGCCGGGAATGTCGATTGGCTCGCCGTCGCCCACCACAAACACGGTATGCACGCTCGGGCAGTCGGCCAGCACCGGCGCGAGCAGGCGCAGGCGCTCGCAGGAAGTAAGCAAAATACTGACGCTGCAGTCGCCCAGAATATAGGCCACCTGGGCTGCCTTGAGCAGCGGATTGACCGGCACGAACACGGCCCCGGCGGCAGCGGCGCCAAAACAAGCGGCCACGTTTTCAATGCGTTTTTCGAGGTACACGGCCACGCGGGCGGCGCGCTGGACGCCGGCGCCCAGCAGAGAGCGCGCCGCGCCATCGACCGCTTGCGCCAGCTGCACGTAATTGAGCTTGCGCGCGCCATGCACGAGCGCCTCCGAGGCCGGAAATTGCCGGGCCGCGCGGAAGATAAAGTCGTGAAGCAGCTCGCTCATTAAAACCTTGTAATGTCGCCGCAATGGGCTGCAATCTTAACAGTTGATTTGCGGTGCACCGTTTATACTTCCACCATGCCCACGCCGAATGATATCAAACCCCGCGCCCCGCTTGCGCCCGTGCTCGCGCGCGGCACCTTCGGGGCGCCGCACCGGCCGGCCGCCGCTTCGGTGCTGGGCGCCGGTGACGTGCGCATGGTTACCAGCGGGCGCATCGCCATTGCGCTGGCGCTGCGCGAAATGCACGTGGGCGCCGGCGACACGGTGCTGGTGCCCGCATACCACAGCATGTCGATGATCCCGCCGGTGCTGGCCTGCGGCGCGCGCGTGGTCTTTTACAAGGTCGGGCCGGATGCGCAGGTTGACCTGGCTGACATCGCCGCCCGGCTCGACGCGACGGTCAAGGTACTGATGGTCACCCACTACTTCGGTATCGCCCAGAACATGGCTGCGCTGCGCGCGCTGTGCGACAAGGACGCACTATTTCTGCTTGAAGACTGCGCCCACTGTTTTTTTGGCGAGCATGAGGGCAAACCGGCCGGCTACTGGGGCGACTACGCCATTGCCAGCAGCATGAAGTTTTTTCCCATCTACGAAGGCGGCTGCCTGGTCTCGGCGCGCCACGTTCTGCGCACCCCGCCCACGGTCTCGGCGGGCAAGGGTTTCGAAGTGAAAGCCTGCCTGAACGCGCTGGAAAACAGCTTTGCGTATGGCCGCCTGCCGCTGGTGCACGCGCTGCTTTGGCTGCCGCTCAAGCTCAAGGCGGCGCTGTGGGGCCGTCTCAAGCAGCGCGCCGCGCCCGCGCTCACAGGCACGCTGACGCCCTCGTCGTCCGACAGCAGTTATGAGTTCGATGCGCGCTGGCTGGACAAGCGCGCATCGTGGTTTTCGCGCACCGTGATCGCGCACGCTTCGCACGCGCGCATTGTCGCGCGCCGGCGCGCCAATTACCTGCAGCTGCAGCAGGCGCTGGTCGGCCTGCCCGGCTGCCGCCCCTTGTTTGCCGCCCTGCCTGACGGCGCCTGCCCGTGGCTGTTTCCGCTGCTGGTAGACGCGCCCCAGCCGCTGTTTGAACGCCTGCTCGCGGCCCGCGTGCCCATGACGCGCTTTGCCGAAACGCTGTGGCCGGGCGCCGAGATGTGCGCCAACAGTGCGGCCCTGTCGCGCCAGGTGATTGCCTTCCCGGTGCACCAGGAGCTGCGCGCCGACGAAGTCGCGTGGATGACGGTCGCGATCCGCGCCGCGCTCGCCGCATGAAATGGTCGCTCGTCAAGGCGGCGCAATTGCCTGCAGAGTGGGCCGCGCTGCACGCGCGCTGCCAGGCCTCCCCAATGCTGGCAGTGGAATTCGTGCAGCCCTTGATTACCGAATTTGGCACCGGCCGCCAATACCTGGCCAGCTGCGCGCATGACGGGCGAACCGTGGCCATGGCCCTGGTCGAGGCGCGCGGGCGCGGCAGCTGGGCGCTGTTCCAGCCGGCCCAGGCGCCGATTGGCCTGTGGCTGCAGGAAAGCGGCCTGGCGCTCGAACCGCTGCTGGCGTCGCTGGTCGCCGCCCTGCCCGGCCCGGCGTTGCTGTTTGGCCTGACCCAGTGCGATCCCGACCTGCTGCCGCGCCCCGCCGAAGGCGGCAAGCTGCGCACCCTAAGCTACATCGACACCGCCAAAATCACGCTGGCCGGCAGTTTTGAAAATTACTGGAATGGGCGCGGCAAGAACCTGCGCGCCAACCTGAAAAAACAGCGCGCGCGGCTGGACAAGGAAGGCGTGGCGCTGCGGCTGCAGGTGAGCCATTTGCCGGGCGAGGTGGCCGCCGCCGTGGCCGACTATGGCCGGCTCGAGAGCGCGGGCTGGAAAGCCGGCGGCGGCACTGCGGTGGCCGCCGACAATGCGCAGGGCCGCTACTACCAGGCCATGCTCGAAGGCTTTTGCCGGCGCGGTGCAGGCAGCATTTACCGCTACTGGTTTGGCGAGCGGCTGGTGGCGATGGACCTGTGCATCGAAGACGCCGCGCAGATCATCGTGCTGAAAACAAGCTATGACGAGAGCGTGCCGGGCAACCTGTCGCCAACGCTGCTGATGCGCGAAGAAGCGTGCCGCCAGCTGTTCGACGAAGGCCGTTTTGCGCGCCTTGAATTCTATGGCAAGGTGATGGAATGGCACACCCGCTGGACGGATGAGGTGCGCACTCTATACCATGTCAATTATTACCGCTGGCCGGTCCTGGCCCGTCTCCATGCGCGCTGGCAGTCGCGCACCTTGAAAGCACACCATGTACCTTGACGACGTAAAGCAGATCCTGATCGACATCCTGAACCTGGGCGAACAGGGCCACGCAATGAACGCGCAAACGCGCCTGCTGGGCAGCCTTCCCGAACTCGATTCCATGGCGGTTGTGAACGTGATTACCGCGCTCGAAGAGCTTTTCGGCATCGCCGTGCAGGACGATGAAATCAGCGCCGAAACGTTCGACACGCTGGGCAGCCTGGCCGCGTTCGTGGCGCAAAAACTCGGGTGAGCATGCCGCAGCACGCGCCGGCTGCAGCGTTCTTCCTCGACGGGGAACGCTTTTGCCTGTACCACGCGCCGCAGGGCGCGTGCCGCGGTGGGCTGGTCTATATCCATCCGTTTGCCGAAGAAATGAACAAGTCGCGCCGCATGGCGGCCCTGCAGGCGCGCGCGCTGGCAGCGCTTGGTTACGGCGTGCTGCAGATTGACCTGCACGGTTGCGGCGACAGCGGCGGCGAATTTGCCGACGCGCGCTGGGAACGCTGGCAGGACGACGTGGCGGCCGCCAGCGCCTGGCTGCGCGAACGCCTGCAGATGCCGGTCGGGCTGTGGGGCTTGCGCCTGGGCGCGCTGCTGGCGCTCGACTGCGCGCGCACCCAGCCAGTGGCGCAACTGGTGCTGTGGCAGCCGGTGCTGCAAGGCGCCGCCTTCATGACCCAGTTTTTGCGCCTGCGCGTGGCCGGCGCCATGCTGGACGGGGCGTCCGAAGGCACCGCAGAACTGCGCGCGCGCCTGTTGGCCGGCGAGGCGTTCGAGGTGGCCGGTTACGTGCTGGCGCCGGAACTTGTAAAGGCAATTGACGCGCTCGATGTGATACGGTTTTTACCGAGTTGCCCCGTAAACTGGATCGAAATCGTCGCCGCCGCCGAACGGCCCATCACGCCGGCGGCGCTGCGCGTGGCCGCTGAATGGACGCGCCTGGGCGCGGCGCCCGCGCTGCACAAGGTGGCAGCAACCTCCTTCTGGTCAACCCAGGAAATCACCGAGTGTCCCGAGCTGATTGCCGCCACCTGCAGCTTGTTGGCCCATGACTGAACAGCGCGCCCTGGTGTTTGCCTGCGCCGGCAACTGGCTGTATGGCGTTGTTAACCTGCCCGCAGCGCCCCACAAGCGCGGCGTGCTGATCGTCGTTGGAGGTCCGCAATATCGCGCCGGCAGCCATCGCCAGTTCACGCTGCTGGCGCGCAGCCTGTCCGAACAAGGCATTGCGGCGATGCGCTTCGATTACCGCGGCATGGGCGACAGCGAAGGCGAGATGCGCGACTTCGAGAACGTGGGCGACGACCTGCGCGCCGCCATCGACGCCTTCCTGGCCGCCGCGCCGGCGGTGCGCGAAGTGGTGCTGTGGGGCCTGTGCGACGCGGCGTCGGCGGCGGCGCTGTACGCAGCGGGCGACGCGCGCGTGGCCGGCCTGGTGCTGCTCAATCCCTGGGTGCGCACCGACAGCGGCGCGGCCAAGGCCACGCTCAAGCACTACTACCGCGACCGGCTGCTGCAAGGCGCGCTGTGGAAAAAAATCGCCAGTGGCCGCTTTGACGTGCGCGCCGCCGCGCGCTCGTTTACCGGCCTGCTGGGTAGCGCGCGCAAGGCGCCGGCTTCGAACGCTCTGCCGGACCGCATGCATCAAGGGCTGGACCGTTTTACCGGCAAGGTGCTGGTGATTCTGAGCGGGGCCGACCTGACGGCGCAGGAATTCGCCGCTGTCGCGCAGTCGCCCAAGTGGAGCGGCCTGATGGCCGCGCCGCGCATCACGCGGCGCCTGCTGCCCAAGGCCGACCATACCTGCTCGCGCCGCGTCTGGCATGACCAAGTGGCGCAGTGGACGGCCGAGTGGCTGCGCGCCTGGAATTGAATGCGCCTGGTAACTCGAAAACCACAACCAACATCGTTCTCGCGCACGCGGGGACCCATAGAACCGACGAGTCATGTTCTCCTTGAATCAATCTGGTTACTGTAACTACTTGATTTTAAGGGAGGGATTGGCATCCGTTCTATGGGTCCCCGCCTTCGCGAGGACGATGTTGTTTAGGTCTCCAGAATCCCAAATGTTGCGATTTTTGAGTGGCGAGTTGGTCCTAAAGCGTTTTGCAACAGCCTCGTGCGCGAGGACGATGTAATTCTACTGAACCGGTCAGATCTACTTCTGGCAGGCGCTAATATCTTCAAATGCGCCGTAGCTTGGCGCAGCCGGGCGCGTTCCACCGCACAGGTCCGGCGGTAGTTCGTCGACCTTGGCGCGCCGGGGCGGCGCCTGCTTCCACTGAAAATCGTCGGCAAACAGCCGCCGCTGCGCATGGTAACCCGTGTACAGCAGCGCGATCGGCGTAGACAGGTTGTCGTTCAGGCGCAGCAAGGCGCCGTCGCGGCTGCGGATGTCGCCGTCAACCAGGTTGCCCTCGACGTCGGCACTGGTGCCGGCAAAGCGCGCCTGAATGCCGCCGGTATCGATCAGCGTGTTGTGCAGCAGTTCGCTGGCGGCCGCGTTGTTCAAATAAATGCCGTCGTCCGAACAGCTGGCGATCAGGTTGGCGCGCACGATGGCGCGATCCTGCTCGGTGATGCACCTGCCGTCGCGGCAGTACTGCCTGCCGGTGCCCCCGCCTCCCAGCGACAGGCCAACCCGCTGCCCCGGCGCGCCGCGCAGCCGGTCTTCGCACAGCACCACGTTTTGCTCAAATACGTTGTCCGATCCGGCGCCCTTGACGAAGCCGCCGTAGCTGATGCGGTCACCTCCGCTCTTGATGAAGTCGGCGATCAGGTTGCGCCGGATCGTCCAGCCGCTGGCCGCCACCAGGTCGACCAGCGTCACCGGACTGCTGGTGCTGCGCGCGCTGGCGTTGCGCAACGTATTGCCGTCAATCAAACCATGGTCGGGAAAGAGGCGCTGGTCGCCATTGATCTTGAAGTGGGCGTTAAAGTCGGTGATGGTGTTATTGCGCGCTTCAAAGTGATGCGCCGCGCCGACCACGTGAAAGGCATGCTCGCACTGGGCCTGCTCGAGACAGACGCCGCGGATGGCCAGGTTTTCAAAATGCCAGTACGGGGCGCTGACAATAAAGCCTTCCACCAGCGCGAATTCAAGCGTGACGCTGCCGGCCTGCTCGGCGCGCAGCACGATGGGCGCGCCGGCGGTGCCCGGCCGGCTGACATACAGCGGCGCGCCGGCGAACTGGTAGCGCCCCGGCAGCAGCGTGATGACGTCGCCCGGTGCCGCGGCCGCGATGGCGCGCCTTACCTCGTCGCTGGTGGACACGATGCGCCGCTGCGCCGCTGCGCCGGCGAAGGGCAGCGCGGCGCGCGCGCCGATGGCCGCAAAGGTGGCCACGGGTAGGCGGGACTCGCCCCGGTCGAGCCGCACCAGCGCCGCGGCCGACCACTGGCCCACACCCTCGATGGTTGGATTGTGGCCGGACGTCCGCTTGTCGATGTAGGGCGCCAGCGCGCGCGGCGTGATGCCCTTGTCCTGCAGGTACAGCGCGCCGGCGCCGGCAGCGAGCACGCCGATCAGGGCGCAGCCGGCCAGCAGCCGCAGCGCGCGCCGCGCCATGCTAGTCGCCGTTCTTGATGTTATGGCGCGCCATCAGGTCATACATGGTCGGGCGGCTGATGCCGAGCAGCTCGGACGCCTTGACGATATTGCCGTCGACCCGCGCCAGCGACTTGACCAGCGCCTTGTACTCGGCTTCGTCGCGCACCTGGCGCAGGTTGAGCGGCTCGTCTTCGGGAGCGGCGGCGGCCAGGCCCAGGTCGTCGGGTTGAATTGCCGGGCCGTCGGCCATGATCACGGCGCGCTTGATGCAGTTTTCCATTTCGCGCACATTGCCCGGCCAGCCGTAGGTTTCGATCGCCGTCATCGCTTCGCTAGAAAAATGCAGGCCGGAGCGCGATTCGGCGGCGCTGAACTTGTTCTTGAAGTGGTGCGCCAGCAGCGCCGCGTCGCCCAGGCGCGCGCGCAGCGGCGGGATGGTGACCACGATTTCGGACAGGCGATAATACAAGTCTTCGCGAAAGCGCCCGGCCGCCGTCAGCTCCTTGAGGTTCTGGTGCGTCGCGCAAACGATGCGCACATCGACCGGAATTTCCTCGTGCCCGCCGACGCGCTCGATCACGCGTTCCTGCAAAAAGCGCAGCAGCTTGGCCTGCAGCGCCATCGGCAAGTCGCCCACTTCATCGAGGAAGAAGGTGCCGCCGTTGGCCAGTTCGACCTTGCCCTTGGTCTGCTTGGCCGCGCCCGTGTAGGCGCCTTTTTCGTAGCCGAACAATTCGCTCTCGAGCAGGTTTTCGGGAATCGCGGCGCAGTTGATCGCCATGAAGCGGTTATTCGCGCGCGGCGACAGGTTGTGCAGCGCGCGCGCCAGCACTTCCTTGCCGGTGCCCGATTCGCCCAGCACCATGACCGACGCGGTAGTGGGCGCCACCCGTTCAAGGTTGCGGCACACCTTTTGCATGCCGGCGTCGCGCGTGATCAGGCCGGCCATGGGCGAATCGGCCTGCTGCGCCAGCATGCGCTGGTTTTCCTTTTGCAGCGCATGCAAAAAAAACGCGCGCTGCAGCACCAGGCCCAGTACTTCGCTGTCGCACGGCTTTTGGTGAAAGTCGTAGGCGCCCAGCGCGATGGCCTTGACGGCGTTGGCGTGGTCCTGGTTGCCGGTCAAGACAATCACGCGCGTGGCGGGCGCCAGCGCCAGGATTTGCTGCAAGGTGGCCAGGCCTTCGGTGGCGCCGTCCGGGTCGGGCGGCAAGCCCAGGTCCATCGTGACCACCGCCGGCTCGTGGCGGCGGATCTGCGCCAGCGCGCTCTCGCGGTCGCCCGCGACGAGTACGTCATAGGCGTCGAAACTCCAGCGCAGCTGCTTTTGCAGGCCCGGGTCGTCTTCGATGATGAGCAGTTTTTGTTTGGTCGTAGTCACAGCAGTCTTTCTGGCCGTCAGACGGCAATATCGAGCGTTTGCGCCTGGTGTTGATGGAGCGGCAAACTTACATAAAAGGTGGTACCGGCGCCAACTTCGCTGACGAGCTCGATTTTACCGCCCAATTCCGAAATGTACTCCTGGCTTTCGAAAACACCGATGCCCATGCCGGCCGACTTGGTCGATTCGAACGGCTTGAACAGGCGCTCGCGGATGAATTCCTCGCTCATCCCTTCGCCGGTGTCGGCAATGGTAATGAGCACGTTGTCGTCGCGCCGGCGCAGGCTGATGGCCACCTTCCCATCCTTGGGCGTGGCTTCAATCGCGTTCTGGATCAGGTGGCCGAGCACGCGCTCGAGCCGTTCGCGGTCGGCCAGCACTTTCATGCCGGCATCGAGCAATTCCAGCACCGGGTGCGGCTCGAACGCGGCCTTCAGCGCCACCGCCTGGATCAAGACCTTGTCGATGGCCAGCGGGGCCATGTGGACGGGCGACTCGCTGCGGCTCAACTTTTGCAGCAGCAGCTTCATTTTTTGCACCGAGTGGGTCACGGTGTCGAGCATGTCGCGCTGGAACTCCGGATTGTTGCGGTGCTTTTCCGCGTTCGGAATGAGCAGCGACAATTGCGAGACCAGGTTTTTCAGGTCGTGCACCACAAAGGTGGACATGCGGTTGAACGACTCGAACTGGCGCGCCACCATCAGCGCGGTGGCCGCGTCTTGCTGGGCGAGGTAGCTGGCGGCCTGGTTGCCGGCGATTTTCAGCAGGTCGATCACTTCCCAGTTCAGCGCCACCGGGCTGCGCGGGCGCATCAGGAGCATGAAGCCGAACAGCTTGCCCTGCATGATCAGCGGCACCACCAAGGAGCGGCGGGCGAACCTGGTCAGCCAGGCGGGCAGCGGCATGTCGTCATATAGCTCGGGCCGCTCGGCGTATTCGTTCAGGTCGACCACCCACTGCTTGCTTTCCAAAAACTGGCAAAACGGCGAATCGGCCGGCTCGCTGATGTTTTCGACCGGCACATGCCAGTACGATTGCGGTTCGTACAGGCCCGAATCGCGGCGGATGAACAGCACCCCGCCCGGGCTTTCGACCAGTTCGCCCACGGCCTGGATGGTGCGCACGCCCAGCCCCGGACCGCTTTCGGACAGGGTGCGGGTAAAGCGCAGCCATTCTTCGCGGTAGTCGTAGTTGTAGCGGTAAAAGTGCTTGCTGATGAAGACCTTCAGCCACGAGCGGAAGGTGCCTGAAAACAGGATCACCACCAGCAGCACCAGCGCCCCGAACAAAAACGCGACCTGCATCACCGTGCCCCAGCTGCCGCCGACAAAGCGCAGGTAGTAGCCGGCCGAGCCCATGGCCAGCAGGTAGATGGCCGAGCCGAACAGCGCGGCGGTATGGAACATCACGCGCCGCGACAGCGCCAGTTCCGACGACCAGGAAGCGCTGCGGGCGATCGACATGGCCACCAGCGGCACGGTCAGCGCATTGATGACGCCGCGCGCGGCCCAGATGTCCGGGTCCACCTGGTGGAACAGCATGGTGTTGGAAAACAGGTAAAAATCGTACGCATACATGGCGCCGATGCCCAGGCATGCAAACTTGACGGCCCAGCGTTCCTGCAGCGACTTGTTGCGGTAGAGCTGCTCGACCAGCACGATGCCCAGCACGGCCAGCGCCACGCGCGCCGTCACGCTCGGCATCAAGCCCGTCTCGCTGAGCGACGTCAGGTGCCACACCCCGGCCACGGTGCCCAGGAAGAACAGCACATAGAAGGAAAAGATCGCCAGCACCCAGCCCTGCAGCTTGAGCGGCAGGCGGCTGTCTGGGTCACGGTAGCTGCCGATCAGGACGATGAGAAAGGCGGACCAGGCGCCGTTGCGCAGCACTTCAAAGGAATCGGTCCAGGCCGACCAGGCTGGCAAGTCGCCCTGGTCGGCTTGCCATGCCAGCGCGGCGCTCCAGAACAGGCTGGCGACGGCGGCGATGGTGACCGAGGTGGCGTGGGTACGGCTGCGCCAGCGCGTCATCAGCATGACGCACAGGACCAGGAATGCAAGGGCGGCTACCAGGTAGCTGTAGGAAGCGATACTGCTCAATGTGCACCATCCGTCAGAACCGCAGCGGAAATTAAAATGTCCCTGTATTTAGCGAACGTCTGGCAATCGTCCAGCGACCGACTAGCGACCGACTAGCGACCGCTGCGGAACAGTACGACCTTGAGCGTATCAATCAGAATCAGGATGTCCAGGAATAAACTATTGTTCTTCACATAATACAGGTCATATTGAAGTTTTTGCAACGCATCGTCCGCAGAAGCGCCGTAGCCATAGCGCACCTGTGCCCAGCCGGTAATGCCGGGCTTGATGCTGTGGCGGACGTTGTAGTAAGGCACCACTTCAATCAACTGCTCGACGAAATATGGGCGTTCCGGGCGCGGGCCGACAAAGCTCATCTCGCCCTTGAACACGTTCAGGATTTGCGGCAGTTCGTCGATCCGGGTCTTGCGGATGAAGTTCCCGATGCGCGTGACGCGCGGATCGTTTTGCGCGGCCCACTGCGGCTTGCCGCCTTTTTCGGCATCGTTGCGCATGCTGCGAAATTTCAGCACATTGAAGCTGTGCCCGTCCAGGCCCACGCGCTCCTGCTGGTAAAAGATGGGCGAACGGTCTTCCAGGTAAATCACGATGGCGGTGACGACCATGACGGGAAACGCCACCAGCAAGATGCCGCCGCTGCAGATCAGGTCGAAGCCGCGCTTCATGAAGGTACGGATGAAACTCTGGTCAAAGCCGCCGCCAAACACCAGCCAGCTTGGCTGCAGCGAATCGACGCGGATCTGGCAGCTTTCGCGCTCGAAAAAATTGGCGGCGTCGGTCACCTTGATGCCTTGCAGCTTGCAGTCGAGCAGTTCCTTGATCGGGAAGCCGCCGCGCCGGTTTTGCACCGACACCACGATTTCCTCGACATTGTGGGCCATGGCCAGCGTCGAGAGCGACTCGCCGTCGCGCACCTTGAGCACCTGCGACAGCGGCACGCAGCATTCCTCGGAAGGAATGGCGACATAGCCGGCAATGTCGTAGCGGTGGTAGCCGGTGTTATGAATGGCCAGGTCCGAGCATTCCTTGGCCAGCGGCCCGCCGCCCAAAAAGATGATGCGCGTTTCCAGGAAGCGCAATTCGGACGTCTTGAAAAACACCATGCGCGCCAAAAAGATGCCGCCTGCGGCAATCGTAAACACGGCCGCCAGCACACCACGCCCGATCTGCAGGTCCGGCAGCACGTAGAAAATGAGCGTGAGGATCACGAAGCCCATCACAAAGGCGGGCATCAGCTTGAGGAAAAACGGGTCGCGCAAGCCTTCGGTAAAGTTGAGCTGGTACAGGCCCATGGCGCTCATCGAAAAAATGATGGCGCAGGCAAACGCGAGTGCGGACAGGAAAAAGTGAGGAAACTCCGGCGCCGTGGTGCCTTCGGCCATATTCAGCACGCGTACGGCAGCGCCGGCGTATGCCGAACCGATCAGTACCAGCACTTCGACGAACAATAGGAAAAACACTATCTTCGAGACGTAGTGATTAGAAATCTTTAACACGCTTTCCTCCGCAATTCTTAATGCCTACTGGGGGACGCATGGCGCCCTGCCCACTGTTGCCTGGAACTAGAGCGCCCGGTCGAGGTGCGCGATGTACCATTGCAGGGCCTGTTCGAGGCCTTCGCCGATCCGGTGCGTGGGCGCAAAGCCGAGCAGCGTTTCAGCCTTGGAAATGTCGGCCTGCGAGTGGCGTACGTCGCCGGCGCGGAAATCCTTGAAATGGGGCCGGTGCCCTTCGACATGCGGATAGCGCTCGCGCAGCAGCGCGCACATCATCTGGTGCAGTTCGTTCAGGCTGGTGCGCTCGTTGAGCGCCACGTTGTAGACCTGGTTGGCGGCCGCGGCCGGCGACATGGCCGCCAGCAAATTGGCTTGCACGACATTGTCGATAAAGCAGAAGTCGCGGCTGGTTTCGCCGTCGCCATTGATGAACAGGTCGCGGTTTTCAATCAGCGCGGCAATCCACTGGGGAATCACGGCGGCGTAAGCGCCGTGCGGGTCCTGGCGCGGACCGAAGACGTTGAAGTAGCGCAGGCCGATCGCTTCAATCCCGTAACAACGGGCAAACACATCGGCGAACAGTTCATTGACGTATTTGGTGACCGCGTACGGCGAGAGCGGATTGCCGATGACGGACTCGACCTTGGGCAAGGCCGGATGGTCGCCATAGGTGGAGCTGGAAGCGGCGTAGACGAAGCGGCGCGTTTTCGCGTCGCGCGACGCCGTGATCATGTTCAAAAAGCCCGTGATATTGACGTCGTTGCTGGTGATCGGGTCGGCGATCGAGCGCGACACGGAACCCAGCGCCGCCTGGTGCAGCACGAAGTCGACCCCTTCGCAGGCGCGCGCGCAATCGGCGAACTGGCGGATATCGCCTTCGATGAAGGTAAAGCGCTGCCAGGCGGCGTCGCCCACCAGGCAGCGCACTTCGTCGAGATTGTACTGGTGGCCGGTGGCAAAGTTGTCCAGGCCGGTGACGCGCTGGTTCAACCGCAGCAGCGCTTCAACCAGGTTCGAACCGATGAAGCCGGCGGCGCCGGTCACGAGCCAGTGATACGCGTTGTCGCGCAAATGCAATTGAAGTTCGGCAAACTTATTCACTGGTCGGTACTTTCCTGGCAACGCAATCGAAAGGGAGGGGCACTATTACAAGCGCCAGACGGAGAATCCGCCGTCCACCAGCGCCGCCTTGTCGAACTGCGACTTGACGTCGATGAAGCAACCGTTCGGATTGAGCTTGGCGGTCAGGTCAGCCAGCGGACGGGCCAGGATTTCCTTGTGCGGCACGGCGGCGACGATGGCATCGGCCTGCGGCAAGTCTTCCCAGCTGTCGAGCTTGATGCCATATTCGTGCTGCGCTTCGGCGTTCGACGCGACCGGGTCGTAGACGCGCACGTCCACGCCGTACGATTGCAGTTCGTAGACGATGTCGGCCACTTTGGAGTTGCGCAGGTCGGGGCAGTTTTCCTTGAAGGTCAGGCCGATGACGTTGACCTTGGCGCCCTTGACGTGGAAACCGGCGGCGATGATCGACTTGACGGTTTTTTCGGCAACGAACTTGGCCATGCCGTCATTGATGCGGCGGCCGGCCAGAATGACTTGCGGGTGGTAGCCGACCATTTCCGCCTTGTGCGTCAGGTAGTAAGGATCGACGCCGATGCAGTGGCCGCCCACCAGGCCCGGACGGAACGGCAGGAAATTCCACTTGGTGCCGGCCGCTTTCAATACTTCCAGCGTGTCGATGCCGATCTTGTCGAAAATGATAGCCAGTTCGTTCATCAGGGCGATGTTCAGGTCGCGCTGGGTGTTTTCGATGACCTTGGCAGCTTCGGCAACCTTGATCGACGAGGCGCGGTGCACGCCGGCGGTGATGATCGACTCGTACAGTTCGGCCACCAGCTCGAGCGTTTCGGCGTCGTCGCCCGAGACCACCTTGAGAATCGTGGTCAAGGTGTGTTCCTTGTCGCCCGGGTTGATGCGCTCAGGCGAAAAGCCGACGTGGAAGTCTTCTTTCCATTTCAGGCCGGAATGCTGCTCGAGGATGGGGATGCACACTTCTTCGGTCGCGCCCGGGTACACGGTGGACTCGAAAATGACGATGGCGCCCTTTTTCATGTGCAGGCCGACCGTCTTGCTGGCGCCGGCCAGCGGCGTGAAGTCGGGGTTGTGGGCGATGTCGACCGGGGTCGGCACGGCCACCACGATGAACTTGGCGTCGCTCAGCGCCGCCGGGTCGGTGCCGACCGTCAGCTGGGAGGCGGCGCGCAATTCGCTGGTCGACAGCTCGCCCGTCGGGTCGATGAAATTGCGATAGCTTTCAATTTTGCTGGCCGAAAGATCAAATCCGATCGTTGTCCGCTTTTTTCCGAACTCTACTGCCAGCGGCATGCCAACATAGCCCAGTCCAACTACTGCAACGACGTCATTTGATTTCATGTTCGCATCCGTATAAGAAAATTTTTGCAATTATAACAACTAGAATATATCACACCAACAAGCGACGCTCAATTGAAGCAACTAATTTTGTTCAGGAGAAACAACATACCCGCAAGAGCATTGTTAAAACATCACTGTACGTCCGCACAACGCTGTACCGGGCAGCAAGATTCATGGATGAACTTTCGGTCCGGTCCACGCGCCAGGCAGGCGCTGTAACTGGCTTGTTGTCAACCACTGGCCCCGGCAAGCGCGCCTAGAGACCGTTAGTGCCGCTGCGCGCAATGAGAAGGCGCGAGGCTCTCGGAGGAGTGCGATTTTATCATTTTTCGGATGGGACTGCCGTTCCGCTTGACAGACGTGCAACGTGCTTGACCCCGCGCGTCATGTTGCGAGGATCGTAAGGCGACGCGGGGCAGATCATATCAAAACATTGGCAGTATGAGTAACAGATAGCCATGCAATTGTGATAAAAACACGCCTCGACCGAAGCGCGCTCTGTATCATGTCGGAACTGCAATTCGCACCGTATAAAGTGACCCGATGATCCTCGATTCCCCTGCCCGACGCTCCGGCCCGCTCCCTTCGCCCGTCCCGTCGCAAGTCCCTACGCCAGCCCCTTCCCGGCTCCCTGCGCCGGGTCTGGCGCGCTGGGCCCTGCCCGCACTGCTGATCCTGCTGGTGCAAGTGGCGTTGTACGTTTGGATGGCGCCGCGCGGCTTCGATTTCACCGACGAATCCTATTACTTCCACAACTTTCTGTATTGGCGCCAGTTCACCGGCACCGTCACGTTTTTTGGCGCCTATTTCGAGTGGCCGTTTCGCGCCATGGGCCACAGCATTGCCGGCATCCGCATCCTGTCGCTGGCGCTGGTGCTGGCCAGCAGCGCCTTGCTGATGCATGCCGTGCTGCGCTTTTCGCTGCCCCGGCAGGACGCCACGCGCTGGCAGCGCTGCGCCCGGCTGGCCGGGCCGATGGCGGCCTCGATGCTGTACTTCGGATTCCTGACCACGCTGCGCGCGCCCTCCTACAACCTGCTCTCGCTTGCCACCATGGCCGTCATGACGGCCTGCCTGCTGCGCACGATCGCGCAGCAGGCAGCAGGCAAGGCGCCGCGTCTGGCGCCGCTGCTGTATGGGCTGGCGCTGGGCGCCTGCTTTCTGTCCAAAGCGACCAGCGCGCTGCTGGTGCTGCTGGTGCATCTGCTGTTCTACGGCGCCGTCAATCGCGCCTGGAAGTGGAACAGCCTGCTGGCGATGGCGGGATTGATCACGGCCGGCTTTGCGATTAATTTTATCCTGCTCGCCGCCCAGTTCCCTGGCTGGCTGGCGTCGCTGCGCGAAGGCATCGAGATTACCCGCATGCGCGGCGGCTACGGCGTCGTGTGGCTGGCCAAGTCGGTCAGCTGGGACGTGCAGCGCGAATTCATGCGCAGCGGGCTTTTGCTGCTGGCGGCGGGCCTGCTGTTTTTCCTGATCCGGCGCCGGCTCGGCACCGCCACGGCGGGCGCCGTCTCGGCATTGACGCTGCTGCTGGTGGGCGCGGCCGCGCTGGCGATCACGCTAGACCATCGCGGTTCGATCTGGCTGCAGGTGCTGGCCTTGGCGGCGCTGGGCCTGTGGAGCCTGGAACAGCGCACCGAGCGCGCGCGTCCCGCGCTGCTGCTGTTGCTGTTCACCTTGCCGCTGGCGTTTTCCTTCGGCACCAACATGCCCATCCTGCGCCATAGCGCGATTGCTTCGATGTTCGCCCTGTGCGCGGTGTTCCTGCTGCTGTACCGCCTGCACCACCAGGGCCTGCTCAACGCCGGCGCGCTGGCGGCCAGTGCTTGCCTGCTGTGCGCACCGGCGCTGACCACGCAAGTGCTCGCGCTCACCGATGCGGCCTACACCTACCGCCAGTACAGCGCGCTGGGCGCGCAAAACAGTCCCGCCGCGGTGGCAACCGGCACCCTGCTGCTTGACCCGCGCAGCGCCGACGGCCTGCGCCAGCTCGGCGCCATGGCGCAGGCCGCAGGTATGCGCGCGGGCGAGGACATGCTCGATTTTGCCGACAGCCCCGGCGTGGTGTACGCGCTTGGCGCCGTTCCGCTGGGCACGCCATGGCTGGTTGCGGGCTTTGAAGGCAGCACGGCCGGTTCGGCCCGGACGATCGAGAAAATCGATGCCGCCCACCTGCGCAGCGCCTGGCTCTTGACCACCGACTACAAGGCGCGCGGCATCGACGGCTGGCAAGCGATGCTGGCGCGCCGCCTTGGCCCCGCTTCGCATGTGCCGGCCGGCTCGGTCACGCTGGCCAACCCCGCCGCGCGCGACGGGCGCAACGTCAAGACGGTGACGCTGCAATTATGGAAGCCGAGCGGGGGCCAGGGCGGCTAAAAGAACGGCAGTTCCTGCAGTTCCGGCAGCGGCGCCGGCGCCGTCAGTGCTGCTCGATGGCGCCGATGATGTCGGCGATCACCTCGGCCTGCTGCTCTTCCAGCCCGATCCACAGCGGCAGGCGCAGCAGGCGCTCGCCGGCGGCGTCGGTGTGGCGCATGTCGTCGGCGGAGCGGCCAAGCTCGCGGCCCACGGGCGAAGAATGCAGCGGAATGTAATGGAACACCGTCTGGATGCCGCGCTCCCTGAGGCGCGCGATCACGCGCGTGCGCGTGGCCAGGTCGGGCAGCAGCAGGTAGTACATGTGCGCGTTGTGCGTGCATTCGCGCGGCACGGTCGGGCGCACCACCTTGCCCGCTTTTTCCAGGCTGGCGAACCACTGGTGGTAATTGGCCCAGATCTCGAGCCGGCGCCGGTTGATGATATCGGCCTCCTCCATCTGCGCCCACAGGAAGGCGGCCACGATTTCGCCCGGCAGGTACGACGAGCCGACATCGACCCAGGTATATTTGTCGACCTGGCCGCGGAAGAACTGGCTGCGGTTGGTGCCTTTTTCGCGGATGACTTCGGCGCGCTCGATGAAGCGCGGATCGTTGATCAGCAAGGCGCCGCCCTCGCCGGAGATGATGTTTTTCGTTTCGTGGAACGACAGCGCCGCCAGGTGCCCGATCGAACCGAGCGGACGCCCCTTGTAGGTCGACATGATGCCTTGCGCCGCGTCTTCGATGACCAGCAGGTCGTGGCGGCGCGCGATGTCCATGATGGCGTCCATCTCGCAGGCCACGCCCGCGTAGTGGACCGGCACGATGGCCTTGGTGCGCGCCGTGATGGCCGCCTCGATCTTGTTCTCGTCGATGTTCATGGTGTCGGCGCGGATATCGACGAACACGGGAACGGCGCCGCGCAGCACAAAGGCGTTGGCGGTCGAGACGAAGGTGTACGACGGCATGATGACTTCGTCGCCCGGCTGCAGGTCGGCCAGCATCGCGGCAATTTCAAGCGCCGCGGTGCACGAATGGGTCAGCAGCGCTTTCTGGCAGCCGATGCGCTGCTCGAGCCAAGCGCTGCATTTTTTGGTAAAAGCGCCGTCGCCGGCCAGGTGACCGCTGGCGTGGGCCTGCGAAATATTCCACAGTTCCTTGCCGGTCATGTAGGGCTTATTGAAGGGAATTTTCATGGTGATTCCTTGAGAGTGGCGGCGTGCGCCGGGGCGCGAAATACCCAGAATTTTTGAGCGAGAAAAAGGCACGCGGCCAGCACCACGATCATGCCGGCCTGGATCAGCTGGTGCGGGTAGCCCATGCGGTCAACCAGCAGGTAGAGCACCGCCAGATTGAATACGTAGCCAAGGCCATAGGCGGTGCAGTAGCGGTAGAACACGGCGCCTTTGGCGCCGCCGTGCTCGAACGTCCACTGCTTGTTGGCAAAGAAGGTCTGCAGCACGCCCAGGCCGTACAGGATCGACATGGCCAGCTTGGGATCCATGCCCAGCCACGTCAGGCCCAGGTAGAGCGCGTAACAGAGCAGGTTGGAGGCGACACCGACCACCGCGTAGCGCAGCAGCTGGCGCTGTACCAGCGTAAGCACCACCGCTTACGCCCCGACCCAGCGAAACGCCATCGACGGCGCTGGCAGCGTAAAGCCGGGCCGGGCGTCCATCGCCAGCACGCGCGTGCGCGCCTCAGCACTGCGCACGACGCGTGCAGGGGTGTCGATCAGCGCAGGGGTGTCGATCCGCGCAGGGGTGTCGATCCGCGCAGGGGTGTCGATCCGCTTATGCATGTCCGGCCTCCACTTCCGCCATGGCGGCCGCCGCCACCCCTGCCTTGCGCTGCCGGACCACGAACTGCGGCTTGCGGTTGACGTTCAGGTGCAGCCGGCCCAGATACTCGCCAATGACGCCCAGCGCCAGCAACTGCACCCCACCCAGTATCAGCACGGCGATGATGGTGGAGGCGAAACCGGGCACCGATATGTTCGACACCAAATACTGCAGCAGGTAGTAAAAGCCGACCGCGAAGCCGGAGCACGCGGTCAGCAGGCCGATGGCGCTGACCAGCTGCAAGGGCAGCAGCGAAAAATTGGTGTACAGGTTCAGCGCCAGGACCAGCAATTTGCTGACCGAATAATTCGACTTGCCTTCCGCGCGCGCATGGTGGGCAACGTCGACGGCGCCGATGCGGCTGGTGCACCAGGCCAGCAGCCCGTCGAGGTAGGTGAAGTTCAGGTTGTAGAACATGACGCTCTTGGCCAGCTGGTGGCGCATGGCGCGAAACGGCGTGGGCGTGACCGGATTACGAAACACGGTGCGATAGAAATGCCAGACGATGGCCGAACCAAGATTGCGCCAACCCGCATGCTGGCGGTCGTCCGGGCAGCCGTACACCAGGTCGAGGTCGCCTTGCCCGATGGCGGCCAACAGTTTCGGGATTTCCTCGGGGGGATTTTGCAAGTCGTCGTCCATGGTGACGATGACGGCGCCGCGCGCCATGTCGAGCCCGCACATGAGCGCATTGTGCTGGCCATAGTTGCGCATCAGCTGCACGGCAACGACATGAACCGGATCGCGCAGGCGCAATGCTTCGAGCGCGGCCCAGGAGCCATCGCGGCTGCCGTCGTCAATCAGGATGATTTCGTAGGGCTGCCTGAGAGGACCAAGAACGGCGCTCAAGCGCTCATGCAACTGCGCGAGCGTGACTGCGGAGTTATAGACCGGGACAACGATGGACAGGGCAAGTTCGGGCAAATCGTCGCTTGCGCTTGGGTGCGGGTGCTGGCGGAGAGGGGGGGAGGCAAACTTGTGCATAAGGAATCCAAAATCAACGTCGCATGGCGGTTTGCCGCGTCCACAAGGTTTTCAAGGATACCATATTTGCTCTTTTCGCTTAACAAATAATTAATGCCGCCCCGATGGCTGCCGGTTCGCAGCCTGCCAGGTTCACAGCATCAAACGTGTATTTTCATTGTTAAAAATATATTGATCTTGTACGCACACCTTGTGTCGGCGCAAAGAATGATGTGCTACCATTCATCATTATTTCTCTCTACCAATTTCTCATGCGCACGCGTGTTTGCATCACCATCGATACCGAATTTAGCATTGCTGGTGCATTTACGAACCCCGAGCGGCGTCCGGTGGCCGAGCCGCTGGTGTGGTGCAATGTCGACGGCAAGTCCGAAGGCCTGGGATTCATGCTCAAAACGTTTGCCAAATACCATGTGCAAGCCACGTTTTTCGTCGAGACCGTCCACCGTTTCTGGTTCAAGAACGACCCCATGGGCCCGATCGCGCGCCAGATCCATGCCGAAGGCCACGAAGTGCAGCTCCATACCCATCCCGGCTGGTCGCTGTTTGCGCATGCGGATTGGTGGGACCAGTCGCGCAATATGCGCGGGCGCGATGACTTCAAGGCGCGCAGCGTGGCAAGTTCGGTAGCGCTGATCGAACAAGGCATTGCCACGTTCAGCGAGTGGGGCGTACCGCGTCCGCTCGCCTTTCGCAGCGGTAACCTGCAACACGACGACAACCTGTACCAGGCACTGGCACAGACCGGCATTCCTTACAGTTCCAATGTGGGGGTGGCCATTTACGACAGCGGCGACGCTCATTACACGCTGTACAGCGGCCAGCACGAGCGGCACGGGGTGCGCGAATTTCCGGTTCTGACGTTTTCCGACTGGACGCTAGGCAACAAGCGCCACATCAAATCGCTGACCATTGCCGGTTCCAGCTTTGCCGAAACGCGCAGCCTGCTTGAAAAAGCGCGCGCGGCGGGCATTCCGCTGGTGGTGGTGCTGACCCATCCGTTCGAATACGTGCACAACAAAGACAAAACGTTCGAGCAGAACCGGCGGCACGACCTGACCCAGCGCCGCCTGGTCCAATTGTGCGAATTTCTGCACGACAATGACGACCGCTTCGAAGCTTGCGGCCTGGCGCACGCGGCGGCGTCGCTGCCGGCGTTGGCGCCTGCCAACACGCTGCTCAAGGGCGCGCTGTGGCAAGCCCTGCCCCGCATGGCGGCCCAGGTCGCGCACGACAAATGGGGTCGCTGGATGTTGGCGCGCCAGAGCAAAAGCGCTTGAGGCAAGATGGCGGCAGCACCGCAGCCTTGCCGGGCGTGATCAAAAAAGCATTTTAGCGGCGCTCGGGTATACTGAGCCGCCGGCGCCCGTGCGCCGGTGGCGCTCCCACCCACCACTTTTTTGCGCGCGCCGGACCCTTGCTGCCCGAGCAGCCATGCCGTCCTGCCGCGAACGACAATGAACAAGATCAAACTGACGGTATTCTGGCTGGCGCGCGCGCTCGGCCTGTTTGCGGCCTGCCGCCGCCTGACCGCGGCCAAGGTGCGCATCCTGTGCTACCACGGCGGCTGCCTGGGCGACGAAAGCAGCTACAACCCCAAACTATTTTGTTCCTCGGCCATGCTGGCGCAGCGCATGCAATGGCTCAAGCGCAAGGGCTTCACGCTGGTGCCGCTGGCCGAAGCTGCCGCCAGCGCGCGCCGGCCGGCGGCGGCGCGCTCGGCGCTGACCACCGCCATCACCTTTGACGACGGCTGGTATTCCACCGCCAGCGAACTGGTGCCGGTGCTCGGCAAGCTGGGCATTCCATCGTCGCTGTACCTGTGCACCAGCCACTACCTGGAAGGGTGGGCGATTCCCTCGGTGGCGGTGCGCTACCTGATCTGGAAGTCGGGCCTGCAGTCGGTCCAGCTGCACGGCCTGGGCAGCGCCGACGGCAGCGTCGAACTGGGCACCCCGGCGCAGCGCAACGCGGCGGCCAACCGCATTGTTGCGGCAATCGACGCCAGCTTGCCGCAGCGGGACACCAAACACGCCATGCTCGAGCAGCTCGCCAGTTGCCTGAAGGTGCCGTCGAGCGCGCTGGCGCTGTCCACGCGCCGCTTCGAGTACATGAGAGAAGCGCAATTGCTGGCGCTGGCGGAACAGGGTTGCACGGTCGAGCTGCACGGCCACGTCCACCTGTACCCGGCGGGCGACCCGGCCGCGTTTGAAGCGGACTTGCGCCAGTGCAGCGACACGATCGTCGGCGCCGGCCTGCCCAGGCCGACCCACTATTGCTACCCGAGCGGCAATTTCGATGCGGCCGCTTCCCCCGTGCTGGAACGGCTGGGCGTTCTTACAGGCACCACCTGCCTGCCGGGCCTGATCACGCAGGCCAGCGCCACGCAAAGCCACTACCTGCCGCGTTTTTTGGATGGCGAAAGCATCGCGATGCTGGACTTTGAGGCGGAGATGAGCGGCTTTTCAGAGTTGCTGCGCAAAGCGCATCCGCTTCAGCCAGCCTGAGCGGCGAGGCGGCGCGCGGCCCAGGCGCGCTGCGCATCCCGGCCCCAGACCAGCATGTAGTTGGTGGGGGCGTACTTGCCTTCCTCGTAGAGCTGGCGGCGCGAGGTGGAGGTGGCGGTGGCATTGTTGATCGCGTCGCCGCCCTTGACGACGAACATCAGCGCGGCGCCGTTATTGCCCGGCGTATCGCGCAGGTAAGCCAGGCGCGGGCTGATGGTCGCCAGCGCCGGATCGTAGAACCAGCTGCTGCCGTACATGCCGAGCACCTCCGGGTGCACAGCGTACAGCTCGGCGCAGCACAGGTAGCACTCTTCCCAGCCGGCTTCATGGAAGGCGTCGAGGTTGAACTTGTGGGTGTGGATCTGGAAGTACGGGCGAAAGCCGCCCAGCTTTACCATCGTCAGCAGCTTGGGCAATGCGCGCGCCATGCCCTCGGCCAGCACGGTCGAGCGCGGCACGCCGCAGCGGTAGTCGACCAGCTGCGAGCCGGCCGCGTACAGGCGCAGCGTGGCCAGCCCGAATTCTTTCTGGAACAAGTCCTGGTCCAGCGCCAGCCACGGTGCTTGCGCGTCGGCATCTTGGGCAATGCGCAGCAGGTGGCGCGCCTGGTTGGCGGCGGTACGGGGCGGCAAGGCGCGAAAGCGCGCGCCGTTGACGGTCTGCAGCACGGCGCTGGCAAGCACGGCGCGCAGGAAGCGGCGCAGCGTGGCGCTGTCGTGGGTCTGGGCGACGGCGGCGACAATGGCTTGCGCGGGAGCGGGAAACACCTTGTAATGGTCGAGCGGGCCGAGCGGTTCGCAGGCGCGGATGAAGTCGGCGATGCGGGCACGGACGTCGGGCAGCGCCGGCGCCAGTTGCTTGATCAATGCATCGGCAGCGCCTGCCGCCTGTTCCTGTATCGCCGCCACATCCGTCATTGCCGCTCCTGTCTGGTTGAAAAGTTTACCTGCACGCGGTGATCCGGAACAGGAAAAAAATACAGCATGGACTGTAGCATTAACCGGGTAGGCACGAGCGCGTTTCGCTATCAAAAGGGCATGAGTTGCGTGCGCAGCGGACTGGGGGCGCGAAAGCGCGACGCTACGCTGCCGAGCTAGAAAATGAAGATGGCGATGAAGAAAACTGGTGCGGCTGGCGGGGATCGAACCCACGCCCCTTGGCTTCGGAGGCCATGCCGCTCATCTATGGAGAAGCCGCGCTGTTGCTGCAACTCCTTGATTCTACGGAGTATAGCAACCGGCAACATAAGGCAAATAAGGCAATAATGCAACAAAAGGCGACAATGGGCACCAATGGGATGAAAATACCCCTGTTTTCTCCCAATTTCTCCCCAAGATTTCTCCCCATCTTCTAGCCGGAGTCTTTCTCGGCCGACAGAAGTGCCTTCAACGCGGCGACTTGGGTTGCGCTCTTCTTTGCCTGGCTCTTCTTGAACCGCGTCAGATTCTCCAACTTCCATCGCAGGGCCGGAAGCGTCTGGACATCCGGATTCGACAAGAGGGTCCAGTCTGGATTGGCATCGGCCAGGCTGACCAGGAACTCGCGATGGTGGCTCGTTTATTTTTCCATCATGTCGCGGCGCAGCCGGCTTCGCGTTTCCAGCAGGACCTCAAGTGAAGGCGGTTCTGCCTCAGTCGACGAAAACGTCCGGAATTACGTCCAACAGCAATTGGACAGTGTTGATATAAATGGCGTCGAGCATGATTACTTTATCGTAAGGCGAGTGCCGTCCTGAAGACGGCGCGTCCACCGCGTGTTGCTTCCAAGCTTCATGCTAAATCGCTCGCGCAGGGCAACGACATCAATGGCATTTGTTTGTTGCGCAAACTGCAGAAACAAACGAACAGTTTTTATGCGAGTGCATGCCGCCAACAGTGCGCCGACCACTTCCTGGCGCATGCTGGAAAAGGACTCGAATAAGTGTGTCGCTTCCTCCAAGTCCTGCGTAACACCGACTTCGTTCAAGACTTCCAGCAGCGCGCGTTCGCGGGTCGAAACGTACAGACCGGCAGCATGGTCCGAAACCAGTGCATATCCCTCGTCGTCGAGAAGCGGCCTGAGCAAGTCTACATCAAACAATGCGCGTTGGTGGTAGCGCGCTGGGAAACGCGAAGTGAACCAATCTGGCAGCGTGAGACGTTGGGTTCCCCACAATTGGATTCTTGAACGAGAACTAACGTTATGACGTATTCCTTGCCATGAAAGTGCGGTCTTTCCACCGACGTGCAGGCCGGGGCTGCGCTTCTGCAAGTACAACAGACAGTCGTCGAGCTGTAAGGTGTCGTTGGGATATGCGTAGGTCCCCTGCTCCAAGCGCGCCAGCCAGCCGTTCTTCGCATACTTGGCGGCCAAGGCTGGAGATACCCCATATCCCGCTAGCTCGGACAATCCAAAGGGTTGCCCGTGATGCAACCCTTGAAGGAGCAGTTTGAGTAACGAATGTCGAGAATTTGGTCTCATGGTTAAATTTTACAACATAAAGCAAACATGAAAATTTGGATGTTTGATTTTTGCTTCAGAATTCACCCCATGGATGAATCTTACGACAAAATGCAAACATCAAGCCATTCAGTCACTTCAGCCTCCAATCTTTCATCCTGGCTGTTGGCGCCGACACCAAATTTACCCACAGCGCCGATTGTTCCTGACGCTGGCGCTGCCGCCGGGAGCAGCGTGGCGCCTGCGTTTGGGCGAATTCCCTGGGTCAACGAATTTCGACCGCCTGGGTCAATTTGGTGTCGGCGCCAACAGGGCATGGTAGAGGCGCGGAACTCGCATCGTCGAAAGGGACCGCGTTTGGTCTACTAAACGCTGTTACCGAATTCGTTGACCACCAACGGCGAGCAGTCAGTTCAGATCACCGCTTGGAGTCAGCTTGGTTTGGACAGGGTGCGGCGATTAAGGAAAAGGCGCTTGAGCAGGCCCTGCAGATGATCGCTTGAATTGTGTCGAATGGAGTTGAACTGTGCTGCAGGCACAGGCTAACCCAGCTAATGACTGTCGGGGCCGCAGGGTCACCGACAGCGTTCCGATACTACGCCTTCAGGAAGGCCATCCAACGGGCGGGAAGACATTCCCTTGCAAGTTTGCAAGTGCTTTTCCTTTGTTTGCAAGGTAGCTCCCTAAGGTCGCGCATATGCCCAAAATAAGCTCAGCTTCTTCCAGCTTGGCCGCCTCAGCTTCCTTTAAGTGTCTTCCGTGATTTGAGGCATACCCCCACAACTTATCCGTGATATCTGCGAGCGGCGGCGGAAACGCTTCTCGATTCCGCTTTAGCCAGGCACCGAGCGTCTCCTTGCTGTCTGTCAAATCACGAGCAACACATTCAAGCGAGGCCATCGCGTGTTGAATCGCACCCGTGACATCTGGAGTCGGCCTTCTTGAAAGATCTTTTATCGCTTCATGCAACTCATTGGACGCCGTCAAGTATCCGTTCAAATTTTCGGTAGTTGCCGCGACGGCCAAGATGCGATCCAATCCTTCGTCTCCGCGAAAAACGATTTTGCCTTTTTCGAGCTTCCAGCCAACGCCGCGCGCTATAAAAAATTCGTTTATCTCGTTCTCGAAATCAGCACCGTATTCCCGATAGTTGTCGGTTTCGAGATGGAGAGCGACAACCTCAATAAGGTCGTAGATGTCGAACCAAGGGCAGGCCACTAGTAGATCTCTAATTTCACGATCTACGTTGTCCGGCCCCCAGTTATTTCGAGTGTCCGGGGCTACGCGAAGTCGCCGGCACACCATCGAGCGTAGGGCGTCATGCTTGATTCCATTTTCATAGGCCAGGTCAACAAGGAATCCGCGCAAATCGTCTGGCACATCGTTCCTCATCGTGATCGGCGTGTTGAGGTCAGGCCCATGGCCATTTCGCGTGGAAAAATTGTCGCGCCGACTCATGGAGTCTCCTATCAGATTTCGTGAAAATTAGGGTGCTGGACTGTTGCGCCCACCTAAGCACAGAGACAGGAACAATTACTGCGACAACAGTGCGGAACGTGTTTGCCGATGCTATCACATGGGCAGGGGACAAAGAGAGTGTGCGGAAGCAGCGATAAAACCTATCATCGGTCTTGTAGACTCCAGAGTCTAGTGATATTATCACTGCATCTGAATTCACTTGGTAAAAGGCTCTCACCATGACCACCTACGGCTACGCAAGAACATCGACGGTTGAACAGGTAGCCGGACTGGCTGACCAAGTAGCCAAGCTCAAGGCAGCGGGTTGCACCGACCAGACTATCTACCAAGAGCAAATCAGCAGCGTCAAGATGGCTGACCGCGTTGAGTTCGCTAAGGTGTTAGCCAAGCTGACCAAGGGCGATGTGTTGGTATTCACCAGCCTGTCACGGGTAGCCCGGTCAATGATTCACATGATCGAAATCGAAGCAGCCGTTGCCGCTGCGGGTGCATCCATTCGCATTCTGGATATGAACGTGGACACCAGCACGCCAAACGGACGCCTGACATTCAACCTGTTCGGAAGCATCGCCCAGTTCGAGCGCGAGAACATGCTAGAGCGTCAGAAGGTTGGCATCGCAGCCGCTAAGGCCGAAGGCAAGTACACGGGCCGCGCCCCGACAGCACAGGCGCAGGCAGCTAAAGTTTTATCCCTGCACGCTAAGGGCGTAACCAAGCAGGACATCGCCGCCGCCTGCTCTATCGGCATCGCCTCGGTCTACCGTATCCTCAAGGCAGCAGCCTAAGCCATTACAGCCCCGCCACGGCGTCACTGCCAGAAAGCGGGGCCAAGTGCCAGCCCAGCGCCATTGCGGCCACTGTCCCGCGCTGTTAAATAACGCGGTGGACATACGGCCCTGTAGATACTTTCCCGTTTTGTGCAATGGCCTGCCCGGTAGCACCCAAGTCCCAGGAATTTTTTTAGTAGCTGCCCCACTCAGGGGAAGCCGCTAACGAACGCTGCGCGCCCTCTTCTGAATCATCCCCGTATTCAAATTTCAACTGAGGATCGACAGGCGGCAAAGGAAGCTCCCACGTCATCACAACTTCAATGTTGTTTCGCTTAGCGCGGGAAGCGAGTCCAATATCCCCGGTGTAAATGACAGTGGCACCGCGTGCGATAGCCGTAGCAATAATCTGCCGGTCAAATTTCACTTTTGCTTTTACTTCACTTTCCGGCACTACACGAAGTCTGGCGTAATCTGCATCCTCAATGCCTGCACACTCCACAGCGGCTCGAATATCGAACGGTGCGATGACGAAGACACGCGAACTTGTGAGTTCGGCTAGGCGCTTATCCCTGTCCACCCCAGCTCGAACCAAATACTCTGCCATTACGGGCGTAGGAATTAGCACCCTCGTTTTTGCCTTGCTCAAGGACTTAATCAAGTAATCCACTCGCGCCGCACATTCCGTCAATAATTCGTCGGTCGCCGGGTCAGTCGGAGGATTGGCATTTTCGTCAAAAGCAAGCACCAGAATTGAATTATCAAAGACGACCATCAGTGCAACCCGTCACTTTCCCCGCGCGAGGCAGTAATAAACGCATCAACGTCACCGACGCTATCCCAATCTGTTTTTTTAAGGCTACGCAGCCGTTGTGTCGCCTCGTCTAACGTGTCGTCAGCAAGCACATCGAAGCCTTTAATCTTGAAGGCCATCAGATGCCAAGAAGAGTTTTCCAGCCGCTCCCAACGTGCATCCCCGCGCACCCGCAACACGGTTCCCTTGTAGAGGTACTGGGCCATGTCACGCGCCAAATCTCTGTCCATCTCGCCCGACCAAGTTTTACCTTCAGGATCGACAATTTGAGCATGTGCGGTCTTATCCTTGCCGCCGATTCTGACTAGCTCACCCTCTACCACGGCTTCCTCAGAAAAAGGCCCATAAGTTGGAGGCTTCGGTAAGTCCCGACCCATGAACGTCAACACTAGAGCTGAGCTTTGCGCGTAAGGCGTTTTCCTACTCAGCCTGCCAATTGCGCCGTCATCGCGCAGCAGATTATTCACCTCGTCGTAAGCCGCCGTAGCATCGTTCGCTGCTTGCCCCGTAGAGATATGCTCCACGCGCCCAAACACCTTCGGCGCATCCTCACCTTGCACAAGCATTAGAGTCTTGGTACTGCCCGTTTCAAGCCGATCAAAGTGAACGCTCGACGTATGCCCAAGCATCTTCGAGAGCGCGGAAAGGTACTTCGCCAACCGCTCCATTGGGATGGTTTCGGGCGTGTAAGCATCTATCCAAAATTCGTATTCGTCGTCGTCCATTTTTCTTCCTCAGCGACACTAGCCGCTACAGTTCCAGCGCGATCAAGCGCGCTATCTGAAAGGTACACGTCTGTTGAGCGTATAGCAAGAACGACTAAATCGCGCCCCCTTCCGCACGGGCATGCAACCGCTCAGCCAGCAGTAACACACGCAAGGTGTGTCCGCACGGAAAGTGCTTACTTATCGCTTACCTAGAAAAATAGCGGCGGAAATGAAATGCAAATAAGCACAGCGCGAAACGATGTACCCACTTGATTTTAAAGGAGAAATTGTGGTGCGGCTGGCGGGGATCGAACCCACGACCCTTGGCTTCGGAGGCCAATACTCTATCCACTGAGCTACAGCCGCATGAGGGGAATGTCTGAAGTGAAGCGAAGGATACAGTTTTTCTGTGTCTGCGTCCATGGAAAGTGTCGCACCGAGGTGGAATAGCGTTCCAAAAGAGGTGCTTTGGGTCTATAATCGCGGGTTTGGCGGGTATTTGCATGAATCAGTGCGGCTACCACCGGCCTGCAGGTTTCGAAAAATAGCACTAAGGACATCATGAGCGACGCACACAACGAACACGAATCCGCAATCCGGACCCCAAAGCAGCTCGTCGCTGCCGTGGCCGGCTTTTTCCTGGTGACCGTTATCGGCATCATCCTGCTGGTCGAGTTCGTAACAACGAGCCGCCTGACTGGCGCCGGCACCGATAGCCAGGCGCCGGAAGCGATCGCCGAGCGCCTGCGTCCCGCGGCCGACCAGGGCTTCATGCTCAAGGATGCCAACGCACCGAAGGTCTTGCTCGCCGGCGAGGCGGTCTACACCGCCAACTGCGCGGCCTGCCACGCATCAGGCGCCGCCGGCGCACCGAAATTCGGCGACGCCGCTAGCTGGGGCCCCCGTATCGCCCAAGGTTACGACTTGTTGGTCAAGCACGCCATCGAAGGCATCCGTGCCATGCCGGCCCGCGGCGGCAACCCTGACCTGGACGATGTGGAAGTCGCGCGCGCCGTGGTCTTCATGGCTAACAAAGCCGGCGCAACGTTCAAGGAGCCAGCGGTGCCAGCCATGGTAGTCACTGCAGCCCCTGATGCAACCGCCGCAACTGCCGCAGCCGCCACGCCGGCAGCGACCGAAGCACCGGCCGCAGCAGCACCGGTAGCAGCAGCACCGGCAGCAGCAGCCCCGGCCGAGCCAGTCAAGACCGCCGCCATTGACGGCGCGAAAATCTACACCGCCAATTGCGCCGCCTGTCACGCCAGCGGTGTCGCCAACGCGCCAAAATTCGGCGACAAGGCCGCCTGGGCGCCGCGCATCAAGCAAGGCGCGCCAGTTCTGTACGAGCATGCAATCAAGGGCTTTGCCGGCAAGGTCGGCATGATGCCGCCAAAAGGCGGCTCGAGCGCGACCGATGACGAAGTCAAGGCTGCAGTCGACCATATGGCCGCTGCCGCCAAGTAAGTCTTGCACTGCCGCAAAAACCGCCTTCCCGGCGGTTTTTTTTCGCCCGTGCATATCCCCTTGAATCACCTTGCAGCGCGGCTGCCGCACTGCTCAACCATATGTAGAGTGAAATCTTTTCGGTATCTTTTCTGTGCTTTTCAACACTATAATACCCTCCGTCGATGAAAAATCTTCTGCGAAGAAACATTTTCAGGTGTTATTAGTTGGCTAAATGGAAGAAATTAGCACACAGATAGCGACTTTTACCAGCAAAGTCTGTATAAAACGTTTGTGATCTCTGCCAAGCTGCACGCGTGAAATTTCCTGCCGACTTTTTTAGAAAAATGGGGGGGCGCGATGGAGGTTGCTGTCGTGAACCACTCTATAAATGCTGAATGGAAATATGATGCGAAAATCCCCCACCGGGCTGTCCGCCCTGCTCACCATGCTGCTGTGCAGCGCTGTTCTCTCCGGCTGTGACGATGCGTCCGGCAAAAGTGCAGACTCCGGCAACCCCGCCGCAGCCGCGCCGGTGATCCTGGCCCAGACCATGGTCTCAATGCCGGCAACGGGGGGACGCCCTGCGCAATTGCCGCCCTCGACCGTGGCCGGCGCTGCCCAACCCGCGGGCACGCCGCCCGCCACGACGCCACCGCCGGTCGTGCTGGCGCCGCCGCCTCCCCGTGGCGCGCCGCCGGCCGGTACTCCGCCGCCGCCAGCGGCGCCTGTTACGCCGCCGCCGGTAATGCCGCCTGCGAATGCGAACAGCATCACCGACGTGCGCCTGCAAAACCTGCAAAAGCAAGACCAGAACGGCGTGGCCGTGACCTTCGGCCAAGTGTTTGCGCCCGGCCAAGTACCGGCCGGCCAGAGCATCACGGGCAAGCTGGCCGACGGCAGCGCGCTGGCGCTGCAGGTCGACGTCAAAGCCCGCCATGCAGACGGTTCGGTGCGCCACGCGATCGTGTCGGCCAAGCTCGCCCGCCTGAGTGGCGGGCAAACCAGCCTGCTGCTGCTCGAACGCACCAGCGCCGGGGCTGCCGTCGCCCCTGGCACGCCCGCCGCGCTGCTGGAGGCAGGTTTTAGTGCCGCCGTGCATGCCGACCTGGACGGCCAGCGCTACAGCGCCTCGGCCGACGCATTGCTGCGCTCGGGCAAATACACCAGCTGGCTGGCCGGTCCGGTGGCCAACGAATGGCTGCTGTCCGGCCCGCTGACCACCAGCGCCGGCAAGGCTCACCCGCACTTGAGCGCGCGCTTTGCCATCCGCGCCTACGGCAACAAGCAGGCGCGTGTGGACGTGACGGTGGAGAACGACTGGGCGTTCGAGCCAAACCCGCAAAATTTTCGGTACGACGCCCAAGTCATGGTCGGCGGCCACAGTGTGTACACCAAGAACAACTTGAATCACCTGAACCATGCGCGCTGGCGCAAGGTATTCTGGTGGGGTACCGAACCGGCGCTTCACATCAAGCACAACACTGCCTACCTGATCGCCACCCGCGCCGTGCCCAATTACGACCAGAGCGTCAAGTTCTCCGAAGCGCGGCTGGCCGGCTGGGAGGCGGCGCTCACGTCCGCGCGCAGCGAACCGATGGCCGTCGGCCTGGCCAATCCGTATATGCCCACCACGGGTGGACGCGACGACCTGGGCATCATGCCCGGCTGGAGCGCGACCTACCTGCTCAGCATGGACAAGCGCCTCAAGGATGTCACGCTGGCCACCGCCGACCTGGCCGGCAGCTGGTCTGCGCATTACCGCGACAAGCAAACCGGGCGCCCCGTCAGCCTGGCCGACTACCCTGCCATGACGGTGCTCGGCCATGAAGCCGACACCCTCAACGTGCTGACCAAGAAATGGGAAGCCTTCCCGGTGTGCGCCAGCGCCACGGGCTGCGCCACGCCGAATATGCACGATTCGTCGCACCAGGCCGGTTTTGCCTACCTGCCCTACCTGGTCACGGGCGACTATTACTACCTGGAAGAATTGCAGTTCTGGGCCATGTGGAACACGTTTTCAAGCAATCCCGGGTACCGGGAATTCGGCAAGGGCTTGTTCAAGTCGGACCAGGTCCGCGGCCAAGCCTGGAGCATGCGTACGCTGGCTGAAGCGGCGTATATTTCGCCCGATACCGACCCGCTCAAGAAACAGCTGGACAGCTTTTTGCAAAATAACATCGACTGGTACAACGCCCGTTATGTGACGGGCAGCGACAATGTGCTTGGCGTGGTGACCAATGGCTACGCAGTCGAATACAACAACGGGACCGGCCTGGCACCGTGGATGGACGACTTCTTTACGTCGGCCATCGGACACACTGTCGATCTCGGCTACAAAAACGCGCTGCCCCTGTTGAAATGGAAAGCCAAATTTCCCATTTCGCGCATGACGGACAAGCAGTTTTGCTGGATCAAGGCGGGCATTTACGCACTCAAGGTGCGCGACAAGTCGGGCGTGCCGTTTTATTCCAGCATCGGCCAGGCTTACCGGGCCAGCAACGATGCCCAGTTCAACACCCTGGCCTGCAACAGCAGCGCGATGGCGGCGTCCCTGGGACAAAAGGTCGGCGAAATGACCGGTTACGCGGGTGTTCATACCGGCTACCCGTCCAATCTGCAGCCGGCGCTGGCGTACGCCGCCGACGTCGGCGGGAGCAGCGGTGCAGCGGCCTGGAGCGTATTCATGGGGCGTTCAGTCAAGCCGCACTACGGCGAAGGTCCGCAATTTGCCATCGTGCCGCGTTAAGCAATATGGCGCGCAAGTCATCTCTGCTGTCTTTATTGCAATCAAAACGGCAGAGGTGCATAGCTTAAAAACAATTTTGTCTCGTATCAAGAAGCATGACAATGTCGCCAACATCGCAGAAAATACCGGCATTTTTGCTTGTTTGACGGGCAATTTCGCTGCCATCGCGATAATTTTGTGTTGTATTCCGGAATTTATTTTGCCCAAGAGAACTAAATTCTCTACGGCAACATCTTGCACGGGTTAAAGTTGGTCTACGGAATTTTTTTAGACCTTACCTTTGCCTGCCGGGATACACACCATGTCTACTACTACCCCCACTTCACGTTTGCTCATGCTGTTGCTGTCCAGCGCCGCCCTGACCGCCTGCGGTGGCGGTGGCGGTGGCGGTGCCTCGGCGCAGTCCTCTGCCCCAGCCGTGCTCGCGACCGGCGCTTCGGCCGGCACGGATGCCACCTTGGCCCCTGCGGCACCGGCACCTGCCGCCGAGCCGTCCAGCGCCAGCGCGCCGGCGCTGAACGCCACGCCCGCCCAGAGCACGCCGCTTGCCGCCAGCGTGGTCGATCCCGGCACGCCGTTGCCGCCGCGCAAGCCCCCTGTCACGGTCGCCCAAACGGGCCCGGTTGTGACCAATGTCAAAATCCAGAACACCACGGCGCTTGAGCAGTCCAACGTCGCCGTCACCTTCGGCCAAGTGTTTGCCGTGGGCGATCTGGGCGCCGCTCAGACGCTGGCCGGCAAGCTGGCCGACGGCACGGCCGTGCCGCTGCAGCTCGACGTCAAGGCGCGCCATGCCGACGGTTCGGTGCGCCACGCGATCGTCTCGGCCAGCCTGCCGCGCCTGGCCGCCGGCCAAAACGTCACCTTGAACCTGGAAAAAATCGACGCCGCCGCGCCGGCCACGGCCACGACCCCTGCCGCACTGCTGCAGGCCGGCTTTACGGCCGCCGTGCATGCGGACCTGGACGGCCAGCGCTACAGCGCCTCGGCCGACGCCTTGCTGCGCTCGGGCAAGTACACCAGCTGGCTGGCCGGACCGGTCGCCAATGAATGGCTGGTGTCCGGCCCGCTGACCACCGCGCAAGGCACTGTTCACCCGCATCTGACGGCCCGTTTCGCCATCCGCGGCTTTGGCACCGCCCAGGCACGGGTCGACGTGACGGTGGAAAACGCCTGGGCGTTCGAGCCGAAGCCGCAAAATTTCCTGTACGACGCCCAGATCATGGTGGGCGGCCAGAGCGTGTATGCCAAGCCTGGTCTGACCCACTTGAACCATGCGCGCTGGCGCAAGGTGTTCTGGTGGGGCGCCGAGCCGGCGGTTCACATCGAGCACAACACCGCGTACCTGATCAGCACCCGGGCCGTGCCCAATTACGACCAGAGCGTAAAATTTACCGAAGGGCGCCTGGCAGACTGGAAAGCCGCGCTGACGCCCGCCCGCAGCGAGCCAATGGCCGTTGGCCTGGCCAATCCCTACATGCCGACCACCGGTGGCCGCGACGATCTGGGCATCATGCCCGGCTGGAGCGCCACTTACTTGCTGAGCATGGACAAGCGCCTCAAGGACGTCACGCTGGCCACCGCCGACCTGGCCGGCAGCTGGTCTGCACACTACCGCGACAAGAACACCGGCCGCCCCGTCAGCCTGGCTGATTACCCGTACATGACGGTGCTCGGCCATGCTCCGGACACGGCGAATCCCATCACCAAGCAATGGGAAGCCTTCCCGGTGTGCGCCACGGCAACGGGCTGCGCCACGCCGAACATGCACGACTCGTCGCACCAGGCCGGTTTTGCCTACCTGCCCTATCTGGTCACCGGCGACTATTACTACCTGGAAGAATTGCAGTTCTGGGCCATGTGGAATACGTTTTCAAGCAATCCGGGTTACCGGGAATTCGGCAAGGGCTTGTTCAAGTCGGACCAGGTCCGCGGCCAGGCCTGGAGCATGCGCACGCTGGCTGAAGCGGCGTATATTTCGCCCGATACCGATCCGCTCAAGAAACAACTGGAAGGCTTCTTGCAAAACAATATCGACTGGTACAGCGCCCGCTATGTGACCGGCAGCGACAATGTGCTTGGCGTGGTGAGCAATGGCTACGCAGTCGAATACAACAATGGCACCGGCCTGGCGCCGTGGATGGACGACTTCTTCACCTCCGCCATCGGCCACGCCGTCGAACTCGGTTACACCAGGGCGCTGCCGCTGCTCAAGTGGAAAGCCACGTTCCCGATCTCGCGCATGACGGGCCAGAATTTCTGCTGGATCAAGGCTGGCATCTACGCCCTGAAAGTGCGCGATACGTCGGCCACGCCGTTGTATGCCACAATCGGCCAGGCCTATGCAGCCAGCAACACCGCCGCAGAGAACGCCCTGGCCTGCAACAGCAGCGCAATGGCCACGTCGCTGGGACTGAAGGTGGGTGAAATGACCGGCTATGCGGGCGTCCATACCGGCTACCCGTCCAACCTGCAGCCGGCCCTGGCCTACGCCGCCGACGTCGGCGGCAGCCCGGGCAGCGCAGCCTGGAGCGTTTTCATGGCACGCACCATCAAGCCAAACTACGGTCTGGGTCCGCAGTTCGCGATCGTGCCGCGCTGACCGGCACAAGCCCCGGCACCACAGCAGTACCCACCAGGGGGCCGATGCACATCGCGCCCCCTGGATGCTTTTGGGGCGCGCACGGCTGCCGTCCAAGGTTTTTCGTATAAGCAAGCACTCTGGTAGAGTCTGGACTTTTTCCGACGCCGCCTTGCCCGGGCGCCTCCTGCTGCCGCGCACCGTCATGCTCTTTAATTCCTTCAGCTTCCTGTTCCTGTTCCTGCCCGTGGTTTTCATCGGCTTTTTTGCGTTCGCGCGGGTGGGCAAGGGCTGGGCCGCCGGCTGGCTGGCTGCCGCCTCGCTGTTTTTTTACGGCTGGTGGAGCGTGGCCTACATTCCGCTGCTGCTGGGCTCGATCGTGTTCAATTACTGGGCCGGCGCCCGCATCGGCGCTGCGCAGGGCAGCGCGCGCGCGCGCTTGCTGGCGCTGGCCGTCACGCTCGACCTGGCGCTGCTGGCGTACTTCAAGTATGCCGATTTTTTCATCGACAGCGTCAACCGCGTATCGGCGGCTTACCTGCCGGTGCTGCCGCTGCTCCACCTAGTGCTGCCGATCGGCATTTCCTTCTTCACCTTTACCCAGATCGCCTTCCTGGTCGACACCAGCCGCGGCAAGGTCAGCGAAGTGCGCTTCGTCCACTACCTGTTGTTCGTCACCTATTTCCCGCATTTGATTGCCGGTCCCGTGCTGCATCACAAGGAAATGATGCCCCAGTTCGACCTCGACCAGACTTACCGGCCCTCCAGCGCCAATCTGGCCGTCGGCCTGTCGATTTTTGCGCTCGGCCTGGCCAAGAAAGTACTCATCGCCGACAACCTGGCGCCGCACGCCGGCTTTTTCTTCGATGGCGCCGACACCCCGTCGCTGCTGCTGGCCTGGGGTGGCGTGCTGGCCTATACCTTCCAGCTGTATTTCGACTTCTCCGGCTACTCGGACATGGCGATCGGGCTGTCGCGCCTGTTCGGCATCCGCTTGCCGCTCAACTTCAACTCGCCCTACAAGTCCCACAACATCATCGAATTCTGGCGCCGCTGGCACATGACGCTGTCGCGCTTTTTGCGCGACTACCTGTATATCGCCCTGGGCGGCAACCGCCACGGCCCCGCGCGCCGCTACCTGAACCTGATGACCACGATGGTGCTCGGCGGCCTGTGGCATGGCGCCGGCTGGAATTACGTGGTCTGGGGTTTCCTCCACGGCGCCTACCTAATGCTCAACCATGCATGGGCCGGCGTGGCCGCCCGCCTCGGCCTGGACGGCTCGCACCGCGGCATGCGCGCAGCGTCGGTGGCGCTGACCTTTATCGCCGTGTGCGTGGCCTGGGTGTTTTTCCGCGCGGCCGACGTTAGCCGCGCAGCCACCATCGTGCAGGGCTTGTTTGGCGTCTATGGCGTCGGCCTGCCAGAATCGATCGGCAACTACCTGGGGACAGGCCAGGCGCTGCTCGAGCGCGCCGGCGTCACCTTTTACCTGGGCGGCGGCAGCCGTTTCATGGAAACCTGGAGCTGGGTGACCGTGGGCGCGGGTCTGGCCTTCCTGTTCCCCAACACGCAACAGATCATGGACCGCTTCGATCCGGCGCTCGACTACGCGGCCAGCGCGCCGCTCGGCCTGGCGCGGCGCGCGCTGCACTGGCGAGCGTCGACGGCCTGGGCCCTGTGGATAGGCGCGTTATGTGTGGCCAGCCTGCTGTCGCTGAGCCGGCCCGCCGAATTTCTCTATTTCCAATTCTGATGGAGTCACCGATGGCAACACCTGGCCAATTCCGGCGCTTCCTGGCCATCGCCGGCGGCGCCACCTTGTGCGGCGCGCTGGCCTGCGCGGCATTGGTCGTCGCCATCGATCCCTACCGTCTGTACTGCATGCCCGAACGGCCCGGCTTGAATGCCGACAAGACCCAGCCGCAGCGCTACCAGTACGAAATCAAGACCGCCAACGCGCGCGCCGCGCACGCCGAGCTGCTTATCCTGGGCAATTCGCGCGCGGAAATCGGACTCAACCCCGACGACCCGCTGGTGGCCGCGACCGGCCTGTCGCCTTACAACCTGGCGCTGGCCGGCACGCGCCTGCACACGGCGCGCGAACAGCTCGGCGCGCTCGCTGCAGCCGGCCAGCATCCGAAACATGTCATCGTTGGCGTCGATTTCCTCGACTTTCCCGTGGACCCGGCCGCGCCCGCTGCCCTGGCGCCGCCTGCGCGCCAGAGCGGCCTGCTGGCCGAGTTGCCGTGGCGCTTCGACACGCTGTTCTCGGTCGACTCGGTGATCGATGCCGTCAAGACGGTGCGCATGCAGGGCGCAGCCGATGCCTTGAGCATGAGCGACAAGGGCTTCAACCCGCTCAGGGAGTATCGCCAGCTGGCGCGCGAGGAAGGCTACTATCCGCTGTTTCGCCAGCGCGCGGCCGACTATGCCGAGCGCTTCGAGCGCATGCCGGGCGCCCTGGTGTCGAACGCCGGCCACAGCTCGCGCGAGTGGGATGCCCTCGGCGGCGTGCTCGAACAGGCGGTGCGCGCCAAAGCGCGCATCGACCTGGTGATTTACCCTTACCATGCGCAGCTGCTGTTCCTGCTCGAGAAAGCGGGCAAGCGGGCGTTGTTCGATGCCTGGAAGGCGCTGCTGGCCGAGCGCCTGGCAACGCTGCAGCGCGACCATCCGACAGCGCGCGTGGCCCTGTGGGACTTCAGCGGCTATGGCGCGCGCCAGTGCGAGGCGATCCCCGCCAAGGGCGACCGCAACACCAACACCGAATGGTACTGGGAGGGCGGGCACTTCAAGGAAGCGCTCGGCCACTTGATGTTCGCCCGCATGCTCGCGCCCGTGGGCGCGGTCGGGGGCGCACCCTCGCCCGAGGGCGAGACGTTCGGTTTTGCGCTCACTGCGGCCAATCTGGATGCCAACAATGCACGCATGGCGCGCGAACGGGCCGCCTGTGTCGCCGCCAACCCGGCGCTGTTTGCGCAATAAAAACTCAGGCCCGGGCCGCAGCCAGCGCTGGTTCCTTGGCCGACTCGGCGACGGCGGCCAGCTTGAGGGCGCGCGGCAGGATGCGCGTGTCGAGCACGAGGATGATGCCGCAAATGGCATAGATCAGCTCGAAATAGGCAAAGCTGAGCGCCGCGCCGCCCAGGCAGAAGGTAAACAGCGATAGCTGCAGCATGGTGGCAAGGTTGGCGATCCATGCCGTGGCCGGGTGCTTGCGCGCCGTGCGGGTGACTTTGCGCGCGGTGATGAACGCACGGGCCAGGAATGAAAGATACAAGGCCAGGCCGACAAAACCATGGTCGCCCAGCACCTGGAAGTAGACGCTGTGCGCCGCGCGCGGCAAATTCACGTTGGGCAGCGCGTCCCCGCTGTAGAAAAACGAGAAGTCGAAGAAGTGCTGGGCCAGCTCGGCCCACACGGCGCGATTTTCCAGCGCCTTGAAGCCGCCGCCCAGAAACGGATGGTGGGCGGCCATGATGAAACTGAGCTTCCAGGCCACCACCCGGCCCATGAACGAGGCATCTTCCTTGGCCTCGCCGATGGTGTCCATGCGCGAGACCCACTCCTGGGACACCATGGTGGACAGGCCCGCCACCAGGATGCACACCATAATGGCGAGCAATATCTTGCGATCGCTCTTGACGAAAAAATAGGCTCCCAGGCCGATCAGGGCGACAAAGCCGCCGCGCGACTGGGTGCCGACAATCGCCGTTACGAGCAGGCCCATCAGTCCCAGCAGGCCGACCCGGATGACGATGCCCTTGGCGCCATATTGCTGGAGCAGGTAAAAACAGATCGGCAGCGTGATCACGAAGGCGAGCGAGAGTTCGTTACGGTCGCCCAGCACATGGCCGGCAAAGCCTTCGATGTGGTGGCCACCGCCCGAGGCGATATATTTGAGCGCCTCGAGGCCGCCAAAAAACCCGATCGACATCACCACGCACCACAGGAAAAAGTCGATATGTAGCTTCTTGTCGATGATCAGCACCACAAACAGGAACAGCAGCACGATCTTGAGGAAGCGGAACCAGTATTCCCAGGCGACTTCGGGCGCGCCCTCGGTCATGATGGTCGACAGGGTCGTCCAGGCAAAAAACAGGAAAATCAGCATGCCCAGGCTGCCGAAAACGGCTTTCGGCTTGTCCTTGGTCATCAGGTAGCCGCCGATGGCGACCGCGGTGAAAATCACGTTGTAGCGGATCGCATTGCCAAAGCCGTACAACCAGGCATTGGGAAAAAACATCGCCGTCCAGATCCACATGCCGAGGGCGATGAAGGGGCGGCGCGTCATGGCGTACAGCATCAGCGGCAAGATGCCCAGGAAGAAAATGTCGCGCATGCCTTACTTCTTGCCTTTGGGCGCGCCCGGCGGCTGCGGCGCTTCCTCGGGAAGGCTATCTTGCCTGAGCGCCCAGTAGCACAGGTAAGTGACGGCGATCAGGTCGATTGCCCAGAGTAAGCTTTCCATCGAGTCATTCCAAGTGGTAAATGTGCAGATATTGTACCGGAGATGACGATGGGTTCACTTGCGCCGCACCCGCAAAAAAGGCCACTTTCGTGGCCTTTTTTGCAATCGCTGCGGCGATTACCAGATCGTCACGCGCTCGCTCGGCGCCAGGTACATCTTGTCGCCTTGCTTGACCCCGAACGCTTCGTAGAACGCCGGCTGGTTCATCACCGTGCCGTTGGCGCGCGCCTTGCCCGAAGAATGGGTGTCGGTTTTGATGCGGCTGATCTGCTCGGCGTCGCGGATCTTTGCGCGCCACACCTGGTTCCAGCCCATGAAGAAACGCTGGTCGCCCGTCAAGCCGTCGATGACGGGTGCGCTCTTGCCGCCCAGCGACAGCTTGTACGCCTTGTAGGCAATCGCCAGCCCGGAATTGTCGCCGATGTTTTCGCCCAGCGTCAGTGCGCCGTTCAGCTTGTAGCCGGGGAGCGGCTCGAAGGCGCCGTATTGCTTGACGAGCACGTCGGCCTTGGCCTTGAACTTGGCGCGGTCGTCTTGCGTCCACCAGTCGCGCAGGTTGCCGTCGCCGTCGTACTGGCTGCCCGAGTCGTCAAAGCCGTGGCTGATCTCGTGGCCGATCACCGCGCCAATGCCGCCGTAGTTGACCGCGTCGTCGGCGCCCATGTCGAAGAACGGCGGCTGCAGGATCGAGGCCGGGAACACGATTTCGTTTTTGGCCGGGTTGTAGTAAGCGTTCACGGTCTGCGGCGTCATGCCCCATTCTTCGCGGTCGATCGGCGTGCCCAGCTTGGCCACGCCGCGCTGGTACTCGAAGGCGGAGGCGCGCATCACGTTGCCCACCAGGTCGCCCGGTGCGATATTCAGCGCACTGTAGTCGCGCCACTTGTTCGGGTAGCCCACTTTGGGCGAAAACTTGGCCAGCTTGGCTTGCGCTTCCTGCTTGGTGGCCGGGCCCATCCAGTCGAGCGTGTCGATGCTTTGGCGGAACGCTTCGAGCACGTTTTTCACCAGCACTTCCATGCGCGCCTTGCGCTCGGCCGGGAAATGCAGCTGCACGTACTGGCGCCCGACCGCTTCGCCCATCGCCCCTTCGACCACGCTCACGCCGCGCTTCCACAGCGGCCGGTTCTCCGTCACGCCCGACAAGGTGGTGCCGTAAAAAGCAAAGCTGGTGTCCACGAAGTCCTTCGACAGGTAGGGCGCGAAGCGGCGCACCAGCTGCCACTCGAAGTACGACTTCCAGGTGGCCAGGTCGGTTTTTTCCAGCATGCTGTTGTAGGCCGTCAGGTAGCTGGGCTGCTTGACGATCACGTAGTCAGTCTTGCTGGCCACGCCCGCCTTGGCCAGTGCGCCGTTCCAGTCGTAGCCCGGTGTCAGCTCGCCCAGCTTGGCAATGGCCACCTTGTTGTAGCGCTTGACGGGATCGCGGTTTTCGACCTTGGTCCATTGGGCTTGCGCCAGTTCGGTTTCCAGCGCCACGATCGCGCGCGCAGCATCCCGGCCATCCTTGCGGCCGATTTTGCCCAGCATGGCAGCGACCAGCATTTCGTACTTGGCCTTGGCGTCGGCCATCTTGGCGTCGTCTTTTTTCAGGTAATAGTCGCGGTCCGGCAGGCCCAGGCCGCTCTGGTACACGCCCACCGCATAGCGGGTCGATTCGCGCCCGTCCTGCTCGACGCCCACGGCGTACGGCGTGGTCACGCCAATTTCTCCCAGGTGCGCGATCAGGGCGGGAATGGCTTTTTTGTCGCGCATGGCGCGAATGGCGGCCAGTTCGCGCGCCAGCGGCTTGTAGCCGAGCTGCTCGCGCTTTTTCTCATCCATGTAGCTGGCGTACAGGTCGCCGATCTTGCGCGCATCGACGCCGGCCTTGGCTTTCTTGTCGGCCTGCGCCGCTTCGATGATGGCGCGCACTTGCGGCTGGGTGTCGTCGGCCAGCTTGTCGAATGCGCCCCAGCGCGCCTTGTCGGCCGGGATGTCGGTGTTCTTGAGCCACTTGCCGTTCAGGTGATCGAAAAAATCGTCCTGGATGCGCACGGCCGGGTCGATGTACTGGCTGTCGATGCCCGACAATGCGGCCTTGGGCGGCGCGTCGGCGGCGCCGGCGAATGCGGTGATGAGGCTGAGCGTCAGGGTAGAGAGGAGGTAGCGTTTCACAGTGGTCCTTTGTAAGGCTTGTAAATACGCGGCGGTGGCCGCGGCACGGCGCGCCTGTCGGATCGACCCCGGCGCTCGATCAGTATAAGTGCGCGCGGGGGCAAGCGGCAACCGCGCCACGCTTTCGGGTGCCATCCTAAGGATGGCATAAGAATGGCGTGCCAAAATGCCTATGTTGCCGGAGCCGATGGGTGTGGCTTTGGACTGCAGAACAGCAAAGGGAGTTCATGGCCCTTTTTTCATACCTCCCTCGCGGGGGGTATTTTTTTGCCTGCAACATCGACTTCGCGCACGCGGCTGTAGCAGAAGTGGTAGGTCGGAAAAGCGAAAGCGCATTCCGACAAGCGCCGTCGACGGCTCCTGTCGGAAAAGGGGGCCGCCCAGGCCTACGCTTTTCCGACCTACGGTCCTACGGTCCTACGGTCCTGATTTCCACGCGTTTTACTACACCCTCGCACGCGAAGACGATGTGGGGGCGGCCCCATGTCCCAATCACAACTGTATGAAAAAAGGCCGCTTGCGCGGCCTTTTCGTCACTCATTGCTGCTTACCAGATGATGGCCCGGTCTTTCGGCGCCAGATACATCTTGTCGCCCGGCTTCACGCCAAACGCTTCGTAAAACGCCGGCTGGTTCATCATGGTGCCGTTGGCGCGGTACTTGCCCGGGGCGTGCGGGTCGGTCTTGACCTGCACGATCTGCTGGGCGTCGCGCATCTTGATGCGCCATACCTGGCCAAAACCCATGAAGAAGCGCTGGTCGCCCGTGAGCCCCTGGATCACCGGCGCCGGCTGCCCGCCCAGCGACAGCTTGTACGCCTTGTACGCAATGGCCACGCCCGAATTGTCGCCGATGTTTTCGCCCAGGGTCAGTTCGCCATTCACCTTGTAGCCAGGCAGCGGCTCGTAGGCGCCGTACTGCTTGACCAGCATGTCGGTCTTGGCCTTGAACTTGGCGCGGTCTTCGGCCGTCCACCAGTCGCGCAGGTTGCCGTTGCCGTCGTACTGGCTGCCTTCGTCGTCAAAGCCGTGGCTGATCTCGTGGCCGATCACCGCGCCAATGGCGCCGTAATTGACCGCGTCGTCGGCCGTCATGTCAAAGAACGGCGGCTGCAGGATCGAGGCCGGGAACACGATTTCATTCATCGCCGGGTTGTAGTAGGCGTTCACCGTCTGCGGCGTCATACCCCATTCTTCGCGGTCGATCGGTTTGCCCAGCTTGGCCACTTCGCGCCTGTAGTCGGCGCGCTCGGCGCGCATCATGTTGCCCACGATGTCGTCGCGCGAGACGGCCAGGCCGCTGTAGTCGCGCCACTTGTTCGGATAACCGATCTTGGGCGTGAACTTGGCCAGCTTGTCCTGCGCTTCCTTCTTGGTCGCCGCGCTCATCCAGTCGAGCGTGTCGATGCTCTGGCGATAGGCGGCCAGCAGGTTCTTGACCAGCACTTCCATCCGCGCCTTGCGCTCGGCCGGGAAGTGACGCTGCACGTACTGCTTGCCGACCGCTTCGCCCATCGCGCCTTCGACCACGCTCACGCCGCGCTTCCACAGCGGCCGGTTCTCGGTCACGCCGGTCAACGCGGTGCCATAAAACGCGAACCGCGCATCGACAAAAGGCTTGGACAGGTAAGGCGCATAGGCGCGCACCAGTTGCCACTCGAAATACGACTTCCAGGTTGCCAGGTCGGTCTTGGCCAGCACCTCGTTAAAGCCCTTCAGGTAGCTCGGCTGGTTGACGATGACGTAGTCGACCTTGGCGCCGATGCCGCTGCCGGCCAGCGCCGACTTCCAGTCGTAACCCGGGGTCAGTTCGCCCAGCTTGGCCAGGGCAAGCTTGTTGTAGCCCTTGACCGAATCGCGGTTCTCGACCTTGGTCCACTGGACCTTGGCCAGTTCGGTTTCCAGGCCGATGATGTCTTTGGCGGCGGCCGCGCCACCCTTGCGCCCGACCATGCCGAGCATGGTGGCGACCAGCGTTTCGTACTTGGCCTTGGCGTCGGCCAGTTTGACGTCGTCCGCTTTCAGGTAGTAGTCGCGGTCAGGCAGTCCCAGGCCGCTCTGGCGGATGCTGGCCGTGTAGCGGGTCGACTCGCGCCCGTCCTGTTCGATGTAGACCAGGTAAGGGGCCGAGACGCCGATCTCGGTCAGGTGCGCGATCATGGCTGGAATTGCCTTTTTGTCGCGCATGCCGCGGATTTGCTGCAGCTCTTTGCCGAGCGGCTTGTAGCCGGCGGCGTCGCGCTTTTTCTCGTTCATGTAGCTGGCGTACAGGTCGCCGATCTTGCGCGCTTCGGAGCCGGCCTTCTGGGTCTTGTCGGCCTGCGCCGCTTCAATGATGGCGCGTACCTGCGGCTGGGTGTCGTCGGCCAGCTTGCCGAACGAACCCCAGCTCGACTTGTCGGCCGGGATCTCCGTGTTCTTGATCCACTTGCCGTTGATGTGCGAGAAAAAATCGTCCTGGATGCGCACGGTCGGGTCGATGTGCTGGCTGTCGATGCCCGACAGCGGCGCCTTGGCCGCCGCGGCAACCGGTTCGGCGGCGCCGGCAAAGGCCGTCATCAGGCTCAGGGTCAGGGTAGAGAGGAGGTAGCGGTTCACAATGTTCCTTTTGGGTACGATGCTCTTGATGAATGATTGGATGCTGGTGCACGGCAACTCAGACTGCCGCTTGGAAAAGTTGTAGTCGCGACATTCTAGCGCCATGCCTCAGGCGCGCGCTCGCGCGAACGCGCTTTTTACGCTGCCAGATGCAAAATCTGGCAGGAATGATGGGCAATAGAGACACTCTGCCACGCCAGACATATGTATATGCATGGCGGCAGTTGCGCGCTGGACACGTGCGTGCCGGATTCAGGTTTATACTCGACTCAACGCCACCCCTTGGCGCGGGCAAACTTAACTTTCTGGCAGCGAGCAGGTGATTCGATGGGTAGCACACTGAAAAATTCCGGCCTGGTCGGCATCGGCCTGATCGCCGGCATGGCGGTCTCGATGCAGTTTTCGGCGATCGCCCAAAAGCCGGTCGGCTCCGAGATGCCGATGGAAGAGCTGCGCCAGCTGGCCGACGTGTATGGCCTGATCAAGAGCGACTACGTGGAATCGGTGCAGGATAAAAAGCTGCTCACCGACGCCATTTCCGGCATGGTCGCCTCGCTCGACCCGCATTCGGCCTACCTGGACCAGAAAGCCTACCGCGAGCTGCGCGAAGGCACCGAGGGCAAGTTTGTCGGCCTGGGCATCGAAATTGGCCCCAGCGATGAGGGCTACATCAAGATCGTCACCCCGATCGAGGATTCGCCGGCCTACCGCGCCGGCATCAAGGCGGGCGACCTGATTTCGCGCATCGACAATACGCCGGTACTGGGCCTGCCGATCGACGAAGCCGTGAAAAAAATGCGCGGCGAACCAAATACCGAGGTGGTGCTGACGATCGTGCGCAAGGATGCGCCGGCGCCGCTCGAGTTTGCCATCGTACGCCAGCAGATCGTCCAGAAAAGCGTCAAGGGGGGCATCGTCGAACCGGGCTATGCGTGGCTGCGCATCTCGCAGTTCCAGGAACCCACGCTGGACGACATGGCGGCCAAGATCAGCGCGCTGTACAAGCAGGACCCGCAGCTCAAGGGTCTGGTGCTGGACCTGCGCAACGACCCCGGCGGCCTGCTGCAAGGCGCCATTGGCGTGTCGGCCGCGTTTTTGCCCAAGGATGCGGAAATCGTTTCCACCAACGGCCAGCTGGCCAGCTCCAAGGAGCGTTTTTACGGCACCCCGGAACACTATGCGCTGCGCAGCGACAGCGATGCGCTGGCGCGCCTGCCGGCGGCGCTGAAAAAAATCCCGATGGTGGTGCTGGTCAATACCGGTTCGGCCTCGGCGTCCGAAATCGTGGCCGGCGCGCTGCAGGACTACAAGCGCGCCGCCATCATCGGCAGCCGCACTTTCGGCAAGGGCTCGGTGCAGACCATCCGGCCGATCTCGAACGACACCGCCGTCAAGCTGACCACGGCGCGCTACTACACCCCGCTGGGGCGCTCGATCCAGGCCAAGGGCATCGTGCCCGACTTTCTGGTCGATGAAAACGCCGACGGCGACGGCATGAACGGCTTGCGCATGCGCGAAGCGGACCTTGAAAAACACTTGTCCAATGATCGCGACAAGGAAGAGGCGAAAAACGCCAACGACGAACTCGAAGAACAGATGCGCGTCGTGGCCGCCGAGCGCGGGCGCAAGGTGCTCGAATACGGCAGCGCCGACGACTTCCAGCTGCGCCAGGCAATCAACCACCTCAAGGGCTTGCCAATGCAGCTCTCGCACGGCGCTGCGCGCGGCGCCATCGCCCACGTCGACAAGGCGCCGCTCAAACCTTAAGCCCTTATAGCGCCGCTTTTGCCGCCCTGCCCCCGCCATTGTGTAGAATCAGGTGTGCCGGGGCAGCCCGGCTTTATCCCATTTGAAAGTTTGCTATGAAACAAGTCGTCATTAGTGGCACTGGCCTTTTCACGCCAGCCGATTCGATCTCGAACGAAGAATTGGTCGTCGCCTTTAACGCTTACGCCGAACACTATAATGCCGACAATGCGGTGGCCATCGCGGCCGGAGAACTGGCCGCGATCGAAGGCTCGAGCGCCGGCTTCATTGAAAAAGCGTCGGGCATCAAGTCGCGCTACGTGATGGAAAAGAGCGGCATCCTGGACCCGGCCCGCATGACGGCGCGCATTGCAGAGCGGGGCGACGAGGTCTTGTCGCTGCAGGCTGAAATGTGCGTGGCGGCGGCGCGCGAAGCGCTGGCACGGGCCGGCCGCACGGCGGCCGACATCGACATGGTGCTCGTTGCCTGCAGCAACCTGCAGCGCGCCTACCCGGCCATGGCGGTCGAAGTGCAGGACGCGCTGGGCATCGACGGCTACGGCTTTGACATGAACGTGGCCTGTTCCTCGGCCACCTTCGGCATCCAGACCGCGATGGCGGCGGTGCAAAGCGGGCAGGCGCGCGCGGTGCTGGTGCTCAATCCCGAGATCACCAGCGGCCACTTGAACTTTCGCGACCGCGACAGCCACTTCATTTTTGGCGACGCCTGCACCGCGATCGTCATCGAGGCGGCCGACACGGCCACCAGCGCGCACCAGTTCGAGATCCTCGAATCGAAGCTCAAGACCAAATTTTCCAACAATATCCGCAACAACTTCGGCTTCATGAACCGTTTCGACGAAGCGGGCGTGGGCAAGCCGGACAAGCTGTTTCGCCAGCAGGGCCGCAAGGTGTTCAAGGAAGTGTGTCCGATGGCCGCCGAGATGATTCGCGACACGGTCACCAAGGCCGGACTGCAGATCGAGCAGGTGTCGCGCTACTGGCTGCACCAGGCCAACCTGAACATGAATTTGCTGATCACGCGCATGCTGCTCGGGCGCGACGCCGCGCCGTCCGAGGCACCGGTGATTCTCGATACCTATGCCAACACCTCGTCGGCCGGATCCATCATCGCCTTTCACAAGTACCAGGACGACATGCCGGCCGGCGCGCACGGGGTAATCTGCTCGTTCGGGGCGGGGTATTCGATTGGCTGCGTTGTGGTACGCAAGAAGTAAATTGGGTTGGTGAGGCGCCTGCAAGTCGTGAGGAGCGTAGGTCGGATAAGCGTAAGCGCAATCCGACCTACGCCCAGTCCCGAAAAAACCGCGGGTAAAGCCAGGCAGCCGAGTTACATCGTTCTCGTGCCCCCAGCGCAATCTACAAGCTCACCGCCAGCTGCGCACCTTCCTTGATGGCGCGCTTGGCGTCCAGTTCGGCCGCCAGCGCGGCGCCGCCGATCTTGTGAAAGCGCGGCCCGCCGGTGGTGCCTTCCGGCGGCATCAGTTCGGTCAGGCTGTCCTGGCCGGCGCAGATGACGACATGGTCGACGACGATCAGGCGCGCCTCGCCGCCCACCGTCACATGGATGCCCTGGTCATCAATCTTGTCGTACGTGACCCCGGCCATCATTACCACGCCATTGCGATTGAGCGTGGCGCGGTGCACCCAGCCCGATGTCTTGCCCAGGCCCGCTCCCAGCTTGCTGGCCTTGCGCTGCATGAGGAAAATCTGGCGCACAGGTTCCGCATCCACAGCCTTGACCAGGCCGCCGCTGGTGGTGGCGTTCAGGTCCACGCCCCACTCGCCGCACCATTCGGCCACCGGCACCGGCAGCGGGTGGGCGGGATTGTGCAGCAGGTATTCGCCCACGTCAAAACCGATCCCGCCGGCCCCGATGATGGCCACGCGCTTGCCGACCGCGACCTTCTTTTGCAGCACGTCGATATACGACAGCACCTTGGGATGCCCGATGCCCGCGATCGGCGGCATGCGCACCTTGATGCCGGTGGCGACGATCACGTCGTCATACCCGCCGGCCAGCAGCTCTTCGCGCGTGACGCGCCGGCCCAGGCGAACGTCGACCCCGGTCAGCTCCAGCTTGCGGCTGAAGTAGCGGATCGTTTCGCTAAATTCCTCCTTGCCCGGGATTTGCATGGCGATTTTGAACTGCCCGCCCACGCTGTCGCTCGAGTCGAACAGCGTGACCTGGTGCCCGCATTCGGCCGCCACGGTGGCGGCCGACAGGCCGGCAGGCCCGGCGCCGACCACGGCCACCTTGCGCGCACGGGCCGCCTTGGCGTACACCAGCTCCGTTTCGTGGCAGGCGCGCGGGTTGACCAGGCAGCTGGCGCGCTTGTTTGAAAAAGTGTGGTCCAGGCAGGCCTGGTTGCAGCCGATGCAGGTGTTGATTTCGTCGGCGCGGCCTTGCGCGGCCTTGATGACGAAATTGGCATCGGCCAGGAAGGGGCGCGCCATCGATACCATGTCGGCGTCGCCGCGTTCGATGATGTCGTTCGCTTCATACGGCATGTTGATGCGGTTGGAGGCGACTACCGGAATTTTCACTTCGCGCCGCAGGCGCCCCGCCACGCTGGCAAAGGCCGCGCGCGGAACCGAGGTGACAATGGTTGGCACGCGCGCCTCATGCCAGCCGATGCCGGTATTGAGGATGGTGACGCCGGCCTGCTCGAGCGCATGCGCCACCGTGACCACTTCTTCCCAGGTGTTGCCGCCTTCGACCAGATCGAGCAGCGAATGGCGGTACATGATGATGAAGTCATTGCCCACCGCCTTGCGGATCCGCTTGATGATTTCGACCGGCAGGCGCATGCGGTTCTCGATCGAGCCACCCCAGCGATCCTGGCGCAGGTTGGTGCGTCCGCACAGGAACTGGTTGAGCAGGTAGCCTTCGCTGCCCATCACTTCAATGCCGTCGTAGCCGGCCATCTTTGCCAGCTTGGCGCAGCGTGCGTAATCCTTGATGGTCGTTTCGATGCCCGCTTCGGTGAGCGCCTTCGGCTTGAACTTGGAGATCGGCGACTTGACGCCGGAGGCCGACACCACGAACGGCTGGTAGCCGTAGCGGCCGGAGTGCAAAATCTGCATCAGGATCTTGCCGCCTTCTTCGTGCACGGCCTTGGTGACGCGGCGATGGTTATAGACGTCGCCGATGAAGTTGAGCGTGCCGCCGAAGGGCAGCAGCCAGCCCTGGCGGTTGGGCGAGATGCCGCCGGTGACGATCAGTCCCACGCCGCCCTTGGCCCGCTCGCGATAGAACTCGGCCAGTTTGCCGTAATTGAAGAAGCGGTCTTCCAGGCCCGTGTGCATCGATCCCATGATGACGCGATTGCGCAAGGTGGTAAAACCCAGGTCGAGGGGAGCGAGCAAGTGGGGGTAGGCTTGTGTGGTCATTGTAGTTATAGGTTGAATCGACGATCCAGCATTAAAACCTACTTCTGTAGACACAGGGTTCTAATTTATTGCCGCCTCTGGCAGCCGGCGTGACCTTCATGACAAGCATGTCAATAAGGTCACAACAGGGCGCGCACGCTTGCTGCGCCACGCGCTTGTCAGCGTGCGGCCTTTACCGTAGTCTGAGGCCATGCTGACTCGTACCCTTCTCTGCCTGCTGTTCGTCCTCGCCATGCCGGCCATGGCGCAGCCGGTGCTGCCCGAGGTCCTCGTCACGCGCGTGGACGCGGCGGGCGAGCAAGTGTTCGAGGTGGCCGCCAGCGGCACGGTAAAAACCTCTCCCGCGCACGTCTGGAAGGTGCTTACCGATTACGAATCCATGCCGGAGTTTGTGCCCGACCTGAAAAAGAACAAGGTGATGTCGCGCACCGGCAACCGGGCCATTATCGAACAGGCGGGGGTGGCGCGCTTCCTGTTCCTCACGCGCCCGATTCACCTGGTGGTGCAGGCGACCGAGGAACCGATGTCGGCGATCGACATCAGCCTGGTGACGGGCGACATGAAAGTTTATTCCTGCCGCTGGGAGTTGACCGCGCTGCCGGATGGCGGCACGCGCGTGGCCTACACGGGCAAGATGGTGCCCAAGTTTTACGTTCCCGGCATGCTCGGCTCAAACATCATCCGGCGCGACATCGAGCGCATGATGAAGGCAGTACTCGAGCGGCTCGACCAGGCGCCGGAATAAGCTCAAGCGGCGTAAAAGTCGCGCTCGCGCAGTTCTGCAAAGCTCTCGATGCTGCCGATCTTGACCGTGACCGGATTGAGGCTCATTTGCGGCGCCATGGCGCGCCAGGCGAACTGCCACTCCTGCTCATGCGCTTCGGCGCTGGTCTTGGTGAAGGCGGCGCCGAGCGCGGCGCGCACGCCGTATTCGACCGCGCCATCGATTCCCGCCCAGCTTGGAAGCGTGCGCTGCACCGCGCGGTGCAGCCGCTCGCCGAATTCTTCGCTGTTGTGGATGACCAGGCAGCAGTCGGCCGGCGCGAGCAGATCGAACAGCGCCTTGTCCCACACCTGCGAGAACGACAGCGTCAGGCAGTTGTTGGTCGGGACCAGGCGGAACTGCCCGGCCGTGAGCGCAAGTTCGAGTTCGGCGCGCGGCGCGTAGCGGTGCAGTGTGGGTGGTCGTTTGTAGTCGTGCATAAGGTACTCGGTCTTTTTCAGTTGGCGGCGCGCACGTGGCGGCGCGAACGCTGGGTCTTGGAGGCGACGAAAATTTCGCGCAGCAGGTACACAAAGCTGCCGATCAGCGTGATCATGCCACCCACGAACAGGGCCGCGATGTAGCGGTCCAGCGGCAGGTTGGTGGTGTCGCCCAAAAACAGCAGCGCAATGACAAGGCAGATCACCAGCCCGCAAGCGGTCGACAGCGCAATGGCGAAGTTGATCAGGTGCCAGCGCCTGTAGAGGACGTCCAGCTCCCCCATGTAGGCTTCATGGTAGGCGATGTCGAGCCGGTCTTCGAGCGTGCGGGTACGGTCGATGATGCGCGCCAGACGGTTGGTCAGTACCATCAGCATGGTGCACACGCCGGTGAGCAAAAAAACGGGAGCGATGGCCAGCTGGATCACGTGGCCGATATCGCTAATCTGGATATTCATGGTAATGCCTGCGGCTCTGTTTGAACAATGAGGGCGTTAGTGTATCAGGGCGCACCGCAAGCGGTTTGTTAGTCAAATGCGCGGCCGCGCCTGAACTGCTCGGTGGCCGCCACCAGCGCGCCCGAAATGCCCTTTTCAAGCGCGCCATGGCCGGCGTCGGCAATCATGTTCAGCCGCGAGCCGGGCCAGGCCTGGTGCAGCCGATACGCCGACAGCGGCGGGCAGATCACGTCGTAGCGGCCCTGCACGATCACCGCCGGCAGGTGCGCGATACGGCCCACGTCGCGCACCAGTTGGTCTTCTTCGAGGAAGGCAAGGTTGGCCATGTAGTGCGATTCGAGCCGGCCCACGCCCAGATCGAGCGTGTCGGACGCCAATTCTTCGGGCTGGGGCAGCAGGAACACGCGGCGGCCCTCGAAGCGGCTCCAGGCGCGCGCGGCGGGCCAGTAGACGGCCGGGTCGTGGCACAGCATGCGGCTGGTGTAGGCCTTGAGCAGGTCGCCGCGCTCGGCTTCGGGAATGGGCGCCACGAATTCGTCGTACAGCTCCGGGTAGAACCAGCGCACGCCGTGCAGGAACCAGTCGATTTCAGCGGCGGTGCACAGGAAGATCCCGCGCAGGATGAAGCCCAGGCAGCGCTCGGGATGGGCCTGGCCGTAAGCCAGCGCCAGCGTCGAACCCCACGAGCCGCCGAACACCAGCCACTGCTCGACGCCGAACTTGACGCGCAGCGTTTCAATGTCTTGCACCAGTAGCTGGGTGGTGTTGTTGCGCCACTCGCCCAGCGGCGTGGACTTGCCGGCGCCGCGCTGGTCGAACAAAATCACGCGGTAGTGTTGCGGATCGAAAAAGCGGCGGTGCTGCGGCGACAGCCCGGCGCCCGGCCCGCCATGCAGGAACACGACCGGAATGCCGGCCGGGTTGCCCACTTCTTCCCAGTAGAGGGTATGCACGTCGTCCACCTCGAGCATGCCATGCCGTAGCGGTGCGATGGGCGCGAACAGGGCGGGCAAGGTGGCGGACATGGACTCTTTCACAGGGTGGCAGACGCAAATTGTAGCGTACTAAAAGAAGGTGTTCACGCCATAGCGCACGTTGTAGGTGTCGTCGACGGCGAGCAGCAGCGGCCACTTGTCGAAGGTGGTGCACGGGTGCGAAATGCCGCAGCCGACCAGGTCGCCCACGGCCAGCGTGTCGCAGATGGCGTGGCCGGCGCTGAGCTGCAGGTACGCGTGCTGGTCGTTCATCTTGACGATGGCGCAGCCGGCCGGCAGCGCTTGCGGCAGGCCGGGCCCGGGCCGGTGCGACACCAGCCCGATGGGCAGCTCCACATCATACGAGGCGTCGCGCTTGCCCATGGTGAGAATGGCCAGCGTCGGTTCGGGGCGCGACTGCACCATGCTCCACACTTCCAGCGCGCCTTGCAGGCCATCGGCCAGCGCTTCGCGCTCGCCCAGTTCAGCCAGCAGGCGCTGGTAGGAACCGTGGTCGCTGGTCAGGTAGCAGCCGCTGCGCAATATGGGCGTGACGGGCAGCGAAGCGCCCTGCACGCCGGCAAAGCCGCGCGCGACCAGGTCGAAGTAGGCCGAGCCGCCGGCCGAGAGCACAATGGCGTCGCCGCCGAACAAACGTTCGTTGTCGGCCTCGCGCAGCAGCGCCACCAGCTGCGCCACAAAGGCGTCGACCGCCAGCACGTCGGCGCGGCGCTCACGCGAAACCAGCAAGCCTTCGTAGCCCTCGATGCCGGCCAGTTGCAGGCCCGGCGCGGCGGCGATCGCGCGCGCCACGGCCATCGCGTCGTCCATGCTGCGGCAGCCGGCGCGCTTGCCGGCGATGCCCATTTCGACCAGCAGCGACAGCGGCCTTGGCAGCGGATGGGCGGCCACGGCCGCTGCCAGGCGCTGCACGCCGGCGGGCGAATCGGCCAGCGCAAAGCACTCGAAATCGGGGTCCTCGCGCAGCAGGCGCAGCACGCTGTCGATGTCGGCCCTGGCCACCAGCTGGTTGGCCAGCAGCACGCGGCGCACGCCAAAGCGGTGCGCCAGCAGCACCTGGGTGGTGGTGGCCAGCGTCATGCCCCAGGCGCCGTTGGCAAGCTGGGCGCCGAACAGCTGCGGGCACATTGTAGTTTTGCCGTGCGGGGCAAGCATGACGCCGTAGCGGGCGCAAAACTCGCGCATCCAGTCGAGGTTGTGGCGCAGGGCAGATGTCTTGAGGACGGCGACCGGGAAGCTGGTGTCGGCGCGCAGGATGTTCCAGCCTTGCACGCCGATCGCACCCTGGCGCAGCGGCTCGGTGATGGGCAAGCCTTTCACGCCAGGCTGGAGCAATTGTTCGTCGAGGGCGGCGAGGGCAAGGCCGCCTTTAGGCAGGGTGAACATGGGAAGGCTCCCGCGGCTTGGAAAGAGAATAGTGGACGTCGACGTCGTTCTTCATTTTCCCACGTTCCCATCCCTGTGACGCGTAAAACGTATCGGCGCGCGTGTCGGCGCTGGTGGTGAGGACGGCTCTATCGTGGCCGAGGACAAACAGGTAATCGGCCATCAGCGCTAGCAGGCGCTTGCCGATGCCGTGGCCTTCGTGCCCGGGGCTGACGAACAGCGCCCAGATGGAGCCGTCGGTCTTGTCGGCGGCGGCAAAGCCGGCGATGACGCCGTCAGCTTCGCAGACCCAGCTCTTGCCGAGCCGGTCGAGGTAGTCGTGGTACATGGCCGGGGTGATGCGCGATGGATCGGAGAGGCGGTTTTCGGTGACGGCGAGGCGGATTGCCGACATGGCGGGGATGTCGGCCGCCGACGCAGTGCGAAAAATCAGGTTCAAGAACAGGTCTCCGATGAATAGAACAGTAGGGCGTGAAATCGTAGGGCGGAAAAGCTCCGGGCTCTGAGTTCCCCTCGCATTCCGCCATGTTCGCGTCGCGTTGACGCATGCATGGCGGAATGCGAGGGGAACTCAGAGCCCGGAGCTTTTCCGCCCTACGTGGAATGATGGAATACGCGCGTATTCCATCGACCATTTACGACATGTGCTGCCCGCCGTTGATGGCGATGTTGGCGCCAGTGACGAAAGCGGCTTCATCGGACGACAAGTACGCGACCAGACCAGCAACTTCTTCCGGCTTGCCCAAACGCGCCATCGGAATTTGCGGGATGATCTTGCTGTCCAACACTTCCTTCGGAATCTCCATGACCATCTTGGTGCCGATGTAGCCTGGCGAAATGGTGTTGACGGTCACGCCTTTGCGCGCCACTTCCAGCGCCAGCGCCTTGGTGAAGCCGTGCATGCCGGCCTTGGCCGCGGAATAGTTGGTCTGGCCGAAGGCGCCCTTCTGCCCGTTGACCGACGAAATATTGATGATCCGGCCCCAGCCGCGCTCAACCATGCCATCGCATACCGGCTTGGTCATGTTAAACACGGAATCGAGGTTGGTCGCCATGACCAGGTCCCAGTTCGGCTTGTCCATTTTTTTGAACGTCATGTCGCGCGTGATGCCGGCGTTGTTGACCAGCACGTCGACCAGGCCGACTTCGTCCTGGATCTTGGCGATGCACGCCTGCGCCGAATCGTAGTCGGCCACATCGCACTCATAGGCCTTGAAGTCGAAGCCCATGTCCTTGGTCGTGGCCAGCCAGCTGTCCACCTTCGTGTTGCCAGGGGAGTAGGTCGTCACGACCCTGTAGCCCAGCGCCGCGAGCTTGATGCAGACAGCTTCACCCAAACCGCCCATACCGCCGGTTACTAATGCAACTCTAGCCATTGTCTTCTCCTGTTGTTTTCTACCAATTGCCAACCAAAACTACTTGTAGTTTTACACTAAGTTGCTTGTTCAATCGCGCTCGACTGCCAGCGCCACGCCCATGCCGCCGCCGATGCACAGGCTGGCCAGCCCGCGCTTGGCATCGCGGCGAATCATTTCGTGCAGCAGCGTGACTAGCACGCGCGCGCCGGATGCGCCGATCGGGTGGCCCAGCGCAATGGCGCCGCCGTTGACGTTGATCTTGCTGGTATCCCAGCCCATTTCCTTGTTGACGGCAATGGCTTGCGCGGCGAACGCTTCGTTAATTTCCATCAGGTCCACGTCTTCGTGCTTCCAGCCAGCCTTTTGCAGGCACAGCTTGGTGGCCGACACGGGGCCCATGCCCATGATGGTCGGGTCCAGCCCGGCCGACGAGTACGCCTTGATGCGCGCCAGCGGCGTCAAACCCAGTTCCTTGGCCTTGGAGGCGGACATCATGATGACGGCGGCGGCGCCGTCGTTCAAGCCCGACGCGTTGCCGGCCGTGACGCTGCCGTCCTTGTTGAACGCCGGGCGCAGCGATGCGAGCGACTCGAGCGTGCTGCCATGCTTTGGATACTCGTCGGTATCGAAGACGATGGCGCCTTTTTTGGACGGAATTTCCAGAGGAATGATTTCATCCTTGAATTTGCCAGCCTTTTGCGCGGCCTCGGCCTTGAGCTGCGACTGCAGCGCGAATTCATCTTGCGCGGCGCGCGACACATCGTATTTTTTCGCGACGTTTTCAGCCGTGATGCCCATGTGGTACTGGTTGTAGACGTCCCACAGGCCGTCGACGATCATGGTGTCGACCAGCTTGGCTTCGCCCATGCGGAAACCGTCGCGCGAACCTGGCAGCACGTGCGGCGAGGCGCTCATGTTTTCCTGGCCGCCGGCGATGATGATGTCGGCGTCGCCGCACTTGATGGCCTGGGCGGCCAGGTGGGTGGCCTTCAGGCCGCTGCCGCACACCTTGCCGACGGTGAAGGCGGGAACCATGTCCGGCAAGCCCGCCTTGATGACGGCCTGGCGCGCAGGGTTCTGGCCGGCGCCGGCGGTGAGCACCTGGCCCATGATGACTTCATTGACGCTGGCGCCGTCCAGGCCGATTTTTGCCAGCAAATGCTTGATGACGTGGGCGCCCAGTTCGGCAGCAGGGATTTTTGCCAGTGCACCGCCAAATTTACCAACTGCGGTACGGCCAGCGGCCACGATTACGACGTCTTCCATGTGAATCTCCGATGTGCCGGCCGCCAGGGCCAGCGTGGTTTCAATTGTGCCGCCTGCTGCCCGGACGGGCGGCGGGCGGCCATACACAATAAGTTACTGCGTCGGCACTGCCTGGGTGCTGCAATTTCGCGTTGCCAGGCAATCCGGGGTCGGCCGGGCCATGGTCGCTCGCCTCAGGCCAGCGCCGGATTGCGACGGTGGCCGGGGGAAAAACGGGGTGATGTCTGCTGCTGAAAACATGTGTTCCTCTATCGGACTACCAGACTTAGACGCCAACTCGCGCAACAAAGTCCGCTATATTAGGTTTCAGCGCACGCCCTACGTTTGATCAAAATCAATCTTATCAGCATATTCATTCAAGAACGATCGTGCTTATTGCGCAAAGTGCTTGCGCGAAACCCCTAACTGAGCAATTGAATGCCGTCGAGCGTGCGCGCGCATTGTTCGCGGATCACGCTGACGAAGTCGGCAACAAAGGCTTTGGACGCCAGGGCGGGCGGCACGGAAACAAAAGCGTCGCTCCACAGGCCATTGGCGCCGATCGGCTTGGCCAGCACGTAATCGTAGTCGACGTAATTCTTGATGGCCCAGTTGGGCAGCGCCGCCACCCCGCGCCGGCTCGCTACCAACTGCAAAATGGCCACCGTCAGTTCGGCCGTGCGGCGCTCGAAGCGCACGCCCGCTGGACGCAGCACTTCGCGGATCAGGTCGATGCGCTCCTCAGGAACCGGGTAAGTGATGACGGTTTCGCCTTCCAGGTCGGCAGCCTCCAGGCGGCGCTGCGCGGCCAGGCGGTGCTTTTGCGCCAGCAACACCAGGATTTCAAAGCGGAACAAGGGGAATACAGTGAATCCGGGGCCACAGGCCGAACCGATGACCAGGTCGGCCTCGCCGGAGCGCAGCAACTCGACCGGGTCGCTATGGAAGCCGGACACCAGGTCGATCTCGACCTCGGGCCAGCGCTGGCGGAAGGCATCCATCACCGGCATCAGCCAGTCAAAGCAGGTGTGGCACTCCAGCGCCACGCGCAACTGGCCCTGGTCGCCCTGCGACAGGCGCGCCACGTCGCGTTCGGCCTGCTCAACTGCGGGCAGCACGGTGCCGGCCAGCGCCAGCAGGCGCGCGCCGGTGGCGGTAAAGGCGATCGGCACGGATTTGCGCTCAAACAGCGGGGCGCCGTAGCGCTCTTCCATCAGCTTGATCTGATGCGACAGCGCCGACTGCGTCAAGTTCAGCAACTGGGCGGCGCGCACCAGGCTGCCGGCTGACTGCAAGGCACTCAAGGTACGGAGATGGCGAAGCTCAAGCATGCGGGTGTATTAATCCTTTTCATGGTGACGCACAAAAACTTTCGTTTTGATTATACGCCCGTTTGCACCACACTTTAGTCATTGATAACTACATGCCAATGACACCATGCCTACCATCCACACCCACACACTCGGCTTTCCCCGCATCGGCGCGCGCCGCGAACTGAAAACAGCGCTCGAATCGTTCTGGCGCGGCGCCAGCGACGCCGCTGCACTGGAAGAAACGGGCCGCCTGCTGCGCCAGCGCCACTGGCAGCAGCAGGCGGCAGCCGGCCTCGCGCTGGTCACCGTGGGTGACTTTGCGTTCTACGACCAAGTGGCCAATCATATCCAGCTGTTCGGCTGCGAGCCAGAGCGCTTTGGCTTTGACGGCGGCGACACCGCCCTGGAGCGTTACTTTGCCATGGCGCGCGGCGCTCGCGAGCATGATTCGGATTGCTGCGGCCGCGCCCACAGCGGCCACGCGCTGGACATGACGAAATGGTTCGACACCAATTATCACTACCTGGTGCCCGAGTTTTCCGGCGCCACGACCTTTACGCTGGACGCCCGGCGCCTGCTGGCCGAAGTCGCCGAAGCGCGGGCCCTCGGCCACGCGGTCAAGGTGGCGCTGATCGGGCCGCTGACCTTCTTATGGCTGGGCAAGGCCAAGGATGGCGCCTGCGACCGGCTCGACCTGCTGGGCAAGCTGCTGCCCGCCTACTGCGCGCTGCTCTCGCAACTGAAAAACGCGGGCGCCGACTGGGTGCAGCTCGACGAGCCGATCCTGGGCCTGGACTTGCCCGCCAGCTGGCGCAACGCCTTTGAGCCGTGCTACTGGCAACTGAGCCAGTCCGGCGCGCAGTTGATGCTGGCGACGTATTTTTCGCCATTGGAAGAAAACCTGAGCCTGGCGTGCCGCCTGCCGGTGGCCGGCCTGCATGTCGACGGCGTGCGCGCGCGCCACGAGCTGGTCAGCGTGTGCGACTGGTTGCCGGTGCCCAAAATACTGTCGGTTGGCATTGTGGATGGGCGCAATATCTGGCGCACCGACCTGGACCAGGCCATCAGCGTGCTGCAGCCGCTGCTTGAGCGCCGCGGCGGTCAACTGTGGCTCGCGCCGTCGTGTTCGCTGCTGCACGTGCCGTTCAGCCTGGCGGGCGAGAGCGATCTGGACGCCGAGCTGCTGTCGTGGATGGCGTTTGCCGACGAAAAGCTGCAGGAACTGGCCGCGCTGAAGGCGGCGCTGACGGGCGACGGCGCCGATGCGGCCACAGCCTTGAGCGCCGCCCGTGAAGCGCTCGCCAGCCGCGCGCGCAGCAAACGCGTCCACAGCGATGCTGTTGCGCAGGCGCTCGGCACGCTCGGGCTTGACGCCGACCGCCGCCGTTCGCCCTTTGCGCAGCGCCAGGCGGTGCAGCGCGCGCGCCTGCGCCTGCCTGATTTTCCGACGACCACCATTGGCTCGTTCCCGCAGACAGCGGCAATTCGCGCCGCGCGCGCCGGCTGGAAGGGCGGCACGGTCAGCGCCGTCGATTACGACAGCGCGATGCGCGCCGAAATCAGCGACGCCGTCAAGCGCCAGGAAGCGCTGGGGCTCGATGTGCTGGTGCACGGCGAGGCCGAGCGCAACGACATGGTCGAGTATTTCGGCGAGCAGCTGGACGGCTTTGCCTTTACCCGCTTTGGCTGGGTGCAGTCGTACGGATCGCGCTGCGTCAAGCCACCAGTCATTTTTGGCGATGTGGCGCGCCCGGGGCCGATGACGGTGGCCTGGACCGTACATGCGCAAAGCGTGACGCACAAGCCGGTCAAGGGCATGCTGACCGGGCCGGTGACGATCCTGCAATGGTCGTTCGTGCGCGACGACCAGCCGCGCTCGCTGACGGCGCTGCAGATCGCGCTGGCCATGCGCGCCGAGGTGGGGGACCTGGAGCGCGCCGGCATCGGCATCATCCAGATCGACGAGCCGGCGCTGCGCGAGGGTTTGCCGCTGCGGCGCGCGCGCTGGGACGAGTACCTGGCGTGGGCCACGCGCGCGTTTCGCATCACGGCGAGCATTGCGCGCGACGCGACGCAGATCCACACCCATATGTGCTACGCCGAGTTCAACGACATTTTGCCGCAGATCGCAGAGCTCGACGCCGACGTGATCACGATCGAAACGAGCCGCTCGGACATGGAATTGCTCGACGGGTTCGGCAAGTTTCAGTATCCGAACGAGATCGGGCCGGGGGTGTACGACATTCATTCGCCACGCGTGCCGGGGGTGGACGAGATGGAGCGGCTGCTGCGCAAGGCGGCGCTGGTGATACCGAAGGCGCAGCTGTGGGTCAATCCCGATTGCGGGCTGAAAACGCGCGGGTGGGCGGAGACGGAAACGGCCCTGGCGAACATGGTGGCGGCAGCGCACCGGATGCGTGTTTGAGCAGTGTTTGATATGCGCACTGTACAAATCGCAAATAAATAATTGCTCGCATCGAAATAAGGCGCTACATCGAAATAGTTAACTACATCGTCCTCGCGAACGCGAGGACGATGGGTGGGTATTGCGCATGTTCGCGATGCTGCTGCCGCCACTCCTGCCATTGCCAAAAATACTGCTCATGCAAGCCCACTGACCGCCCTTCCCGCTTCCCAGCTCCCCCTGCACCGGTTCCCGGCTCCTTCCGTTTCCAACCAGGCAAACCATTTACACCATTCTTCCAGGCCTGAATTTATTGCCTCGCGGAACATTCATCCCGATACTCCCCATCCAGCAATTTTCAAAGTAGAATGCACGAGTTCTGCGCCACTTTGGGCGATGTTAGCCCATATCTCACGATCCGTTTATGCTCAAAAGCCCGTCCCAACTGCCCATCGAAATCAAGATCTCCACCGTCGTCGCGATCTCCACGATCTTGTACTCGGCCGACCCGCTGGCAATCGACGCGGCCCTCAAGCAAATGACGGGCGGCGTGGCCGATTTCTTCGAAGACGAATTCGCCGTGATCGACGTCACCACGATCGCCGAAATCGCGCCCGTCATCGAGTGGGACAAGCTGGTCGCGGTCCTGAAAAAATACCGTCTGAACGCGGTCGCCGTGCGCGGCGCCACCAGCCTGATGGGCGATGCAATCCGCGCCCACGGCCTCTCGCTCGACGACGGCGTATCGGGCATCAAGCCGCGCGAAGAATCGGAAGCACCGGCCGCCCTGATGGCAGCGCCGGCGCCGATCCCGGCCCCGCCAGCCGCGGTGTCCGCACCGGTGGCGGCGCCCGCCACCGCCGTGCTCACCCCCGGCACCATGATTATCGACACCCCGGTGCGCGCCGGCCAGCGCGTGTATGCGCGCGGCTGCGACCTGATCATTACCGCGACCGTCAACAATGGCGCCGAAGTCATCGCCGACGGCAGCATCCATATCTACGCGGCCCTCAACGGACGCGCCCTGGCCGGCGCCTCCGGCAATGCCGATGCCCGCATTTTCGCTTTGTCGATGCAGCCGGAGCTGGTGTCCATCGCCGGCGTCTACCGCACCTTCGACGAGGGCTTCCCGCCAACGCTGGCTCGCCAGCCGGCGCAAATTCGCTTGATCGGCGGCCGGATCGATATACTATCGCTCAGTCCGGCTAACCGCGCCTGATCCGAGATTTCATAAAGGATTTATCTGTGGCAAGAATTATTGTTGTGACGTCCGGCAAGGGCGGCGTCGGAAAAACCACTTCCAGCGCCAGTTTTTCCACTGGCCTGGCCATGCGCGGCCACAAGACTGCGGTACTCGACTTTGACGTCGGCCTGCGCAACCTGGACTTGATCATGGGCTGCGAGCGGCGCGTGGTGTATGACCTCATCAACGTCATCAACGGCGAAGCATCGCTGAACCAGGCGCTGATCAAGGACAAGCACTGCGACAACCTGTTCATTTTGCCGGCCTCGCAAACGCGCGACAAGGACGCCCTGTCCGAAGAAGGCGTGGAGCGCGTGCTCAACGATCTGGTCAACATGGGTTTCGAATATATCATCTGCGATTCGCCGGCCGGCATCGAGCACGGCGCGCTGATGGCCTTGACGTTCGCCGACGAAGCGATCATCGTGACCAATCCGGAAGTGTCGTCGGTGCGCGATTCGGACCGCATCTTGGGCATCATTCAGGCCAAGTCGCGCCGCGCGCAAACCGGCGCCGAGCCGGTCAAGGAACACCTGTTGATCACGCGCTACTCGCCAAAACGGGTGGAAGCGGACGAAATGCTGTCCTACCAGGACGTGCAGGAAATCCTGCGTATTCCGCTGATCGGCATCATTCCCGAGTCCGAGTCGGTGCTGCATGCATCGAACCAGGGCAATCCGGCGATCCACTTCAAGGGCACCGACGTGGCCGAAGCGTATGAGGACGTGATTTCGCGCTTCCTGGGCGAAGAGCTGCCGCTGCGCTTTACCAACTACGAAAAACCGGGCTTTCTGCAGCGTATTTTTGGAGCGAAGTGATATGGCGCTGCTCTCATTCCTGTTCCCAAACAAGCAAGCCAAGAGCGCAACGGCGGCCAAGGAACGGCTGCAGATCATCATCGCGCGCGAGCGCGGACATCGCGGCGGCCCGGACTTTTTGCCGGCGCTGCACCGCGAGCTGATCGAGGTGATTTCCAAGTACACCAAGGTCAGCGCCGACGACATCAAGCTCTCGCTTGACCGGCAGGGCAACCTTGAAGTTTTGGAAGTGAATGTGGTGTTGCCGGACGCTTAATGGTGTTCATGGCGGCGCATGGCGCAATGCGCTGCGCTTTTGTCGCGGTGCCTCGCGCGCCGTACCGTCGACGACCTGAATGTGGGGTTGCCGGACGCACGTTAATGGCGGCTCATGGTGGAATGCGCTACGCTTTTGTCGCGGGGGCGCCGAGCCCCTACGATGAGCGGCTCATGGCGGAATGCGCTACGCTTTTCCGCCCTACGTTTACCTCTAAGCGTAGGGCGGAAAAGGCGAAGCCGCATTCCGCCAAGCGCCGCCCGGAACGAACGCGTTACGACGGCCGCACGACAATCAACTCATTGGCCACCTGCGCGCACGCCTCCACATGCTCGTACCCGAGCTTGCGAAACATCGTAAACCCGATCGCCGCCGACGCAATCTGCCCGGCAATGGGCACAAAGCGCGAGGCCGACTTGGCCATGTACTTGAGCCCCACGCGCTTGAAGATCTGCATCAGTAGTTCCCGGGTGACAAATTTGCCCACCATCACACCACCGACGCCGACCGCCACCTTGTAGGCAATCAGCTTGTGGCTCGGCTGCAAGCGGTCGATCTGCTCGGGCGTGAGGCCGAACGCGCTGTTCACGTCATCGACCAGTTTTTTGAACAAGGTCAGGTCCGACACCACGTCCACGCCGGGAATCGGCACCGCCGACACGCCGGCCGAGATGGCCGCGCGCCTGCGCACCAGGCGACGGCAACGCTCGCGCGTGTCCTCGATATGTTTCGGGGTATCAGGTATTAAAGTCCAATCGACGTTCATTGCATTCCTTCTCTAAAATAAATTTCCTAAAAGACGCAAAAAGGCCATTGAATTGCGAGTTTTTAAAGTGTAACGTGTAATCAATTAATCGAGAACACAGCAGGCAAGATGTTGCTGAATGTAAATTGTAGTGCTGCACTCGTGTCAGTTAGTAAAAGTCTGTTATATTCTGAGTAACTAATCAGTTATAACTGTAGGTCTGGTCTTACCTACGCGTTTTACATTCAACAGCATTGGCCATCATGAGAATTGCCGTCCTCGACAACGACCGCAGCCAGGCAGACCTCATCTGCCAGGTATTGACATCGGCTGGCCACAGCTGCCAGACCTATGAAAGCGGCAAGGACATGCTGGCGCACCTGCGCAAGGACAGCTTCGACATGCTGATCCTGGACTGGCAGGTCGCCGACCTGACCGGCGGCGAAGTACTGCGCCGGGCCAAGGAAAAAATGTCGACCCAAACGCCGATGATGTTCCTCACCAGCAGTTCCGCCGAGGACGACATCGTCGCCGGCATCAACGCGGGCGCGGACGACTACATGATCAAGCCGCTGCGACGCGGGGAACTGGTGGCGCGCGTGCAAGCCTTGCTGCGGCGCGCGTACCCGAGCCAGAATGGCGCCGAACAATTGCAGTTCGGCCCCTACATTTTCGAGACTCGCCCCGGGCGCCTGCTGATGGACGGCGCCGTGATCGATGTCACGCACAAGGAGTTTTACCTCGCACTGTTGTTTTTCAGGAATATCGGCCGGCCCTTGTCGCGCGCGTATATTCATGAGGCGGTGTGGATCAGGGAGACAGTCGTACCGTCCCGGACCATGGATACCCACGTATCGCGTGTACGCAACAAGTTGCAGCTGCGTCCTGAAAACGGATTCAGGCTGGTGCCGGTGTACAGCTACGGCTACCGGCTCGAGAAACTCGGCGCGTAGTTCCGGGCGTTAAAGGATTTCTTGCAGCGATAGCTTATCGCGTCACTACCCACATCGAATTGTTCATTTCCACGCATTTCTACGCATTTCTGCTCGGCAAGCCTATACTCGTGGTCAACACCACCACGACAAGCGGAGTTCATATGCATAAAACAGTTGCCGTAAGTACCTGCATTGCGCTGCTGGCAGGCTGCGCGATGCCAACCCTCGATCAGGGCAGTATTAGTGCCTTGCAAGGCAAAACCGTCGTGCGCGCGTTTCCGCCTCCTATCAAGATGATGATGGTCACGCCGGCATCAGCTGCAGTCGTCGGGCTTGGCCTGCTTGGCGGGGTTGCGGCAGCTGCAAGTGGCGCCAAGGCGGGCGGCACCGCGGCTTTTGATGTTGAAGACCCTGGCATGGCGATCTCGGCCACGCTGGCAGAAAGGCTGGCCGCTCGCTACAACACGAAAACGTCAAGCACTGTCCTGTCGCAACCGATGAGCAGCTTGGCTGAAATTGCAACGCGGGGACAAGCGCTCGCCGACTACAGCTTGCAAGTGTCGACGCGCAATTTGCTCATGGCAAATTACATGACGGCGCCGTCCCGCTACCGCGTCTCCTTCATTGTCGTCGCTACGCTGATCGACAACAAGACCAAGCAGAGCGTTGCCTCGGGGGTCTGCGTGCATCAGCCGGAAAACATCGCAGTGGCCGGAACCTATGAGGACATGCTGGCCAACAACGGTGAGCGCTCCAAGCGCGAGGTGGCAGCTGGCGCTCAATTTTGCGCCCAAAAACTGCAGCGGGATATGTTCGCAATCTGATCCTGGAAGGCGCGGTGACGATGCTCGAAGTTGCCCCACTGCACCAACATTCCCCATTTCCCCGAATAGCTTGACCTATCACGGTATAATGTTGCCACCCATCCGTACACTGAATAGCCATGCAACTGCTCGCCGTCGGCCTCAATCACACCACCGCACCGGTCTCGCTTCGCGAGCAACTGGCGTTCGGTCCTGACCAGCTCGGTCAGGCGGTACGGGCTGCGCGTGGCTGGTTTGCCGGCATCGATCCGCGCGGCAGCGATGAAGCGGCGATTTTGTCGACCTGCAACCGTACCGAAATGTACGCCGCCAGCCTGATCGACAACCCGATCGACGCCTCGGCCCATTTCCTGGCCGACTACCACAAGCTCAATTACGCCGAACTGCGTCCCCACCTGTACATGCTGCCCCAGGGCGAAGCGGTGCGCCATGCCTTTCGCGTCGCGTCCGGGCTCGATTCCATGGTCATGGGCGAAACCCAGATCCTCGGGCAAATGAAAGACGCCGTGCGCGTGGCCGACGAAGCCGGCGGCATGGGCACCTATTTGCACCAGCTGTTCCAGCGCACCTTTTCAGTGGCCAAGGAAGTGCGCAGCACCACCGAAATCGGCGCCCACAGCGTCTCGATGGCGGCCGCCGCAGTGCGCTTGTCGCAACGCATCTTCGACAAGATCTCGGAGCAGCACGTGCTGTTCATCGGCGCCGGCGAAATGATCGAACTGTGCGCCACCCATTTTGCCGCGCAAAACCCGAAAAGCATCACCATCGCCAACCGCACCATGGAACGCGGCGAAGCGCTCGCGCACCGCTTCAACGGCCGGGCGATCCGCCTGGCCGCGCTGCCGGACCAGCTGGCGCAGTTCGACATCGTCATCTCGTGCACCGCCTCCACGTTGCCGCTCTTGGGCCTGGGGCTGGTCGAGCGCGCCATCAAGACGCGCCGCCACAAGCCGATGTTCATGGTCGATTTGGCCGTGCCGCGCGATATCGAATCTGAAGTTGGCCGCCTCGACGACGTGTTCCTGTACACCGTGGACGACCTGGGCAACGTGGTGCAAACCGGACTCGAAAGTCGCCAGGCCGCCGTGGCCCAGGCCGAAGCCATCATTGAAACGCGCGTCCAGTCCTTCATGCACTGGATTGATGATCGCGCCATGGTCCCCGTGATCCAGGACCTGCAGGAAAACAGCGAAGTGATGCGCCTGTTCGAACTGGAACGCGCCAAAAAAATGCTGGCGCGCGGCGACGACGTCGAAGCCGTGCTCGAAGCCCTCTCGCGCGGCCTGACCGCCAAGTTCCTGCACGGCCCGCAGCAAGCGCTGCACCGCGCCCAGGGCGACGAGCGCGCCCGCCTCGCGTCCTTGCTGCCGCAGCTGTTTCGCGGCCGCCGTTAGCGGCCCTTCCCCGTTTCAGAACGCCGCGCCGCCCGATTGCGGCTGCGGTTCGTCATCCCCGTCACCTATTTCAGAGCACCCTATGAAACCATCCATGCTGGCCAAGCTGGACCAACTGGCCAACCGACTCGTCGAACTGGACGAACTGCTCATGCACGAAGGCGCGACCTCGAACATGGACAGCTACCGCAAGATGACGCGCGAGCATGCCGAGATCGGCCCGCTGGTGGCCCTGTACCAGGACTTCGGACGGGCCCAGGCCGACATCGATGAAGCGCAGGAGATGCTGTCGGACCCGGACATGAAAGAGTTCGCGCAAGAAGAAATCGAAGGCGCCAAGGGCCGCGTGGCCCAGCTCGAAATCGACCTGCAAAAAATGCTGCTGCCAAAGGACGTCAACGACGAGCGCAACATCTTCCTGGAGATCCGCGCCGGCACCGGCGGCGACGAGTCGGCGCTGTTCGCCGGCGACCTGCTGCGCATGTACAGCCGCTTCGCCGAGCGCAATCGCTGGCAGGTGGAGATGGTCTCCGAATCAGCCTCGGACCTGGGCGGCTACCGCGAAGTGATCGTGCGCCTGGTGGGCAACGGCGTGTATTCGAAGCTCAAGTTCGAGTCGGGCGGGCACCGCGTGCAGCGCGTGCCGGCCACTGAAACACAGGGGCGCATTCATACGTCGGCGTGCACGGTGGCGGTGATGCCGGAAGCCGATGAAGTCGAGGACGTGAACATCAATCCGGCCGACCTGCGCATCGATACCTTCCGCGCGTCGGGCGCCGGTGGACAGCACATCAACAAGACCGATTCGGCGGTGCGCCTGACCCACCTGCCCACGGGGATCGTGGTTGAATGCCAGGATGACCGCAGCCAGCACAAGAACAAGGCGTCGGCGCTCAAGGTGCTGGCCGCGCGCATCAAGGACGTGCAGCTGCGCGAGCAGCAGTCGAAGGAAGCGGCCACGCGCAAAAGCCTGATCGGCTCGGGCGACCGCAGCGAGCGCATTCGCACCTATAACTTCCCGCAAGGGCGAATGACGGATCACCGCATCAACCTGACCTTGTACAAACTTGATTTCATCATGGATGGGGATTTGACGGAGCTGACCAATGCGTTGGCCGCGGAGCACCAGGCGGAGCTGCTGGCGGCGCTGGGCGATTGAGGACTCGGCGGCGCATGGCGCAATGCGCGCGACACTTGGGGTTGCACCCTACGGTCAAAGGTATCGGCGACGCACGGCGGAATGCGCTTCGCTTTTCCGCCCTACGGTTCGTGGCATCGGCGGCGCATTCCGCCAACCGTGCCCATACCGTAGGGCGGAAAAGCGAAGCGCATTCCGCCAAGCGCAGCCACTTAAGCCAGCAATAAGCCCGCATCAAGCCCGTACGAATACAATACCAAATCTGAACCCGGACGCGAAACCATGCCAAATAACCGCCAACTCCTGCTCACCATGGCCCTTGCCTGCTTCGCCCTGATCGGCGGCGCGCTCTACTTCCAGCACGTGAAGCTGATGCTGCCCTGCCCCCTGTGCGTGATCCAGCGCTACGCCTTCCTCTTCACGGGCGTCTTCGCGCTAACCGCCGCCTTCACCAGGAACGACAAACCCTGGCTCGTCCTGTCGCTGGCCAGCGCCATTGGCGGCGCCTACACCGTCGCCAAGCACCTCTACGTGCTGGCCAATCCCGGCTTCTCATGCGGCATCGACCCCACCACCACCTTCCTCAACAAGATCCCGACCGCCACCGCCATGCCCTGGCTGTTCCAGGCCGACGGCCTGTGCGAAGCAGCCGGCGACCTGATCGTGGGCTTGTCGCTCCCACAATGGTCGGCGGTGGCCTTCGCCCTGCTGGTCGCGGGCCTGCTGTTCACCCTGGTGCGCCGGCGCGCATGATCGCCGCCGGCGTCACCATCGGCTCTTTGCAAACGGCGCTGCCGCTCGGCGCGCTGGAAAACCGCATCCTGCTGTGCCACGCGCTTGGCATCACCCGCGTGGGCTTGATCACCCAGTCCGAAGGCACCCTGAGCGAAGCGGAAGCGGCCACCCTGTCAACGCTGGTCGAACGGCGCCTGCAGGGCGAGCCGATCGCTTACATCGTGGGCAAGCGTGAATTTTTCGGCCTCGATTTCCAGGTCACGAACGCGGTCCTGATCCCGCGTCCGGACACCGAACTGCTGGTCGAACTAGTCCTCGAACGCCTGCCACCACAGGGGCGCGCGCTCGACATGGGCACCGGCAGCGGCGCCATCGCGGTCGCCATCGCGCACACGCGGCGCGACGCCATCGTCAGCGCGCTCGACGTCAGCGCAGCGGCGCTTGACGTCGCCCGCGCCAACGCTGCGGTCCACGGCGCCGCCGTGCGCCTGCTGCAAAGCGACTGGTTCGCCGGCGTGCAAGGCGAAACGTTCGACCTGATCGCCTCCAATCCACCCTACATCGCCAGCGGCGACGTCCACCTGTCCAACGGCGACCTGCGCTTCGAGCCGCTGGGCGCGCTCACCGACCGCGCCGACGGCCTGTCGGCGCTGCGCATCATCGCCGCCGGCGCCGCCGCCCACCTGGCGCCGCAAGGCTGGTTGCTGATGGAACATGGCTACGACCAGGCTGCGCAAGTGCGCCACTTGTTGCAGGAGCATGGCTACAGCGACGTGCAAAGCTGGCGCGATCTGGCCGGCATCGAACGCGCCAGCGGCGGCCGCGCTCCTTGAGCGAAGCGGGCGGCCCGCGCGCGCCGCTTTTGCTAAAATGGCTACCCAGCCCCGGAGCCTGCACATGCGCCTACTGTTCGCCCTACCTGTCGTGTTGCTCGTGCCCCTGCTGGCACTAGCGGGCAACGAGGCCGACCAGCAGGCCAAGTCGCTGTTCGATGCCGACTGGCAGTGGCGCATGCAAAACCAGCCCGAATACGCCACCACCGTGGGCGACTACCGCTACAACGCCTTCCTGACCGACACCACGCTGGCGGCCAGCCGCGCCGCCATCGCCTGGCAGCGCAAGATGCTCGAGCAAGCCCGCCTGTTCGAGCGCGACAAGCTGGCCCCCCAAACCGCCCTCTCGCTCACGCTGTTCATCTACGAAAAAGAGCAGTTGCTGCGCGCGGCCTCGTTTGCGCCCTTCATGACCGAGCCACTGAGCAACCAGCAGGGCATCCACGTCAATTTCGCGCAAACGGTCGCGCAGATGCCGTTCGCCACCGAAACCGACTACCGCAACTACCTGGGCCGACTCGACGCCCTGCCCGCCCATATCGCCGGCCTCACCGAGCAGCTGCGCGAAGGCATGCGCACCGGCTGGGTCGCGCCCAAGGCGACCGTGCGCAACGTGCCCGCCACGCTCAAGCTGCTGCGCGAAACGGCCGTCAGCGGCGCGCTTGGCCAACCGTTTCGCCAGATCCCGGCCACCATCGACAAACCAGTGCGCGACGCGCTCGCCGCCAGCGGCCCGGCCACGCTGCGCACCAAGGTCATGCCGGCCTTGCGCGAACTCGAAGAATTCATGCGCACCGAGTACCTGCCGGCCGCGCGCGACACGATTGCCGCCAGCGCCTCGCCCGGCGGGCAGGATTATTATGCCTTCCTGGCCGCGCAGTACACGGGGGGCGAACTGACGCCGCTCGAGATCCACAAGCTCGGCCTGGCTGAAGTGGCACGCATCGAGGCCCTGATGCCGCCTGCAATCAGGCGCACCGGCTTCAAAGGTTCCTTCGCCGAATTTGCCGCCTTTGCCAGCACGGACGCTCGCCTGTTCGCCAGCTCCCCCGACGTGCTGCTCACGCGCTACCGGCGCCTGATGGTGCGCGCCGGCGATGCGCTGCCACGGCTGTTTTCCAGCGTCCCGGCGCAGGAACTGCTGGTCAAGCCGGCCAGCGCCTTTGGCGCGGCAGACATGGGCGCGGCGTGGTACGAGGCCGGCACCGCCGACCGCCCGGCCGCCTTTGTCGTGAACACGTCGCGCCTCGACACGCACCCGCTGTGGGAGATGGAAACGCTGACCCTGCACGAGGCGCTGCCCGGCCACCACATGCAGGTGGCGCGCGCGCGCGAGCTGGGCGATCTGCCCGCCTTCCGCCGCCTTGGCTGGAACGCCGCCTTTGGCGAAGGCTGGGCCATGTACGCCGAAACGCTCGGCCCCGAACTGGGTTTTTTCAAGGATCCCTTCTCCGCTTTCGGCCACCTGAACGCCGAACTGTTTCGCGCCGTGCGCATGGTGGTCGACACCGGCATCCATGCGCAGGGCTGGACGCGCCAGCAGGCGCTCGACTACATGGCCGCGCACACGGCCAACGCGGCCAGCGACAATGAGCTCGAGGTGGACCGCTACATCGCCTGGCCGGGCCAGGCGCTCGGCTACAAGGTCGGGCAGCTCAAGATCCGCGCCTTGCGCGACAAGGCCAAGGCGGCCTTGGGCGAGCGTTTCGACGTGCGCCGCTTTCACGGCGCCGTGCTGGATAATGGTCCGCTGCCCTTGCCGATTCTTGAACAGCAGGTCGACCAGTGGCTGGCGGCCGCCCTGCTCAAAAAACCGGCAGTGGCGATCAACTAGAAAACATCTCTCCCCGGCGCAGTTGCCGTTTTTCGGTTAATCTCGCAGCACACCTGTTGCAGCACACTGATTGCAGCACATTTTTTGCTACACCCTTATTGCAACACACTGTATTGCAGCACACCTATTTGGCAGTACTAGAAAGGATTCACCGTGTCGAACCAACTGACCCGCCGCCTGGCCTTGCTCGACGATGACGCACACCGCGCCCTGCTCGGCCAAGGCCTGCGCGGCATCGAACGCGAAACGCTGCGCGTGGACCGCCACGGCGCCCTGGCGCGCACGCCCCATCCGGCGCCGCTCGGCTCGGCGCTGACGCATCCGCAAATCACCACCGACTACGCCGAAGCCCTGCTCGAATTCATCACCCCGGCCGAAAACGATATCGGCCTCACGCTGCACAAGCTCGATGCGATCCACCGCTTCGCCTACGCGCGCATGAAAGACGAAATGCTGTGGAGCGAGTCGATGCCCTGCGAGCTGCCGTCCGAAGAAGAGATCGACATTGCCTGGTACGGCAGCTCCAACATCGGCATGCTCAAGCACGTGTACCGGCGCGGCCTGGCGCTACGCTACGGCAAAGCGATGCAGTGCATCGCCGGCATCCACTACAACTATTCGCTGCCCGAGAAAATGTGGCAGCTGTTCGCCGCCGACGAAGGCGTTTCCGAAGAACGGCGCCGCCCGCTGCGCGACTTCCAGTCCGAAAACTACATCGCCACCATCCGCAATTTTCGCCGCTACAGCTGGCTGCTGATGTACCTGTTCGGCGCTTCGCCCGCCCTGTCCACCGGCTTTTTGCGCGGGCGCGAACACAAGCTTGAAACGCTCTCCGCCGACACCTTGTACCTGCCGTACGCCACCAGCTTGCGCATGAGCGACCTGGGTTACCAGAACGATGCGCAGTCGGGCTTGACGCCCCACGAGAATTCGCTCGACAGTTATGTGAGCACGCTGATGGACGCGGTCAACCGGCCCTACCCGGCCTACGAGGCGCTCGGCACCAAGCGCGACGGCGAATGGATACAGCTCTCGACCAACGTGCTGCAGATCGAGAACGAATACTATTCGACCATCCGCCCCAAGCGCGTGATCCGTACCGGCGAGCGGCCGGTGCAGGCGCTGTGCCGGCGCGGCGTGCAGTACATCGAAGTGCGCTGCCTCGACGTCGACCCGTTCGAGCCGATCGGCATCAGTGTCGAAACCGGGCGCTTCATGGATGCCTTCCTGCTGTTTTGCGCGCTCGACGACAGCCCCGCGATCGACGCCGACGAAAGCCGCATCCACGCGCGCAATTTCTCGCGCACCGTCAAGGAAGGGCGCTGTCCGGGCCTGACGCTGACCAGGAGCGGCGAAGAAATCACGCTGCAGGCGTGGGCGGGCGAGCTGCTCGCGCGCATCGCGCCGGTGGCCGCCCTGCTCGACGAGCAGCACAACGAAGATGGCGTGCACGCCGCGTCGATGGCGGCGCAGGCAGCCAAGATCGCCAATCCGGCGCTCACGCCGTCGGCGCGCGTGCTCGCTGAAGTGCGCGAACTCGGTTCCTCCGCCGCCTTCGGTTTGCGCCAGAGCGAACTGCATGCCGCCTACTTTCGCGAAAGCCCGCTCATGAGCGCCGAAGTAGCGATGTTCGACGAGATGGCCGCCGCTTCGCTAGCGGAACAGGCCGCCATCGAAAAAGCCCCCGGCGGCAGCTTTGACGACTTCGTGGGCGCCTACAACACCAGCACGCTGTGCTGCGAGTGATGCGCGCTACACATTAAGGACGGCCGTGCTCACCTTTTACAACGAACACCACGGCCAGCACCGCGGCCAGTACGAGATGTTTCGCGGCGAACAGGTGCCGTGCTTCGAAAAGCCGGAACGGGCCGACATGGTGCTGGCCGAATTCGAGCGCCGCGGCCTAGGCCAGGTCGTCACGCCGCACGGCGCTTCGCTGGCCTCGCTCGAACGCATCCACACGCCGCGCTACCTGCATTTTTTGCGCAGCGCGTGGAGCCAATGGTGCGCGCTCGAGCTGGCCAATGCACAGCGCGATGTGTTCCCGTCGGTATGGCCGATCCGCGGCCACCGGCACGATATCGAGCCTGACAATTTTGCCGCACGCATGGGACTGTACTCGATGGATTCGGGCACGCCGCTCACCGCCGGCACCTGGATCGCCGCCAAGACCGGCGCCGACTGCGCCATCAATGCCGCGCATGCGCTCAACCTCGGGCAGCGCAGCACCTTTGCGCTCACGCGCCCGCCCGGGCACCACGCCGGGGCCGATTTTTTCGGCGGCTACTGCTTTCTGAACAACGCCGCGCTGGCGGCGCAGCACTTGCTTGACGACGGCGCAAAAAAGGTCGCCATCCTCGACATCGACTACCATCACGGCAACGGCACCCAGTCCATCTTTTATCAGCGCGACGACGTGCTGTTCATCTCGATCCACGCCGACCCGCGCAGCGAGTATCCGTTTTACCTTGGCCACGCCGACGAAACCGGCGCTGGCGCCGGCCTTGGCTACAACATGAACCTGCCGCTGCCGCATGGCGCCAGCACGGCGCAGTGGTTCGCGGCGCTCGAGACGGCCTGCATCAAGCTGGGGAGCTTTGCGCCGGACGCGCTGGTGGTCTCGCTCGGGGTCGATACCTTCGCCGGCGATCCGCTGTCAAAATTCACACTGCAAAGCGCGGATTTCTTGCGCATTGGCGAACGCATCGCGTACCTTGGCCTGCCAACGGCTTTTGTGCTCGAAGGCGGTTACGCGGTCGCGGAAATCGGCATCAATGTCGTCAATGTGCTCGAAGGTTTCGAGACTGCGGTATGAAGGAAAGCAGCATGACCGAATGGCAGTGGAGTGCCTTTGCCGACTTGCCGGCGGCAGCCTTGTACGAGGTGCTGCAAACGCGGCAGGACGTGTTCATCCTGGAGCAAGCTTGCCTGTATCCGGACCTGGACGGCCTGGACCAGGACGCCCATCACCTGCTCGGCTGGCGCGTCATCGACGGCAAGCGCGTTCTGGCGGCCTACCTGCGCGTGCTCGCGCCGGGCGCCAAGTATGTCGAAATGTCGCTGGGACGGGTGCTGACGGCGCCGCTGGCGCGCGGCACGGGGATCGGGCGCGAGCTGCTCGCGCAAGGCATAGCCCTCGCCGAGCGCCAGCATCCCGGGCACCGGATCCGGATCGGCGCCCAGCGCTACCTTGAAAAGTTTTATGCGCAGTATGGCTTCGTGACGTTTTCAGAGCCGTATGACGAGGATGGCATCATCCACGTCGACATGCTGCGCTAGTGTCTGTTTTTTCAGTGCGCGTCATGTGCCCGCAGGGGCCGCAAGCTTCTGGTTTTCGCGCACCTGAAGCAGGCGCTGCTCCAGGTTGGCCGGCGTGAGCACCACGCCAAAGTCGGGCGAGCCGGGCGCCGCCAGCATGCGTCCGGTCATCAGGTCCCCGAGCGCGCTCGTGTAATGCACCGGATCCCAAAACCAGGCCAGGCGCGTTTTGCGGTCGCCGTCAGCGGGAATCGGTTCGCGCGCGTATTGCTCGTAGCCGCCAAAATCCCATAACGTCACCTCTGTGTCGGCGCTGCGTTCAGCGTCCACCAGCAGCGTCAGATCGCGTTTCCACCGTTCATAGTCAGGCCAATAACCCATTTGCGTGAGCAGGTTCAGGCGCGAGGCGTGCGCCGGCTGGATTGCCAGCATCACCGTGATGTGGTGCTGTTTGGCGAATGCGAGCAAGTCGCGCACGGTTTGCAGCTCACGAATCGGCCCCCCGGCCACGTCGCTGAGCACTTGGTGCGGGGTTGAAAATTGCGTCGTAGTCGCGGCGTTTTTTTGCGCAAACAGCGCGGCGACGCCGTCGGCGGCGGTAGTGTCCCGGAAGCCGGCCTCCGAAAAATGGCCGTCCGGCGCCATGTCGGTGCCGCCCGCCAGGCGATTGGCGGCGATGGTGGCGACGCTGTCGGCGATCGCGTCAAGCGAGAGGGCCGCGGCGCCAAAGTCCTTGAGGCGACGCACGGCCCGTTCGGGGTTGGCGCTGCCGTCGTCCTGGACCAGGAGGCGCTGCTCCACCTCGCCGCGCACCGCGACCGGGTGCGCCACACCGGGGGCGGGCGGCTTGTACAGAAACGCTTCAAAGTCCAGGCCCACCACCACGGTACGGGGCGCCTCAGCCACCGGCCGCGCCGCAACCAGGTGGCGCAGGTACAGCAGGCCGCTGCGCAAGCCGCTGCCCGCCAGACTGAGGTTGTACACGGGCCGATACTGGCTTGACCACACCGCGTGTTGCGGCGCCAGGCCAATGTCGGTGCGCGAGCTGCCCAAGATCACGGTGCGCGCCAGCTTGCGCGGTGCATCGTAGGCTTTCATCAGCCGTTCGTGCGTGTCGACCGCAGGCTTGACCTGGTTAAAGCCTGGTTTGCGCGGCATGCCGAAAAACAGGTAGGGATCGACCGCCATGTTAAAGCCGGCGACCAGCGCCGCAATGCCCATTGCAAAGACAAGGATCAAGATGCTAAAACGGCTAGGGCGCATGTTCAGAACTGCCAATATAAAAACTCGCTCACGCGATTGAGACCGAGAACGCCAAAGACCAGCAGCATGGCGCTGGTGAAGGCCCAACGTTTGTTCCATTGCACCTTGAAGTCCAAGGCGCGGGCCACAGGCCCAGGCACAGGGACAGCTTTTTCGGGCGCCGGGCCAAAATACAAGGCGCTCTCATGCTGACGCCACACTTCCAGCGAATTGGGCAGGAACATCACGATGGCAAACAGGGTGACCAGCCACAGGCAGGCATACATGAAGGTATTGCCTGAGCTTGGATCGCCCGCGATGCCAACAGTGCTGAGCATGTGTCCCACGGAACCGGCCCGGTTCAGGATGGACTGGGGGATGGAAATGCCATGCAAGCCGGCCATGCCGCCGATCAGGCCCATTGCAGCGGCAACCGTCTTGGCCCGAAAGAACGCCATTGCCGCCAGCACCGACACGAACGTGAGAAACCAGCCGAGCGGCTTCATGATCCGGTCGTAGGCGGCGCCATTCCATCTTGGCCGCCACTGGCGCCATGCATGGTTGATGACCAAATACGCGCCGTGCAGCAAGCCCCACACCAGGAAGGTGGCGCCGGCGCCGTGCCAGAAGCCGGACAGGAACATGGTCAGGACGGTGGGCCCGGCGATCAGCGCGACGAAGGCACTCACCGTCGGTTTCTTGCGTCCCAACACCGGTTTGCCGGAGCGCATCCGGCTGCGCGTCAACTGCATCACGACCGGGGTGTAGACGTAGGCCGTAAGAAAACGCGTCAGCGTCACGTGCCAGCGGCTCCAAAATTCGATGATGCTCGACGACTTGAGCGGCGAATTGAAATTGAAGGGCAGGCGGATGCCAAACAGGCGCGCCAGGCCGATCGCCATGTCCGAATAACCGGAAAAGTCGAAATAAATCTGAAACGTATAGGCCATCACGCCCATCCACGCAGCCAGAAAGCTGATGGGCTCGCCGCGCAGCGCGGCGTCGAACGTGGGCGTTGCATAGGCCGCCACCCCGTCCGCCAGCACCACCTTTTTGAACAGGCCCATGGCAAACAGGCCCGCGCCGACGGCGACGTCATGCGGGTCGATGCGCGACTTGATATTCTCGAACTGCGGCATCATTTCGCGGTAGTGCACGATGGGACCGGCAATTAGTTGCGGAAAGAAAAATACGAAGACCAGAAAGTCGAACAGGTCGAACTTTTCAATCACGCCGGCGCGCGTGTCGACCAGGAAGGCAATTTTTTGAAACGTAATGAAAGAAATTCCGAGCGGCAAAATCACGGCTGCCAGCACCAATTGCGTGCCGACCAGTTCATTCAAGGAATCGAAAAAGAAATTCTTGTATTTGAAATAGCCGAGAAAGCAGAGATTGAACACCAGTCCGGCAATCACCAGCGCATTGGCCAGCCGGTCGCCCGCTTCGGTATTGCGGCGCATGGCGTGCTGCATCCACCGCGCCACCACGTAGTTGAGCACGATCGAGGGCGCAATGATCAGCAGGCTGACCGGATTCCAGATGCCATAAAAAACAATGGACACCAGCACCAGCCACATGAGGCTGAGTTTTCGCGAGGACAGCAGGTTGACCGCCATGTAACCGAGGACGGCCACCGGCAAGAACGCGAAAATGAAAAGATACGAGTTAAAGAGCATGAAAGTGCGGGCCGCGCCCGTCAGTGCGCCAGCAAGGTGGGACCGAGGCGGATCTCGATGGGCGGCTGGAGTGGCTGGTAGGCGGCAAGTTCAAGCGCCCAGCGCGAACCCGTCTCGTTACTGTCGGCCAGCGTGAAGCCGAGGCGCTGATAGTGCTCGCTGACCATCTGATTGCGTTCGGTTTTCGCGTAGATGCCGATCAAGCGCTGCACCCCGCGCGCCTGCGCAAGACCGGCCAGCGTGTCGAGCACGGCGTGTTCGACGCGCCGATTGAGCACCCGGCAGCTCATCAGCCAGGTGTCGATGTTCCAGTCATTGCCCTGGCAGCTGCAGATCACGATGCCGATCATGCCGTTGTCGCCGAACCGGTCGCGCAGCCGCACTTGCAGGCCAAGGCGGGCAGGATCGTCCTGGATCAGGGCCACATCGGCCTCGCTGTGGCGCACCGTGGTCAGGTTGAACTGGTTGGTCTTGTTGATCAGTTGCGCGATGCGGGCGCGGCCCACGTCGTCAAAGGCAGAAATCTCGGCCACCATTTCCAGCGAGCCCAGGTAGTCTTCCAGATTGCTGGCGTCGCCCAGTACGGCGCGGCGCACGGCGTTCGCCTCGTACTGTTTGGCGCGTTCGCTGTCCTCGGCGGTGAACTGGACGGTTTCAAAGTAACCGGCCGCCATCAAAATGCTGGCAAAGGCCTCGGGCTGTTCAGGCACTTCCGGTACCGCGACCATCGGCAGGGCCAGCCTGACCTGCTGGCGCTCGGCCGGATTGTCATCCAGGAAAACCAGCGCGTCCAAGCCAATATTCAAGGCCTCGGCGATGGCGCGCAGGTTGCTTGCCTTGTCTTGCCAGTTGGCCTGGAAGACGGCGATATGCTCTTCGCGCAACAGCATGTCCGGGTGTTCCTTGAATACGCGGCGCGCGACCGCCTCATCGTTCTTGGACGACACCGCCAGCACGATGCCGCGCGCGCGCAGGGCCAGCGCGGCAGCCTGAACGGCCAGGTAAGCTTCGCCCACCGGGTTGCCCTGGCCGAGCACGATATTGGCCATGCCATCGTCGCCGATGACGCCGCCCCACAAAGTGTTGTCCAAGTCGAGCACCAGGCATTTCCTGGCCTTGCCGCGGGCCGCCATCAGCAGGCGGCACAAGTGATCGGCATACAGGGGCAGCACGTCGTGGGAAAAGGCGAACTTTCCGGTGTACCACAAGGCGCAGTCATGCCAGTGCGACAGTCCCACGGCGTTGGCCAGATGGGCGACGTCGAACAGCAAGGTGCCCGCGATCGGCGTTTCGCGCAGCATGGTGTTGATGCGCTCGATGAGCCACGCGGCGGTGCCGGGAACGCGCATCTCAAAACTGCCGAACAGCGTCTCGGGCAATGCCGGCAGCGTCTGCACGATGACGGTGGCGCCGCCGGCGCCGCGCAAACCTTCGACCAGTCCGGCGATCGTATCGAACGCGGCCTGAACAATGGCCTGGGCCTGTTCCGGCGCGCCTGGGCAAAGCAGCACGCCGAGCGCCCGGTGGTCCAGCGCGAGCAACACGAAGTCGTTGCCGCGCGCATTGATGACCGAGGCCGGGTCGACTGCGTCCTGCACGTAGCTGCCGAAGTGGCCGGTTTGCACGTCGAGCCACAGGTCGTGGCGTGGGGCGGTGGCGCGCAGCGCCGGCGGCAACAGGTCGACCGTGGCATTCGACAGGATTGCCAGCTTTATCCACGGCAGAGTTGGCGCATCGTCAGGCTGGGGAATGGCGCGCGCCAGGCTGTTTAATTGCGTCAGGTTCAGGCGCGCGGTGGCCAGGCGCCGCAGAGCGTTGGCATCGGCGTTGGCATCGGCCCCCGATGCAGCGCGCAGCGCCTGGACATCGCTGCGAAAAGAGGTGGATGGCGCAGCCAGCCAGGGAAGGTCGATCAGATTCATGTCGTGGGAAACTCTTGGCTAGCGCCGCACAAGGACGCGTGGGTTCCGCGGGCAGGATGCAGCCTAGCGGGGGGCGTTTTTTTTCAAGATCAAGGCGGCAAGTTCGCCCAGGTTTTTGACGCCACCGATCTCGCTGGCGTTAAACCGCAGCTTGAATTCTTGCTCGATGGCGAGGAAAAAGCGGACATTGCCCATACTGTCCCACCCCTCCACCTGCGCGGCAGTCAGTTCAGGCGAGGCGACTATGGTGTCGTCATCGAATACGTCGCGCAAGATGTCGGTTAGTTGCGCGTAGAGAGCAGTATCGTTATTCATATGAGAAATAGCCTTCAGATGTGCATTTTTAGAGTTCCGATATTATGCTTAAATATTGGAATTTATGCAATTCCGCTCGCCTTCCCGCCGCCACCATTGTGGACGTTTGAGCAACCCAGTGGCCGGCGTTTAACGGACCCGGCGCCAACCCAGCATCCCCAGTCCGATCAGCAACAACACGAAGGTCCCGGGTTCGGGCACCGCCGCCGCGACATCGAGCAGCACGGCGCCGCACACGTCGCCGCGGCAGCCATAGGCCGCAATCTGACCGCTGTCGTTGATCCCGTTCGCCTGCAACAGCGTCCAGCCACCGGCCGGATCGATCAGCGCGTTCAAGTCCAGCATGGACACGCCATCCCACAGGTATGCGGCGGTATCGACGTCGCCGGCCAGTTGCGAATAGCCGACAATCTGCCCGCTGGCATTGATATCGTAGGCAAAACTTTCACCCCCGCCCAGCGTGCCCAGGTCGTGCAGCACGCCGCCCTGGTACAAAAAAGCGTGGAACCGTCCCTGCACCCAGCCCTGCCCGACGACCTGATCGAATTCATTGATGGCCGTCGCTTCGCTCAGGCTGGCGTCCGGAAAGGCGCCCAGGTCTTGCATCACGCCGTCCGCGTACAAAAACGCGTGCGCGTGAAAGGGCGCGTCGTCCAATGCCGAAAAACCGACCACGTGGCCGGCACTGTTGACCGCGTTGGCGCCCGCGAAGCCGCCGCCCAGGTCGCCAATATCGGTCGTCACGCCGCCGATGGTCGAAAACGCGCCGCTCTCCTGCGCGAAATACTGCCCCACGACCTGCCCATTGCTACTGATCCCCATCGCGTAACTGCCGCGCGCGCCGAAGATGTCGAGCGCCGTTGTCACGCCGCCGCTGTAGCGAAACGCCTGCACATCGCCATTGGCCCGGTCGCCATAGCCGGTCACGACGCCGCTGTCATTGATGGCCGTGGCCCGGCCAAAAGTCCCGCCCATATTGCCCAGTGTGACTAGGGTGCCGCCGGACCACAGGAAGCCGTCGCTGCCAAGCGCGCCGACCACCTGGCCGCGGTTGTTCATGCCGAGCGGGGTGGTGCCCTCGGGCAGAGCGGTCACGGTATAGCGCGGCGCGGCGGCGGCGGGCAGCGCGGCGGCGAGCATGGGCGCCAGCAACAGCGCCAGCATAGTGTTTTTCGAAAGCATGGTCTGGTCCTTTGTCCCGTGGAGCATAAAGGATGTGCCATTCACCGCGCCGGCTTCTGCGCAAGATCAGCCGACGGCAACGTTGTCAAAATGTGATCACAAAGCGCGCGCCGGGGCCGATGGATTTGGCGTACCGCACGGTACCGCCATTACAATGAATCAACTGCCGCACCATCGCCAGGCCGATGCCGCCGCCCTGCTTTTTGGTCGTAAAAAAGGGCGTGAAAATATGCGCGATCAGCGCGTCCGGCACGCCCGGACCGTTGTCCACCACGTCGATGCGCAAGCGCGCGCCGCGGCCCAGGCGGGCGCTCACGTTCACGTGCGCCCCCGCTACCTGGGCCGTGGCCTCAAAGGCATTGCCAAGCAGGTTGATGAGCGCCTGTTCGAGCTGGCCGGCGTCCACCATCAGCACCAACGACGCCGGCTCGACCGAGAAGCTGGCGCTGCCGCCGCGCGCGCGCCAGGCGGGAGCCACCAGGATCGCCACCCGTTCGAACAGTTCGCTCAAGGCCAGCAGCTCGGCGCGCGCCGGCGGCACGTTCGACAGGCTGCGGTAACTGCCCACGAACTCGACCAGGCTGCCGGCGCGCCGGCTGATCGCGTCCAGCGCCACCGCCAGGTCGGTGTTGACGTCGGCCGGCAAGTGCTCGCGCAAGTCGTCCAGCAAATCGTAGGCGGTGCGCGAGAGCGAGGCCACGGGCGTGAGCGAATTCATGATTTCATGGGTCAGCACATGCACCAGCTGGCGCCACGCGTTCAGCGCCTCGGCTTCGAGCTCGCTCTCGACCGGCATCAGCGCGACCAGGCGCTGGGCGCTGCCGCGCACCGACAGCGCCGACACGGCCACCAGCGCGCGCTCGACGCCGCGCTCGGTGTCAAAGCCGATCATGCTGCGCCGGTCAACCGGTTGCGCGATCAGCTGGCGGTACAAGTCGTCCGGGTCGGTGGCGCGCCCGGGCGCAACCAGCCGGCGCGCATTGGCGTTGAGCGCGCAGACGAGCGCCGTCGCGCCTGGCGCCAGGTCAATCCGGAACAGGGCAATCGGGGCGTGCTCCAGGCGCGCTTCGAGCGCGAGTGCATTGTCGAGCAGGGTTTGCTGCTCGAGCGCCAGCGCCGGCGATTTGCCGGCCGCGGGGCGAGCGCCGCGCGCGCCCAGCGCGGCCACCGCGCGCCAGGCCACCAGCGCCAGCGCCACGGCGGCCAGCATGCACAGCACCGCCAGCCGTGGCGAGTCGCGCAGCGCGCCGGCGCCGGCGGCCAGCGCCAGCGTGCCGGCCATCGCCAGCAGCGCCAGCAGCACCAGCAGCAGCAGCGAGGGCGCCCTGAAGCCCCGCTCAGATGCCATGCTTGCCCAGCTTGCGGTACAGCGCCGCGCGGCTTACGCCCAGCATGCGCGCGGCCTGGCTGATGTTGCCGCAGCTTTGCGCGAGCGCTGCGGCAATCGTGTCGCGTTCCAGCGCGCCGAGCTTGAAGTCGTCCGCGCTTGCCGGCCGGCGCCCGCAGCCGGGCGCAGCGACGGGCGGCGCCGCGGCCAGGCCAAAATCGGCAAACACGTAGCCGGCGCCGGCGCCAAGAATCACCGCGCGCTCGCAGGCGTGGCGCAGTGCGCGCACATTGCCCGGCCACGCGTAGGCGCACAGCTGTTCGAGCACGCCCGCTTCCAACACGCGCGCGGCGCGCTCATACTGGCCTTCGTAGGCGGCCAGGTAGTGGCGCAGCAGCGCGGGAATGTCGTCGCGCCGTTCGCGCAGCGGCGGCACCCGGATCACAATGGTATTCAAGCGAAACAGCAAGTCGGGACGGAACACGGCCGGGTCGAACAGGCGTGCTTCGTCAAGGTTGGTGGCGCTGATCACGCGCACGTCGACCGCTTCGGCGCGGTCGGCCCCGACCGGCGTGACCGCGCGCCGCTCCAGCGCCGTGAGCAGCTTGGCCTGGCCGGCCAGCGGCATGTTGCCAATCTCGTCGAGGAACAGCGAACCGCCGCGCGCGGCCTGGAAGCGCCCGGCGCGGTCGGCCCGGGCGTCGGTGAAGGCGCCCTTGCGGTGGCCGAACAACTCGCTCTCGAAGGTCGATTCGGGCAGTGCGCCCATGTCCACTGCCATGAAGGTGGCGCCGGCCCGGCGCGACGCCTGGTGGATGGCGTGCGCGACGAGCTCCTTGCCGACGCCGTTTTCGCCCAGGATCATGACGTTCGCTTCGGTCGGCCCCACGCTCGCCACCATCGCCTTGACAGCGCGCATGGCGGCCGATTCGCCCATCAAGGGCGCAGTGGCGCCGGACGGGCGCGCCGCGCTGCGCCTTGCCAGCGCGCTGTCGACGGCGGCCGCCAGGCGCGCGTTGTCCCACGGTTTGGTAATGAAATCGCTGGCGCCGCGCTGAAGCGCAATCACTGCCAGTGGAATGTCGGCATAGGCCGTCAACGCAATGACCGCCGGCGCATTGGCTTGCGCGCGCAGCAGGTCGAGCGTGGCCAGGCCCTCGGCGCCGTCAATCCGCCCCGGCGTGAAGTTCAGGTCGAGCAGCACCACGTCGGGCATGCGCGCCGCCAGCAGCGCCGGCAGGCCGGCCGGGCCGTCCAGCGTGGCGACGGTGCCGTGCCGCCGGCGCAGCAGCATCTGCGCGGCGCAGGCAACGTCGGCGTCGTCGTCGAGGATCAGGATGTAGGCGGCGTCGGCCATCGCAGGCATGGGTTAGAGAAGCGGGATTGCGCCGGTATTCTAGCAGCAGCGGCCGGCGCCGCGACCGGCAAGATGGGACTGTCCGCTTGTGAACAAGTGCACCTGTTCACAAGCGGACAGTTGTGCCTGAAAACGCACCCAAGCCCTTGAATTTTGCCATGGCACGGCCCTTGCAATGCCAGCGGCATGGACAGACTACCCCCACAACACGCCAACAGCGGCGCCGCCATGGACCGGAACATCCCGCGCCGGCGCGGCAAGCGCTACGCCGTCATCGGCAGCGCCATCGTTTCCGTGGCCATCGCCGGCGCCATCTTGTGGAGCCTGCTGCCGCGCGGCCTGCAAGTGGCCGGCCAGGATGCGCGTATCGCCGCCGTCGAAAAAGGTGTGTTCCGCGACGATATCGTGGTGCGCGCGACCGCCGAGCCGCTTAATTCCGTGATCCTCGACTCGGTCGAATCGGGCCGGGTCGAGGAAGTCGTGGCCCGCGACGGCGCCATGGTCGCCAAGGGCGAACTGCTGTTTCGCCTGTCGAACCCGCAGCGCAACCTGGAGTTGCTGGCGCGCCAGGCCGAACACGCGCAGCAGATTTCCAACCTGTCGAACCTGCGCCTGGCCCAGGAAGCGAGCCAGAGCGAACACCGGCGCCGCCTGTCCGAGCTTGAATTCGCGCTGGCGCAGGGCGACAAGCAGCACGCGCGCAATCTCAAGCTTGCCGCCGATGGCTTCATTTCCAGCGTTGCGCTGGAAGAGTCGCACGACCGCGTGGCCCAGCAGCGCCATGCGGTGGCGCTTGAGCGCGAGGCCAGCAGCGCCGAAGTCAAGGTCAAGCGCGACGCGCTGGCGCAGCTTGAAAAAGCCACCCGGGAACTTAGTTCCGGGCTGGCGCTGGTGGGCGCCACCGTCGAAGCGCTGGCCGTGCGCGCACCCGGAGCCGGCATGCTCACCGGCTTTCGCCTGCAGGTCGGCCAGACCGTCCAGACCGACCAGCACATCGGCCGCATTGACGACCCGAATCGCTTCAAGCTGGCCGCGCAGGTGGACGAGTTTTACCTGAACCGGGTCGCTGTCGGACGCCAGGGCACGGTCAGGCAGGGCGACGCCACCTGGCCGGTCACGGTCAGCACCATCTACCCGCAGATCAAGGAAGGCCGCTTCACGGTGGAGATGGTGTTTGCCAAGGGCCAGCCGGGCGTGCTCAGTCCCGGCCAGAGCCTGGACGCGCAGATCACGCTGGGGGAACCGGCCGGCGCGCTGCTGCTGCTGCCCAACGGCGCCTTTGTCAACGACACCGGCGGCGCCTGGGTGTTTGTGCTGGCCGCCAATGGGCAGGACGCGCAGCGCCGCAACGTGCGCCTGGGCCGGCGCAGCAACAGCCAGATTGAAATTTTGTCGGGTCTCGCGCCCGGCGACCAGGTCATCGTGTCAAGCTACGCCGCCTACGGCAAGGCTGAACGCCTGCAACTTACCAAATAAACCAAAGGACCATCAGCATGCTCAAACTTGTAGGCGTTTCCAAAATCCACGTGGCAGGCGAAGTGCAGACCACGGCGCTCGACTGCATCGACCTCGAGATCGATGCCGGCGAATATGTCGCCATTACCGGGCCTTCCGGCTGCGGAAAATCGACCCTGCTCAGCCTGTTAGGCTTGCTGGATGTACCCAACAGCGGCGAATATTGGTTCGAAGGCCAGAACGTGGCCGGCTGGAGCGAAGCGAAACTGAACCTGCTGCGGCGCGGCCGCGTGGGCTTCATTTTCCAGAGCTTTAACCTGATCGAGGAACTGACCGTGTTCGAGAACGTTGAACTGGCGCTCGAATACACCGGCACCCCGGCCGCCGAACGGCGCGACCGCGTGCGCGCCATGCTGGAAAAACTCGGCATCGCGCACCGCGCCGAGCACCGCCCGTCGCAGCTGTCGGGCGGCCAGCAGCAGCGCGTGGCGATCGCGCGCGCGCTGGTGGCCGGTCCCGCCATGCTGCTGGCCGATGAACCGACCGGCAACCTGGACACCGCGCACGGCAACGAAGTCATGCGATTGCTGCGCACCATCAACGCCGAAGGCACCACCGTGGTGATGGTGACCCACTCGCCATCGCACGCGGCGCAAGCCTCGCGCACGCTGCACCTGCTCGACGGGCGCATCATAGTCGACGCGCTGCGCGCGGCGTAAAAAGGCGCGCCGTGACGCTGCATGATTTTAAAATTGGCTGGCGATTGCTGCTGGCCGAACCGGTCTACTCGGCCGTTGTGAGCGCGGGCCTGGCGGTCGGCTTTGCGGTCTGCTTCCTGCTGCTTGCCTACGTGCGTTACTGCTACTCCTACGACAGCGCGGTGCCCGACGCCGCCCAGGTGCACATCATGCAGCACCGTATCAATCTGTTCCCCACGCCCGTGTGGCGCGAGCCGATGCCGTTGCCGGCGGCCGCCAGCGCGCTGCGCAGCGGCATGACCAGCCAGGTCAGCGTCGCCGTGCCGCTCGACGTGGTGTTCGACGCATTGTTCGACAACTCGGCCAAAGGCGCGCGCAGGCAGCGCGGCGAAGCGATCCTGGTCGACGCGTCCTTTCCCGCCATGTTCGGCGTGGCCGCGCTCGAGGGCGACCTGGCCGCGGCGCTGGCGCGGCCGGACGCCGTCGCCCTCACCGTCGCGCAAGCGCAGGCCGTCCTTGGCAGCGCGGCTGGCGTGGTGGGCAAGGTCATCCGCATCAACGGCCTGCCCTATCGCGTGCTGGCGCTGTTGCCCGATCCCCCCTCCAACACCACCCTGCCCTACCGCACGCTGGCCGGCACCGCCAGCGCCTTGTGGCCACAAAAAAAGCGCGACGCCATGCTCCACGCCTGGACCGGCACCGGCGGCAAAATCTATGTGCGCCTGAGAGCGGGCAGCAGCGCCGCCGACCTGCAAGGCTTTCTACAGGGCGAATTCGACCGCTCTGCCTGGACCAGCATGGTCGGGCAAGATGAACTGAAACGCATGGGCCATGTGGCCGAGGTGCGCCTGCGCCCGGTGCGCGAGAGCTACTTCGACGCCGGCATGGCGCAAGGCAGGCTGGACGGACCGCATGGCGAGCGCCGTATCGTGCTGGCGCTGGGCGCGGTGGCGCTCCTGATCCTGGCGCTGGCAAGCGCCAACTACATCAACCTGGCCACGGTGCGCACGCTGCGGCGCGACCGCGAGATCGGCATGCGCAAAATGCTCGGCGCCGGCGCCTGGCGCCTGACCGGCTTGTTTTTGGCCGAATCGGTGGTGGTGGCGCTGCTCTCCGGCGCCCTCGGTCTGCTGCTGGCGTGGCTGCTGCTGCCGCTGTTTTCGGCACTGGTCGACCGCGACCTCGGCGGCGCCCTGGGCCTGGGCGCCTGCGCGGGGGCGCTGGCGCTGGCCCTGGGCATTGGCCTGGCCAGCGGCGCCTATCCCGCCTGCATTGCCCTGCGCCTGCGCCCGGTCGATGCGCTGGCCGGGCGCGGCAACGCCGAAAACCGGCGCGGCCTGTGGCTGCGCCGGTCGCTCAGCGTGCTGCAGTTTGGCGCCGCCATCGCCTTAAGCAGCAGTGCCGTGGCGATCGCGTGGCAAGCCTCGTTCGCCGCCGCCATGGATCCCGGTTTCGATCCGCTGCCGCTGCACGTGGCGCGCCTTCCCGACGACGCCACCGCCCCTCAGCGCCTGGCAATGCGCGAAGCGCTGGCGCGCCTGAGCGGCGTGGAGGGCGTGGCCGCAACGTCCTCGCCGATCGGCGCGACCGGCGTCATGAAGTGGGCCGGCGCCATCAAGGTGGGCGCAGGGCGCGAAGTGCCGATGCGCTTCCAGCCGGTCAGCACCGGCTTTTTCAAGGTGTTCGGCGTGAAGCCGCTGCACGGCCGGGTGTTCGATCCGGCCATCGACCAGCCGTCCGAACCCGGCACCGGGAACGTCGTCATCAGCCTCGCTGCGGTGCGCGCACTAGGCTTTGCATCGGCGCAGGAGGCGCTTGGCCAGGGCCTGGACGGGGGCAAGATGCGCATCATCGGCGTGGTGCCTGAAGTGCGCGACCAGACGCTGCGCGACGCGGCCGAGCCGATGATTTATCCGATGTCGCTGCCGGACGCCGAACAGGCGCTGACGATCCGCTCGCGCTTGAGCAGCGCGGCGCTGGCGGCGCTCATTGAGCCGCTGTGGCGGCGCCAGTTTCCAAACGAATTGTTCGCGCTGCGGCGCGCGGCCAGCTATTTCGAGGAAGGCTACGCCGACGACGTGCGCCTGGCCAAGCTGCTGGGCGCGGCCAGCGTGGTGGCGCTGCTGATCGCCGCGTTCGGGATCTACGTGCTGGCAGCTTACAGCGTGCAGCGACGCGCGCGCGAGATCGTGCTGCGCAAGCTGCATGGCGCCAGCCGCAGCGCCATTGCGCGCTTGCTGGGCAAGCAATATGCGGCGCTGATCGGCGCTGGGGCGCTGCTCGGTTTGCCGCTGGCCGCGGTGGTCATGCAGCGCTACCTGGCAGGCTTTGTCGAGCGCGCGCCAATGGGCTGGTGGCCGCTGGCCGGCGCGCTGGCGTTTGCCGCACTGGTGGCGCTGGCGGCCACCACGCGCCACACGCTGGCGGCGATGCGGATCGCCCCGGCGCTGGCGCTGCGTGCATAACCTATCGGATGAACTCGTTTTTCACGTCACGTTCGATCTGCCGGGACCTGGCCGCTTGGTCGCCAACCGTCGCGATCGCTGCCGAAAAGGTCCGGCGTCAATGAGTCGTCACCGTCGTCATAGCTTACGAAACATTTTGGCTAAAAGACAAAACCGGCGCAAAGCCCTGCCCAGCCGCCGAAGGCGCCGGTGGCAAAGCACGCGCCCACAAAAATGTAATAGAACCAGGAACATCCGAACCAGATCAGGCACACGATAACAAGGGCAACGGCAATGACGAGAATGATTGCGATAACGATCCACTGCCATGTTTCAATCGGCGAATGAGGCTTTCGGCCCCAGTCTTCTCCCTCCTGCAAGGCGGCTTCGAGTTCCTGGCAACGAGTGTCGATCGTACCAAGCAGTGCTGCAAAGCCACGGTCACGCAAGGTGCTCACCGTGGCGTCCCAGATGCCTAGCCCTTCAAGCGCGTCCTGGGCAGGCAGGCCCGATTCGCGTAAGGAATTGACGAACATGTCGCGCACCCCGCGCAGAGCGCCTTCGGTCGCGTCCCGATTCCTCGCGTGCCACTGGGCCGCCGCCTCCCGCTCATTACTTTTTTTTGCCATCTCCACCGACAGGGCAGTCACGCACCTGCGCGCCTGGTCCATTTCTCGCTGAACGCTGAGGCGATCGGCAGAGCCGCCATCGATGCCCAGCGCCGCAGAGAGTTCGTCACGCTTGAGGGCCTCATGCCCCCTATGGATGAAGCGGCCAATTTCCCTTACGATCAGTAGCGGTCGTCTCAGATCCGCCTGGTCGAGCAATTCCCTTGTCTGAGACGGTAGCTCATCGAGCGTCTTGTGGCAGTTGCATGCATGCATGGCGATTCCTTGTTATGAGTCTGTTAAAAGGAGGTTGTCCTACTTTGTCAGACACTCATTTTTGGCGGAGTTCACCAGAACTACTGGAAGAAGCTGTAAAGCTTGTTCCAGCGCAAGGACGGGGCGGGGGGCGGGGCGCTGCGCGCGCGGGTTGGTGCGCAGCAAGGCCGGGATGTGCCGGTTGCCGATCTCGCTGTGACGATCGAACAAGCGCACCAGAACCCGGCTGCCGATCTTTGCCGGTCGCGCCGCGTAGCTGCTATGGTTTGTCGAGCGCGCGCCAATGGCCTGGTGGCCGCTGGCCGGCGCGCTGGCGTTTGCCGCACTGGTGGCGCTGGCGGCCACCACGCGCCACACGCTGGCGGCGATGCGGATCGCCCCGGCGCTGGCGCTGCGTGCTTGACGCGATGCTTACTGGACTTCGACCAGCTCCAGGTCAAACACCAGGCCGGAGTTGGCCGGGATCTTGGCGCTGGCGGTGGCGCCGTAAGCCAGGCTGGCCGGAATCATCACGGTGCGCTTGCCGCCCACTTTCATGCCGGTGACGCCCTGGTCGAAGCCGGCGATCACGCCGCCGGCGCCCGTTTTACCGACCAGATACTGGTACGGGACACCGCCGATTGAGGTTTCGAACTGGGTGCCCTTGAAGGACGCGACGGTGGTGTTGTACAGGTAGCCGGTGTAATGGACTTTGACCGTCTTGCCGGGAACTGCGATGGCGCCGCTGCCCACCAGGGTATCGTTGGTGGAGAGCGTGGCAGGGCTAAATACGGTAGGGGCCGCCGGGGCCGGATCCGAACCGCCGCCGCACGCGGTCAAGGTGGCGACGGCGAGCATGGCGGCGATCAGGGAAAGCTTGAATTTCATGGGTGTCCTTGGATGGATGGCTGCGAAGGGGTGGCTGTAAAGCGAGCGCCTGGGCAGTGTACCCATGAACCACTCCCCTGGCTACGCGCAGTGTGTATAAGCTTTGTCTCAAATTTCTACCTGGGTTCCCAGTTCGATGACGCGGTTGGTCGGGATCTGGTAGTAGTCGGCCGCGCCCCTGGCATTGCGCGACATGGCCACGTACACGTGCTCGCGCCACGGCGCCATGCCCGCGCCCGGCGTCGAGATGACGGTCTGGCGCGCGATGAAGAACGAGGTGTCGAGCATCTCGAACACCAGGCCGTCCTTCTCGCAATACGACAGTACCTTGGGAATGTCCGGCTCGTCCTTGAAACCGTAGAAGACGTTGATCTGGTAGCAGTTGTGACCCAGCGTGACGACCTTGGTCTGCTCGGCCGGCGCGACCCACGGCTCTTCGACCATGTGCACCGTCAGGAACACCACGCGCTCATGGAGCACCTTGTTGTGCGAAAGGTTATGCAGCATGGCATGCGGTACGCCGTCGCTCTCGCCGCGCAGGAAAATGGCGGTGCCGTAGACGCGCGTGGGCGGGGCCACGAACAGCGACTGCAGGAATTCTTCAAGCGGAATGGCGTGCTTTTGCAGGTTCTCGAACACCAGCTGGCGCCCGCGCTTCCACGTCATCATCGCGGTAAACAGGATGGCGCCGAGCAGCAGCGGGAACCAGCCGCCGTGGAACAGCTTGAGCGAAGTCGACGAGAACAGCGCAATGTCCATAATCATGAAAAACCCGGTCGCGCCAAAGCACAGCGCCAGCGGCAGGTTCCAGCGGTAGCGCGTAACGAAAAACGTCAGGACCGTGGTGCAGAACATGGTTGCGGTGACCGCGATGCCGTAGGCGCCGGCCAGATTGTCCGATGACTGGAAAATGAGCACGGCCAGCAGCACGATCGACAATTGCAGCCAGTTGACGGCCGGGATGTAAATCTGGCCGATTTCGCTTTCCGACGTGTGCAGCACGCGCATGCGCGGCAACAGGCCCAGCGCGATGGCTTGCTTGGTCATCGAAAAGGTGCCCGAGATGGTTGCCTGCGAGGCGATCACGGCTGCCATGGTGGAAAGCACGACCAGCGGATAGATGGCCCAGCCGCCGACCTGGTTGAAGAAGGGGTTGCTGATGGCGGCCGGGTCGTTGATCAGCAAGGCGCCCTGGCCCAGGTAATTGAGCGCCAGCGCGGGAAAGGCGACCATGAACCAGGCGGCGCGGATCGGTTTTTTGCCAAAGTGACCCATGTCGGCATACAGCGCTTCGGCGCCGGTGATGGCCAGCACGACGGCGCCCAGCGCAACAAAGGCAGTGAATTTATTTTCAATCATGAAGCGCAAGGCATGCCACGGATTGAGGGCGGCGACGATCTGCGGCGCCTTGATGATATGCATCACCCCCATCACGGCCAGCGCGATGAACCAGATCAGCATGACCGGGCCGAACCAGCGGCCGATGCCGGCCGTGCCGCGCCGCTGCAAGGAATAGAGCGCGATCAGCACGGCGATGGTGATTGGCACCACGTACGATTTCATGCCCGGCGCGGCCACTTCCAGACCCTCGATCGCGCCGAGCACGGAAATGGCCGGCGTGATCACGCTGTCGCCGTAAAACATGGTGGCCCCAAAGACGCCGACCACCATCAACGGCAGATACCAGCTCGAGTTCTTGGTCACCGAATTCAAGGCCAGCGCCATCAGTGCCATGATGCCGCCCTCGCCGCGGTTGTCGGCCCGCAGTACCAGCGTGACGTATTTGAGCGACACGATCAGCGTCAGCGCCCAGAAAATAAGGGAAATCACGCCCAGCAGATTGGGCGTATTGAGCGCCAGGCCATGTTCGGGATCGAAAATGGCTTTCAGCGTGTAGAGCGGGCTGGTGCCGATGTCGCCATAGACGATGCCGACGGCGGACAAGGTCATCGCCGCCAGGCTGCTTTTCTTGTGTTCAGAGGTCAAGGTCGCACCATATGCTAGTTTTGGTGCGTTGCACAATAGAATAGGGCAAGCTAAAAAGCAAGCGCAATTCCGTTGCGTTAACGACACCAGTTGGTCCAGTGGGATAAATAATGTCAGGACTTTACCACTTTCATTGGGGAAGTCCCATTTCCAGGAGACGCCAGCAAAGCGCGTGCAAAGAGGCCATAATGTTTGTCCAATGAATGATTGAATGCTTATCATGCGCACCGGCGTCATCTCTGCTGGCCTGGCGTTTCTCTGCTGGGGCCTGTTTCCACTGTATTTTCACGCCATCAGCGACGTTTCGCCGCTGCAAATCCTGATCCACCGCGTGCTGTGGTCGCTGTTGTTTTTGACCATCATCCTGACCGTACGCCACCAGTGGAAGTGGCTGAGCGAACTGCGCCGCGCGCCGCGCGTCATGGCCAGCTTTGCCGTCAGCTCGGTGCTGCTGAGCGGAAACTGGCTGTTGTATATCTGGGCCGTCAACAATGGCCACGTGATCGACGCCAGCCTGGGCTACTTCATCAATCCCCTGGTCAACGTCATGCTCGGCTATTTGGTGCTCAAGGAGCGCCTGCGCAAGGGACAGTGGGCGGCCATCGGCATCGCTGCCCTCGGCGTGCTGTGGCTGACCTGGCAGGCGGGCCACATGCCGTGGATTGCGCTGGCGCTGGCAGCGTCGTTCGGCGGCTACGGACTGATGCGCAAAACGGCCAAGCTCGGTGCGCTGGAGGGCTTGTCGTTTGAAACCATGGTCTTGTTTCCGTTCGCGCTGGCCTACCTGGTGTGGCTGACGCTGCACGACCAGAACAGTTTTATCACGACCACGTCGAACACCACACGCTGGTTGCTGGTGGCGTCAGGGCCCATTACGGCGATCCCGCTGCTGTTGTTTGCCTCGGGCGCGCGCAAGATTCCCCTGTCGGTGCTGGGTCTGCTGCAGTATATCGGGCCGACCATCCAGCTAAGCCTGGGAATTTTCATGTTCCACGAAGCTTTTACCGCGGCGCGGCTGGTCGGCTTTGCGCTGATCTGGGGCGCGCTGGCGCTGTATGCGTCAGAGGGGCTCTTGATGGGCAGGCGCAAGGCGCCGCAGCTGCAGCCGGTCGCTGAAACGGCGCGCTGAAAAGGCCGTTGCAATCGTTGAATTTGATCGCGCTAGCAGACAAATCCCCGCAGCAAGATCTTGCGTTGACAGCACATTGATGAAAGCGCATCATTGCCGATAGCGGAGAAAGGTTGCCAAAACCACCCTATCAAGGCCACCGTTTCCCGCATGCCACGCTGACCAGGCTGTTTCAGGGATCAGCGTCGCGACTGTGGATTCGCGCACCACGGCATGTCGCGCGTCACGAAGCAAGTCACGTCTGCGGGAGACAAGATGGCGATCTCACTGAAACAAAACCCAGCCTGGATGAACGAGAAAACACGTCCGGCATCGAAGTATACGCCGGTCATGTTTCCCAAGGTAACGCCGCTGGGCGAGAAGGCGGAAATGCTGGCCATCGTCGAACGACGGATCGCAAGTTGCCAGCGACTCGCGCTCGTTCGCAACGACATGCTGGATACGGCGGCCTGGTTTTCGTTTCGACACGACCAGATGCGCGAGCGAAACCTCAGGCCGCATAACGTTCCCATCTTCGTGCTCAGTGGCGGCAATGCCCAGCGGATCAAGCAAGAATTTGAGCAAGCCCGTGGCTATACGCTGGCCTGGCATCCCGCTACCGCGCGCAACGAACCGGTTTATCTGTTCGTCCACAATAGCGACTACAACACTTACCGCAAAACCTTGAGCGCGCAATTTGGCCAGTACCGCAACCTGTTTTTGGTCGGGTGGGACGGGGGCCAGCTGACGGGCTTTGGCGCTGCGCGCGCTGCCGTGTTGTCGTATGCCGATTGCCTGCCATATGCGCCGCAACGGTTGATCATGATGGATCAGGACGTGGTGGCCACGGAAATGACGAGACCGAGCTCGTCGGATGTCACGAACAAAGTTCTAGAATTGCACCGGACGCAAAAAAAACCTGTCATCGGCTACGGAGTCGGCTTTCCCAAGCGGGAAGCGAAGATTCCTTCCACGTCCGAGCAGCTCACCGGCACCTATACCCGGGACCTGCCGAAAGGAAAAAGTGTTCCCGGTGAAGTACTGAACGAACAGCAACAAGCCCTCTCGGTTAAAAAGAAAGATCTGCCTGCCAGGAACAGCACGATCGACTTTGCCGGTGCGAGCGCCCAACCGAGCCCAAGCCCGTTCGCACCGATCCAGCAATTTGTCTCGATCAAGGCACCGTTTCGCAAGAAAAACGATGGCATCTATCCGGCTTTCATGGTGGCTGGCGGCGAAGACATGTTGATGACGCAGCTCGAGAAATTGCAGACCAAAAACGCGGAGGGCATCCCCACGGCCAATCCGACGGTAAGGAACGAGAAGATTTTCAAGAAAGCGCTGCCCGGCGAGGCTGACGCGCCGAATATTTACTGGTCGGAAAAACGCATCAAGACGCTCGACGAGCTGTTCAAGGACGAAGAAGATACCCAGGTAAGCTATGAGGGAGGACCGGCGATGAAGCTGAAAGACTTGTGCCAGCATTTTGTTGCGAAAGGCTACATCAAGCCGGCCGAGGTCTCCGGAACTGCGGCGCTGATTATCGAGCGCATCATCCTCAAAGCCAACCAGGTAGAGGGCGCGTGGCCCGAGCAATACGACGGCAATATCCTGAACCGATTCGCGTAGACCCGAGCAGCAATGCGTATCAGTAGACGAAGGACTTCACCAGCATTAAGTCCCCAATGCTGCGCAGCGGCAGCACCAGCGTTTCGCGTTTTTCGCGCGCCGTGTTTTCGTTGAACACCATCGTCAGGCGCGCCGTGATGATCTGCATGTTGCGGTTGGTTTCATCGAAGTGGTAACCGTTGGCGCCCAGCTTGCCCCAGTAATTGATATACACGTGGTAAGCGCCGCGCTGGGGCGACGCCATGGTGAACATTTCCGGCCCCGGTCCGTCGACGCTGTCGACGTCGAGCCCGCCGCCGTTGGTCAGCACCGGATGGCCAAAATACGCGTGCTGGCCGTCAGGGGTGATGATGTGCATGTCGATTTCGGCCTCGACGTCGTCCCACGCGCAAATGATGCGGATTGCCGGCTTGGGCTGGGTCTGGTCGGTTTCGTAAAATTGCACGCGGCTGAGCGACTTGCCGTCCGGCGAGCGCATCTCCACGCTGTTGGAGCCGGCGCCGAAACGGTACGGCCGTGCATAGTTGCCCTGCGCATCGGTCTGCAACGGCAGCGGATTGCCGTTGACGATCAGCTGGTGCAGCCGTTTGCCGCCGGCCGCCGCGATCTTCCCCTTGATCATGTTGCGCTTGGTTTGGGCGCCGCGGTCGATCGGCGAATACGGGTAGGCCAGCGTGGCGTCATCGGTCTTGTCGACCAGGCCCCTGCGATTCCAGCCGCCGCCCGGCGCGACAATCGTTTGCGCGACGGCAGGGGTGCTCGCCAGCAGCAGCACGCACAGTTTCCAGGACATTCTCATTGCGACTCCACAGGTGCCGGTTGCGCTCCCAAGCAATGATGCAAAAGAAGCAATAACAGCATTGTAGCCTGAGCTTGCCTTACTCTCGGCAAAAATTAAGACGCCGCAAGGAAAGCGCGATGGCTGAGAACTTGTCGCGCGCTGGTCGCCTGGTTTACGCCGTCTGTGCCGCGCTTTCCTCGTCGCCCCAGCCTTTGATCAGATACCACAAGGCGCTGGCCCCAATGATCGTTCCAATGGGAAACCAAAACAGCAGAAGGGAGCCAAGGACAATGCCAAGGATGCGCCCGAGTTTGGTATGGCGCTTGATTTCCGCGCTTGCATAAAACATCGCCCCGGTCACGCCGGTCAGGACAGCCATGACCCACATTAACTCGTGGCTCAGCGGCTTGCCTGAAAACAGTTCGCCACCTCCCAGCAAAACGATTCCGGCCACCTCTATCCAGGCCAGCACGGTGAAAATGCGCGCTGCCTTTTCATACGGCAGCAAAGCGCCGCCGGCGCGCATTCCCGGCGCCCGCATGGTCGCGCCGGCGTGAGCATAAGGATTTGCGCTGTCGCGCGTGCCGAACACCGTTCCGCCGCCGGCCGGGGTGTGCGCGCGGACGCTGTCCAGTCCCGCCATCAGGTCGGCCAGCTTGAGCCGCGAGCCGATGACTTCGCGCATCTGCGCCAGCCTGGTCAGCACGGCTTGCAGTTCCTGCTCGGTCGGGCGCAGCCGCGCGAGCGTTTTGGCCAGCACGGGAACAATTTCGCGCCGCATGAAGGTGCGGCCCATTTCAAAGTGGGTGGCGGCGAAGTAAGTGACGACCTTGGGCGCGAGGAGTTGGAAAGGCTCCATGATCAGGCTGCGGCGCGTGTCCTCCGCAATGGTCGACAGCGCAGTGCGGACCTGGTGTTCGAGCACCAGGCGATCCTTGTGGAACTCGGCCAGCCTGGGGAAGGTTTGCCTGATCAGCTCGGGCATTGGCTCGACTTTTTTCGCGAACGTGGCGTAGCGATCCGGGACGGCGTTCAGCAGCACATTGCAAGCGAGGCAGTTACGCTGGTACCCCACCAGGTCGCCCTCGCCGGCGGTAATGTAATAGATGTGCCCGGCCATACCGACCCGTTCCAGCGAAAACGGCGCGGCGCAAAGGCAAATCGGACAGAAATCCGCCACATAGCCCAGGTGGCGATACACGGCTTTCTTACCCCAGATGATCATCGCGCACTCCATGCTTTTTTGAATGCATCGATCATGCCACGGGTTCATCTGTCAAGCGAGCAATATTTATTATTGGAAACTTCCACCTTTCGGCAAGCCCATCGTTTTGCCGGCGCCCAGGACCTGCCGGAAATGGGCTGCCGCAGTGAAATCGAGGTGAAAAGGCCAATCGACGGCCCATTTATTGTATCCTGTTGACCTTCCGTTTAATCCCCGAGAGTCCTTAATGGCCAATTACGTCTACACCATGAACAAAGTGGGCAAAATCGTCCCACCTAAACGCCAGATCCTGAAGGACATTTCCCTGTCCTTCTTCCCCGGCGCCAAGATTGGCGTGCTGGGCTTGAACGGCTCCGGCAAATCGACCTTGCTCAAGATCATGGCTGGCATCGACACCGACATCCAGGGCGAAGCCGTGCCAATGCCGGGCCTGAACATTGGCTACCTGCCGCAGGAACCCGAACTCGATCCGGAAATGACGGTGCGCCAGATCGTGGAATCGGGCCTGGGCGAAGTGTTCGAAGCACAAGCCAAGCTCGAAGCCGTGTACGCCGCCTATGCCGACGAAGACGCCGACTTTGACGCGCTCGCCGAAGAACAGGCGCGCCTGGAAGCGATCATCTCGACCTCCGACGGCGGCAACCTGAACCTGCAGCTGGAAATGGCCGCCGACGCGCTGCGCCTGCCGCCGTGGGACGCCAAGGTCGGCATCTTGTCGGGTGGCGAAAAGCGCCGCGTGGCGCTGTGCCGCCTGCTGCTCTCCAAGCCCGACATGCTGCTGCTCGACGAGCCGACCAACCACCTCGATGCCGAGTCGGTGGACTGGCTCGAGCAATTTTTGCTGCGCTTTCCGGGCACCGTGGTGGGCATCACCCACGATCGCTACTTCCTCGACAACGCTGCCGAATGGATCCTGGAACTGGACCGCGGCCATGGCATTCCATGGAAGGGCAACTACAGCTCGTGGCTCGAGCAAAAGGGCGCGCGCCTCAAGCAGGAAGAAGCGACGGAATCGTCGCGCCAGAAAACCATCGCCAAGGAGTTGGAGTGGGTGCGCCAGAATCCCAAGGGCCGCCAGGCCAAGAGCAAGGCCCGCCTGGCGCGCTTTAACGAAATGTCCGAGCACGAGTACCAGAAGCGCAACGAAACGTCCGAGATCTTCATTCCCGTGGCAGAGCGCCTGGGCAATGACGTCATCGAATTCAAGAATGTATCGAAAGCGTTTGGCGACCGCCTGCTGATCGACAACCTGTCATTCGTCATTCCACCGGGCGCGATCGTGGGCATCATCGGCCCGAACGGCGCCGGTAAATCGACCTTGTTCAAGATGATTACGGGCAAAGAGCAGCCTGACAGCGGCGAGGTGGTGATCGGCCAGACGGCGCGCGTGTCGATCGTCGACCAGACGCGCGACGACCTGACCAATACCAAGACCGTGTTCGACGATGTTGCGGGCGGCGCCGACATGCTGACCGTGGGCCGCTTCGACATGCCCTCGCGCGCCTACCTGGGCCGCTTCAACTTCAAGGGATCGGACCAGCAGAAAATCGTGGGTAACCTGTCCGGCGGCGAGCGCGGCCGTCTGCATCTGGCCAAGACCTTGCTACAGGGCGGCAACGTCTTACTGCTCGATGAACCGTCCAACGACCTGGACGTGGAAACCTTGCGGGCGCTGGAAGATGCGCTGCTTGAATTTGCAGGCAGCGTGATGGTGATCTCCCACGATCGCTGGTTCCTGGACCGGATCGCCACGCACATCCTCGCGTTTGAAGGCAATTCGCAGGTGACTTTCTTTGACGGCAACTACCAGGAATACGAAGCCGACAAGAAGAAGCGTCTGGGCGAAGAAGGCGCTAAGCCGAAGCGGATTCGCTACAAGCCGCTGACGGTGTAAGGGTTCAGCGCAGTTGCTCGCGTCCTCGCGACGACGCGAGGACGCTGCGGGGGCTGATTCGTTCCCCCAACCCGATTGACCGAATCGGCGCCCCATCCCCACTCTCCCGGCACACTGGCCGGCATGAGCACTTACCGCCACAATCGCGTTCCCGGCCACAGCTACTTGTTCACCGTGCGCCTGTCCGACCCCGACAGCGCCCTGCTGACCGAACACATCTCCGCCTTTGGCGAAGCAATCCGGCTCGCGCGCAGCAAACGGCCCTTCCACGTTGACGCCTGGGTCGTGCTGCACAATCATTCGCACGCCATCTGGACGCTGCCCCCGGGCGACCATGATTGCGCCAGCCGCTGGCGCGCCGTCAAGATTGCCTTTTCCAAGGCCGTGCGCAAGGCCAGGGCACCGCGCGCCACCGACGCCATCTGGGAGCGCCACTACCGCGCACGCCGCATCGCCACCGATGACGAGTACCGTGCGCTGGTCGACTATGTCCATGCCAACCCCGTCGCCCACGGCATATGCGCCGCTGCCGCCGACTGGCCCTGGTCGTCGGTGCATCGCTTCGCCGCCGCCGGATTGATCCCGGACGCGCACGCAAAAAAGGCCCCGCAGGGCCTTTTTTTTGACGACGCCAGTTAGACTGGCAAGGAGCTTCTCGGCTAGAGCGTTTCGGCTAGAGCGTTCAGCTAAAGCGTTTCAACACCTTAGAAACTGTAACGGGCGCCGAGGGTGACGGCGTTCGCCTTCACGCCAAAGTCCTTGTTCTTGCCATAGCGCTCATACTCGAGAGACAGCGCAACCTTGTCGCTGATCTTGTACTGTCCACCCAGGCCGGCGTACACCTCGGTGTCGCTGTCGTTGGCATTGCCCAGCGTGGTGGAACGCATCTTAGTCTTGCTGTATCCCACGCCCAATTTGCCGTACAACGAGAACCCATCGTTCATTGGCATAGTTGCCTTGGCTGCCAGGTACGAGCGGCTGCCTTCCGTGGTGGCCGAACCGGTGGTGGCGCCGATGGTGTAGGTGTGGTCAGCCTTGCGCACGTCGGTGTAGCCTGCCTCGACGCCGAACATCGGGTTCACGTCAAAACCGCCGAAAATCTTGCCCGATGCTTTCCAGCCGTCCGAGCTGCTCGAACCGGCCGCGCCGATCTTGAAGTCATGGTCTGCACTGGCAACGCCAAGACCAATGTACGGGCTGGAAATTTGTTGTGCCTGAGCTGCGCTCATGGCGGCCACGCCGGCCAGTACTGCAAAAATAAGCTTTTTCATGTTCGGATCCTTTTTTTAAAACCGTCTGGTCCGCAATTCACAATGAATCGCGAGGTAGCCAAGATAGCATCGTCAAAAGTGCAATGGCATGCTCAATCCGTAAAAAACGTAAGCAAATGTAAGGAAAAGCGCAAATAAATGACTTTCCGGTCAGAAATATATGCATATGTATTATTAGAAATTGCCAGAAGTTAGCAGATAAAGCGGAAAGTGAGGTTAAGCCGTGGCCCCAGTGAGCGGGTAGTCTTGTTGATGCCGTGCGACCAGTTGGCCTGGATGGCGCCGGCCATCAGCAGCAGGCAGCCGTCGGTCAAATCGAGCTTGACGGTGCGTTTGCTGCCCTTGTGGCGCAAGATGAACGTGCGCGTGGCGCCGAAACTGAGCGACGCGATGGCCGGCGCCGGTCCCAGCGCCGCTTCGTCGTCGCTGTGCATGCCCATGCTGTCGCGCTCGTTCCGGTAATAGTTCAGCAGCACGCTATTGAATCGCCGTCCCGTTGCAGCCTCTACCGCTTGCCTGATGTGCGCCAGTAACGGTGTAAACGGCAACGCCGTCATGGTCAATCCCGAATAGGCGTAGCCCGCGTCGCCGTGCCAGGCGGTCAGCCGTGGCTGCAGGAATTGCTTGCCCCACAGCGTGATCGATTCTTCGCGCCAGTCGGTCTCGGCCACGAGGCGCGCCATCACGGCCGCATTATCCAGGCCGAGCGGCAGTTGGGTCAGCATCGACAGTTCGCCGTCTTCCAGGGGAATGGGGGTCAGGGCTGCAGTTGGGGAAAACAGGTCCATAAGAAAGCGCTATCATGGGAAAACGTCAACCGGACCCTATTTTCTCATGGATAAACGCCAGTTCATGGGCGCCGCGCTCGCTGCGAGCGCACCTTTTTCCGCCGCAGCCCCGGCATCGGCGCCCGCGACGGCCGGACCCGCTCTACTGACCGTCAGCGGCGCCATCGCGCGCGCCAACCGCGGCGCAGTTGATCCCACCCGCGACCTGATGATGTTCAAGCAAAAAGTGCAATTTGCGGCGGCGCGCACCTTTGATTTTGCGTCCCTGCTCTCACTGCCGGCCACGACAAACCGCACCACGCTGGAATACGACGCCAAAGTCCACGTGCTGCGCGGCCCGCTGTTGACCGATGTGCTGGCCATCGCTGGCGCGCGCCCGGCCGGCGGTGTGCAGCTGCTGTTGCGGGGGGTCGACGGCTACGTTGCGGCGCTGACGGTGGCGCAGGCGCGCGCGCAGCGCTTTATCGTGGCCACCCATCTGGATGGTCAGCCGATGGCGCTCGGCGGCCTGGGGCCGCTATGGGCAATCCCGGATGCGGACAGGGTGCCCGAACTGGCGGCCAGGCCGCTGGCGCAGCGCTTTGGCGGCTGCCCGTGGTCGCTGTATCACATCGATGTTGCTTGATCCATGCAGCTTGACCCATGCAGCTTGACCCATGCAGCTTGACCCACGCAGCTTGACCCACGCAGCTTGAAGCACTATGCGTAGGCCTCGGCCAAGGTCATCACGCGGGGGGTGAGCTTGATGTCGATGGTGGCAAACAGGGCCTCGATCGCGGCCAGGTTGGCGGCGCACTCTTCCGTCTTCCAGCCGTTGAACAGGTCGCTGCCGTTTTTCTGGTAGTGCATGTCGAGCACCTTGCCCTTGTCCTTGTGCGTGTACGCCTGCTGATAGGTATTGTGAAATCCCATCCCCAACAACGCATCGATGATGGCGGTGGGCGGATTGGACGGATCGGTGGCCATGAAAATGCCGAAGGTCTTGCCGGGCGGCTTGGCGGCCAGGTCCACTTCATAGATGCCCGGCGCCTTGGTCACGGACGTGCTTTTCAGAAATAACATACCAGTCTCCCCCTACCCAGTGAAGCCTTCGGCCGCGCACCCTGCCATTTTGGCAAGTGTCGCGCAGGCATGGCAAGCGACCTAGCTTATGGGGAATTTTTGTGTTTGTCGATGCATCCTTGCATCTTTTTGCCCGTCCGTGGCGCTCGCGCTCATCCGGCGATAAGCGTTTCGACAAGGTTAAATAATTTCCTCAAGGCATTTAAACAACACATCCGGCAACATTGCATTGCCCCACATTTGGCTCTGGGTCATACTCGGAGTTTGATTTACGTCAATTCAACATGAAGTGGCCGCCATGCGCCTGTTTGCAGCGAATTACCGCTTGCTGGGCTGGATCACGCTGATACTGGTCGGCGGCTTCCTGACGACCTCGTTTGCCGCCTACATGGCCTCGCGTCAAGCGATCGAACACAGCATCTCGGAGCAAGCCTTGCCGCTGACGGGCGACATCATCCATTCGGGGCTGCAGAAAGACATCCTGTACCCCGTCTTCATTTCGTCCATGATGGCGCAGGATCCGCGCATGGTCGACTGGATGAGGAGCGGCGAAAAAGATGAGGCAGCCATCCTGGACTACCTGTCCGGCATCAAGCGCAAGTACGCCATCGTGGGCAGTTTCATCGGGGCCGACGCCAGCCGCAAGCTGTACCACACCTATGGGCCGCCCGACGACTTGCAGGAAGGGCGAGCGCTGGATCGCTGGTTCTTCCGCATGAAAACCATGAAAGGCGAGAAATTCGAAACCAACGTCGACGTCGAGACCCGCTACTCGGGCTTGCCTACCTTGTTCATCAACCACCGCGTGCTTGATGCGCAAGGCAAGTTCGTCGGCGTAACCGGCGTCTCGGTCACGCTTGAAACGCTCAACCAAGTACTCTCGAGCTACCAGGCGCGCTATGGCGCGAGCATTTATTTTGTCGATGGCGCGGGCAAGGTGGTGCTCTCGGGCGCCGCCGTGGCCGTCGATGAAGGCCATCTGACCACCCGCAGCGGCATGCGCGACATCGCCGCCGCCATCCTGAACCGGCGCACCGAGCCCACCAGCCTGGCGTACCGCAACGGCAAGTCCGATGTGCTGGTCAACTCGCGCTACGTGCCGGAACTAAAGTGGTACCTGGTGGTGGAACAGAATGTCAGCGGCAACATCGACCCGCTCACGCGCATCTTCGCGATCAACTTTGCCGTCAGCTTCGGCGTCATGCTGCTGGTGCTGGTGGTGACGCTATTGACGGTCAACCGCTTCCAGCGCGCACTGCACAAGATGGCCAGCACCGACGCGTTGACTGGACTGCTGAACCGGCAGGCGCTGGCGGTGCTGTTTCGCCAGACCACGTTGATGAGCAAGCGCAGCCGGCGGCCGCTGTCGGCAATCCTGTTCGACATCGACCACTTCAAGGGCGTCAACGACGCCTTTGGCCACATGGTGGGCGACTCCGTGATCCGGCAGGTGGCCGAGATCGCGCTCGACGTGGTGCGCGAGAGCGACGCCGTCACGCGCTGGGGCGGCGAGGAATACCTGGTGCTGCTCAGCGACTGCAAGCTGAGCGCCGCGATCGGCGTGGCCGAAAACCTGCGCCGGCGCGTGGCCGACCACGATTTCGGCCTGCCGGGGGGTAAATTCATGGTCACCATCAGCTTGGGCGTGGCGCAGTATCACGACAACGAAAGCGAGAACAGCTTTTTTACGCGGGCCGACGACGCGCTGTACGGCGCCAAGCACGGGGGGCGCAACTACACCAATGCCTCCTACGTGCAAGACAGCGCCGCGCAATTGTTTTAATTTTCCGACAATCGCGAAACGTCGGGCGCAAAAGCGCAGCGCATTGCGCCAACGCCAGCATCCACCTGGCCCCGGCATTGCCGCGCTACGCAGTAACCCGAATGAATTGCCTCTACACGCCCGGCGACGCACGGCGCGCCAAGTCCACCGTCGCCAGCGCCAGCGCCCGGTACAGCTCCCCGGTCGCGCCATCCCAGCCATCGAGCGCGCTTTGCTGGCGCGCCACGGTCGCCATGTCGCCGCGTGCGATCGGGCCGGTGAGCGCCCTGCCCGCCCCCATGCGCAGCACGTTCTCCAGCGTCTCAGTGGCAAGCGGCCCGGCCAGCGCGCGCGCCGTCTCTTCGGACATGCCCGCCGCCTGGTAAGCGCGCAGTGCCGCATCCATCACCGTCACCAGATAATTGGAGGCAAACACCGACGCCGCGTGATACACCGTCTTGGCCGCCGCATCGATCGGCACCGCGCGCGCGCCGATGGCCGCCAGCGCGGGGCCAAGCAGCGCCAGCGCGCGCACATCGCCTTCGATGCCGCAAAAGGTACCGTCGAAACGTTCAGCCACCTGCGCCGGATCGGCAAAGCTGCGCACCGGGTGCACGCTGGCCGTGGCCGCGCCGGCCTCCGCCGCCAGCTGCAGGTCCAGCGATGACTTGGCGCCGCTGCAGTGAAACAACACGCCGCCGCCAAGCAGGCCGGCAGCGACCAGCTGGTCGCAGACAGGCCCAATCTGGTCATCCGTGACGGCCAGCATCCAGGCGTCGGCCGCGCGCATCTGGTCCAGGCCCGCCACCGCCCGCCCGGCGCCAATGAACCTGGTTGCCTCGCCAGCACTGCCCTGCGAACGCGTGAGCACATCTTGCACGCTGAAAGCGCCGCTCGCGGCAAACAGCCGGCCCAGCACGCGCCCCACCTTGCCGGCGCCGACAATGTTCAGTGTGGGCACCATTAGAAGCCGGCGCCGGGCTGCGCCAGATACGCGGCTTCGTCGTCCGTGCTGGCGCGGCCGAGAATCGCATTGCGGTGCGGGAAGCGGCCAAAACGTGCGATCACGCCGCGGTGGCGGTGCGCGTAATCGAGCACGCCTTCAAAGCCTGCATTGTGCTGCGCCAGCGCCTCGAACAGCGCTACCGAATGCTCCTGCATGCGCGCGTCTTCGGCGTGCTCGAAAGGCATGTAGGCAAACCAGCGCTGCACCGGCAGCAAGGCCTGGTCGGCGCCGCTGTCGACGATCTGCTGCGCCGCGGCCAAGGCCAGCGCGTCGCCTGAAAACGAGGCGGCGGTGCCGCGCCAGGCATTGCGCGTGAACTGGTCGAGCACCAAAATGCGCGCCAGCGTGCCGGCCGGCCCCTGCCCGTCCCACTCGCGCAGGCCGCCCGCCAGCGCCTGTTCGATCAGGCCGCCGAAACGCGTGCCAATGGCGGCATCGAAGGCGTCGTCCTTGCGGAACCACACGGCGCGCTGCTGGCCAAAGGCCGGGTCGCCGGCCGGGAGAAACCAGAAATCAAGTACGTCCTGTGCTGTCATGATGGCGGTCTCGGTGGGTATTGTTCGCAACATCAGTTGCGGGCGTGCGATACCTGGAAGCTGTCGATACCGGCAAACGCCGCCAGTTCCTTGGCCAGTTCGGCCAGCGACGCTCCGCTCTTTTTGGACAGCGCCAGCGCCACGAAGCGCCATTCCTGCGTGCCGGCGGCGCTGCTGATGTAGAGCGAGCCGCCGGCAATCGCGTAGCCGCGCGCCAGCGCGATCGTGCGCAGCGCATCTTCACGCGGCACGTAATCCTTTTTAAAGCGCATCGTGATGGCCACCGCATGGCGCGACGGCAGCCAGGCTTCGATCTTGGACAAATAAATCATGACCATGGCCGAGAAAAACGCCAGCCCCATCGCCGCCAGGTAAAAGCCGACGCCGACCAGGATCCCGATCACCGCCGAAGTCCAGATCGACGCTGCCGTCGTCAGCCCGCTGATATTGAAGCCTTCGCGCATGATCACGCCAGCGCCCAGAAACCCGATGCCGGTGACAATGCCCTGGATGATGCGGGTCGGATCGGCCGCTGTCATCAAGGCCGCGCCGCTGCCGCCGAACCAGAAGCCGGGATAGCCGCCAACGATGGTCAGCGCGGTCGAGGCCATGCACACCAGGCCGTAGGTGCGCATGCCCGCGGCGCGCCCGTGATACGAGCGTTCGTAGCCGACCAACAAGCCGAGCATCAGGGCCCCGGCCAGGTGCAGCAAAATCACCAGGTTGGTGACGATTTCCGGTGTCGACCAGTAGGCCGCGATCAGGTCGGACGTGAGCATGGGTTTCCTCCAGCGACAGCTGTCATTCAGGTTTTTTCTTGACCAGCTGCTTTTCAAACGCGACGTCGAACTTGCTGACGCGGCGCGCCACCTGCGGCCCCAGCTTGTTGACAAAGGCGACAAATTCGTCGAGCTCGAGCGGCGCGCACAGCGGCGGCTCGCCGGGCGCTTCGGACAAGGAAAACAAGCCTTCGCCGGTGCGCGCCATCGAGTAGCCGGCGTTGCCGCTGCGAACCTTCAGGCGGTCGACGGCGTTGCTGGCGCGGGTTGAACGAGCGGTCGACATCAGATGGCCCTCGTGCGCAATTCCAGCCAGGCTGCGGCCGATCCGCTCACGTGCGGCGCGAGGCGCGCGCGCACCACGGCGTGGTAGTCGTTGAGCCAGGCAATTTCGTCCGCGCGCAGCAGCGCCAGGTCGAGGCAGCGCGCGTCGATCGGGCACAGCGTCAGCGTTTCGAAGTACAGGAATTCGCCGAATTCCCCTTCACCCGCGCTGCGGTTGAGCACCAGGTTCTCGATCCGGATGCCCCAGCGCGCGGGGCGATAGATGCCCGGCTCGATCGAGGTGATCATGCCCGGTTCCATGGCGGTGTGCGCCTCGGGCATGGTGGTGGCCGAAATCGATTGCGGCCCTTCGTGCACATTCAGGAAAAAGCCCACGCCGTGGCCGGTGCCGTGGCCGTAGTCGACGCCGGCCGACCAGATCGGCGCGCGCGCGATCGCGTCCAGCGCCGGGGAGCGGGTGCCGCGCGGGAAGCGGGTCGACGACAGCGCGATCAAGCCCTTGAGCACCAGCGTAAAGTCGCGCCGCTGCGCGCTGGTAACGGCGCCCACCGGCACCACGCGCGTGATGTCGGTGGTGCCGCCCAGGTACTGCCCGCCCGAGTCGATCAGCAGCAGGCCGTCGCCTTCGATCACGGCGCAGGTGTCAGGGTTGGCGCGGTAATGCATGATGGCGCCGTTGGCGTTAAAGCCGGCGATGGTGCCAAAGCTCGGGCTGACAAAACCGGGCCGGCGCGAGCGCGCCGCCGTGATATGGTCGTCAATCGCCGTTTCGGTCAGCGGCGCGCGCTCCGGGTCGGCCAGCTGCGACTCCAGCCAGGCGAAAAACTCGCACAAGGCAGCGCCGTCCTGCTCCATGGTGGCGCGCACGTGGGCCGCTTCCGGCTCGCTCTTGGTCGATTTGGCCAGCGTGCTGGGATTGATCGCTTCGATCACCCTGACCTCGGCCGACACGGCGCCGCGCATGCCCGAAGTGATGCGGCGCGGGTCCACCAGCAGTACTACGCCGGCGGCCAGGTGCTGCAAGGCGGCCACCGCGTCGGCGTAGGACGCAACCTCGACGCCGTCGGCCATCAGGCGCAAGCGCAGCTCGGGGCTGACCTTGCCGTCGCCGACAAACAGCGTTGCGCCCTGCGGTCCGATCAGGGCGTGGGCCAGAAACACCGGGTTGTAGGTGACGTCGCTGCCGCGCAGGTTGAACAGCCACGCGATGTCGTCCAGCGTGGAGATGAAATGGTGGGTGGCGCGCAGCGCGACGAGCGCTTCGTGCACGGCGGCCAGTTTGGCGGCGCGCTCAAGGACGGCGTACGGCGCCACATGCTCGTACACGGGTTCGGCCGGCAGGCCCGGGCGCGCTTGCCAGACCGTCTCGAGCAGGTCGATGTCGGTGCGCAGCGTGATGCCGCGCGCGGCCATGGCGTCGGCCAGCAAGCGCGCGCTGGCCAGGCCGAGCACGCGCGCATCGACCGCCACCGTCTGGCCCGGGGCCATGTGCGAGGCGAGCCAGTCGATGTGCAGCAGGCTGGCGCCGGACGGGATTTTCATCAGCGCGATGTCGGTGCCGGCCAGCTCGGTCTCGGCCTGCGTCCAGTAGCGGCCGTCGGTCCAGACCCCGGCCGTATGGGCGGTGGCGATAAAGGTGCCGACCGAGCCGGTGAAGCCGGATAGATACTCGCGCCCCTTCCAGTGGCCGGGCAGGTATTCGGACAGGTGCGGGTCGGCCGAAGGAACGATCAGCGCATCGATGTGTTCGTGTTGCATGGCGGCGCGCAATGCGGCAAGGCGGGCGTCGCGGTCTGGCGAAGTGGTAGTCATAAATTATTTAGGATGGCGGCGTCGCCTCAATCATAACCCCAAAAGCGAGCCGTTCACGCCTGGAAGTGGCGCAGCCCGTCCAGGTCGAACACGCGGATGGCGCCATAGTCGCGCCGCAGCAAGCCTTCGCGCTCGAGCAGCTGCAAGGCCTGGTTGGCGCGCTGGCGCGACGCACCCGACAGATACCCGACCTCTTTCTGCGAAATTTGCACTTCCTTTTCGAGGCCCGGATACAGATGCGCGTTGAACATCGCCGCCAGGCAGCGCGCCACGCGGGTGTCGACGTCCAGCGTGCGGTCGTTTTCGACCAGGCCGATGAACTGGCTTAACCGTTCGTTCAGCTGCATCAGCAAAAAACGGTTGAACGGCAGGCTGACCTCGAGCAGCCACTCGAACGTGGCGCGCGGCAGGCGCGCCACGCGCGTGGCGCGCAGCGCCACCACGTCGTACTTGCGCGTCTCGTCCTTGAGCTGCGAACCCTCGCCGAACCAGCCGCCGGCGGGCACGCCGGCGAAGGTGACGCTCTTGCCTTCCGACGAACAATTGTTGATCTTCACCAGGCCGTCAATGATGCCGGTCCAGTGGTCAAGCACCTCGCCGCGTTTGCAGACAAAGCCGCCCTTGGGCACGAACTGCTCGACGCAATCTCTTTCGACCCGCGCCATTTCGAGGCAGGTCAAGCAACGCGCCCAGATGGTGGAACGTAGATGGTCGATCAAGGTCTGTGTGGTCTCTGTCATTGTGCGGCGCAACATCGAAAGTGGTGCAATTGTCGTTCAAAAGACAACGCGCGAATCAAACGCAAGCTAATATCATCACACACAATCGCCCGGCACCAGGGTAGATCAGAGGAGAAGCGGGTGCAGACAAACGACGGCATGCAACAGGACACCTTTCCGCGACGCCTGCTGGCGCACGGCCGGGTACGCCCGCGCAGGCCGGCCTTCCGCGAAAAACACCTCGGCATCTGGCAGACCTGGAGCTGGGCGCAGGTGAGCGCCGAAGTGCGCGAACTGGCCTGCGGGCTGGCCGCGCTCGGTTTTGAGCGCGGCATGAACCTGGCCATCATCGGCGACAACCGCCCGCGCCTTTACTGGGCGATGCTGGCCGCGCAGTGCCTGGGCGGCGTGCCGGTCCCGCTGTACCAGGATGCGCCGGCCGCCGACATGGCGTACGTACTGAACGACGCCGAGATCGCCTTTGCCGTTGTCGAGGACCAGGAACAGGTCGACAAGCTGCGCGAACTGCAGTCGCTGTGCCCGGCCATTGCCCATATCGCTTATGAAGATGAACGCGGCATGCGGCGTTATGGCGCAGGGTCGCCAGGATCGCTTGTTTCGCTGGTGCGCCTGCAGGAACTGGGCCGCGCGTGGGACCTGGCCAATCCCGGCGCATTCGACGCCGCCGTCGCCGCCGGCCAAGGGAGCGACATCGCCATCATCCTGTACACCTCGGGCACCACGGGCAAACCAAAGGGCGTATGCCAGTCGCACGCCGCGCTGCTGGCGGCCGGCACGGGCGCAGTGGCCTTCGACAAGCTGACCGACCACGAAGACATCCTGTCCTACCTGCCCATGGCGTGGGTGGGCGACTGCCTGTTTTCGCTAGCGCAGGCGCTGGTGGCGGGCTTCACGGTCAACTGCCCGGAGTCGGGCGACACGGTGTTGATCGACCTGCGCGAAATTGGCCCCACCTATTATTTTGCGCCGCCGCGGGTGTTCGAGAACATGCTGACCACGGTGATGATCCGCATGGAAGACGCGAGCGCCATCAAGCGCCGCATGTTCCATTATTTCATGGCCGTTGCCAAGCGCAGCGGCGCGGCCATCCTCGACGGTAAACCAGTGCCGGTGGCCGACGCCATGCTGTATGCGCTGGGGCGCCTGCTGGTGTATGGCCCTTTGAAAAACGTGCTGGGCCTGTCGCGGGTGCGGGTGGCCTACACCGCCGGCGCGGCCATCGGGCCCGACCTGTTCCGCTTTTACCGCTCGATCGGGGTCAATCTCAAGCAGCTGTACGGCTCCACCGAAACCTGCGCCTACGTATGCCTGCAGCCGGACGGGAACATCAAGTTCGACAGCGTGGGCTTGCCGGCGCCGGGAGTGGAGGTGAAACTGGCCGCCAACGGCGAGGTGCTGGTGCGCTCGGTTTCGACCATGGCCGGCTACTTCAAGCGGCCCGACGCCACGGGCGAAGTGATCGACCAGGACGGCTACTTTCATACCGGCGACGCCGGCGTGTTTGATGGCGAGGGCCACCTCAAGATCATCGACCGCGCCGCCGACGTGGGCCGGATGAACACGGGCGCCATCTTCGCGCCCAACTATATTGAAAACAAGCTGAAGTTCTTCCCCTTCATCAAGGAGGCGGTGGCCTTTGGCGACGCCCGCGAACAGGTCTGCGCGTTCATCAACATCGACATGGAAGCGGTCGGCAACTGGGCCGAGCGGCGCAATATCGGCTACTCCAGCTATACCGAACTGGCAGCGCACGAAGCGGTGTACCAGCTCATTCGCACCTGCATCGAGCAAGTCAATGCGGACCTGGCGGCCGAGCCGCTGGTGGCGAGCACGCAGGTGCACCGCTTCCTGATCCTGCACAAGGAGCTCGATCCGGACGACGACGAACTGACCCGCACGCGCAAGGTGCGGCGCCAGTTCATCGCCGTCAAGTACAAGGTGCTGATCGACGCGCTGTACGAAGACAAGGCCAGCCAGTTCATCGCCACCCAGGTCAAGTTCGAAGACGGGCGCGTGGGACTGGTCAGCGCCGAGCTGCGCATCTGCGGCGCCACCACGTATCCATCCGTGGCGAGGGCGGCGTGATGAACATGAATGAACGCGTCACCGGTGACGTGATCCTCGAGCTGCAAAATATCTCGCTCTCGTTTGGCGGCGTCAAGGCGCTCACCGATATTTCGTTCGACGTGCGCCGCAATGAAATTCGCGCCATTATCGGGCCCAACGGGGCGGGCAAGAGCTCGATGCTCAACGTGATCAATGGCGTCTACCGGCCGCAGAAGGGCAACATCATCTTGCATGGCCAGCAGCGGCGCAATATGGATTGCTACGGCGCGGCCAAGGCGGGCATTGCGCGCACCTTCCAGAATATCGCCCTGTTCAAGGGCATGACGGTGTTGGACAACATCATGACGGGCCGCAACCTGAAGATGAAGTCGAATTTTCTGATGCAGGCGCTGTACTGGGGCCCGGCCCGGCGCGAAGAAATCGCGCACCGCGAAAAGGCCGAGCAGGTCATCGATTTCCTGGAAATTCAAGCGATCCGCAAGACGCCGGTGGGCCGCCTGCCGTACGGGCTGCAAAAGCGCGTGGAGCTGGGGCGGGCCCTGGCGGCCGAGCCGGATATCTTGCTGCTCGACGAACCGATGGCGGGAATGAATGTCGAGGAAAAGCAGGATATGTGCCGGTTTATCCTGGATGTGAACGACCAGTTCGGGACCACCATCGTACTGATCGAGCATGACATGGGGGTGGTGATGGATATATCAGACCGGGTGGTGGTGCTCGATTACGGGCGCAAGATCGGGGATGGCACGCCCGACGAGGTGCGGGGCAATCAGGATGTGATTGACGCTTATTTGGGAGGTGGAGTCGGGGTTTCAGGCGGCAAGCTGCCTGCCGACGAAACGCTCCGCATTCCCGTTCAGGATCAACAATGAGCTTTTTCTTCGAAGTGTTAATCGGTGGCCTCCTCTCCGGCGTGATGTACGCGCTGGTGGCGATCGGTTTCGTCCTGATCTACAAGGCCTCCGGCGTCTTCAACTTCGCCCAGGGCGCGATGGTGTTCTTCGCCGCCCTCACCTGCGTGGGCATGATCGACAAGTTCGGCATCTCGATCTGGCTGGCCATCCCCATTACCATGGTCGTGATGGTCGCCCTTGGCCTGGCGATTGAACGCGTGGTGCTGCGCCCGCTCGTCAACCAGTCCGAAATCACCCTCTTCATGGCCACCATCGGCCTGGCGTTTTTCATCGAAGGCCTGGCCCAGCTGCTGTGGGGCTCGCAAGTGCACAAGCTCGACCTGCCGATCGAAGACATCCCGATCCCTTACCTGCTCGAGCACTACAACATCATCGTCTCCCAGTTCGACGTCACCGCCGCCGGTATCTGCGCGCTGCTGGTCACGGCGCTGGCGCTGCTGTTTTCTAAAACCAAGGTGGGCCGCGCCCTGCGCGCCGTCGCCGACGACCACCAGGCCGCGCAGGCGGTGGGCATTGCGCTGCAGCAGATCTGGGCCGTGGTCTGGTCGGTGGCCGGGCTGGTGGCGCTGGTGGCGGGCCTGTTGTGGGGCGCGCGCAATGGCGTGCAGTTCGCCCTCACCTTCATTGCGTTAAAAGCGCTGCCGGTGCTGATCCTGGGCGGCTTTACCTCGATTCCCGGCGCCATCGTGGGCGGCCTGATCATCGGTGCGTCCGAAAAACTGGCGGAAGTGTACCTGGGCCCCATGGTCGGCGGCGGCATCGAAGGCTGGTTCCCGTATGTGCTGGCGCTGCTGTTCCTGCTGGTCAGGCCCGAGGGCCTGTTCGGCGAAAAAATCATCCGGAGAATTTGACCCATGTTTTACCGTGAAGCCGGACAATTCAAGACCAGCTACCAGGCCGACGGGCAAGTCTTCCCGATCCGCCAGGACCGCGTGGCCCTCGCCGCCCTGCTGCTCGCCGCGCTGGTGGCAGTGCCCTTGCTCGCCTCCCCTTATCTGCTCTCGGCCATCCTGATCCCCTTCCTGATCTTTGCGCTGGCCGCACTCGGCCTGAACATCCTGACCGGCTACGCGGGCCAGCTCTCGCTCGGCAGCGCCGCCTTCATGGCGGTGGGCGCGTTTGCCTCGTTTAACTTCATCGCGCGCCTGCCCGGCATTCCGATGCTGCTCGCCTTTGTGCTGGGCGGCCTGGCGGCGGCCATGGTGGGCATCGCCTTTGGCCTGCCGTCGCTGCGCATCCGCGGCTTTTACCTGGCCGCCTCCACGCTGGCCACCCAGTTTTTCGTTCTCTGGTGCCTGACCAAGATTCCCTACCTGACCAACTACAGCAGCTCGGGCGTGATCACGGCGCAAAAGATCGTCATCCTTGGTTACAGCTTCGATTCGCCGGCCAGCAAATACCTGCTGGTACTGGCCATCGTGGCGCTCATGGCGCTGCTGGCCAAGAACATGGTGCGCTCGAACGTGGGCCGCTCGTGGATGGCGGTGCGCGACATGGACGTGGCGGCCGAAGTCATCGGTTTTAGGCCGATGCGCACCAAGCTGCTGGCCTTTGCGGTCAGTTCGTTCTACTGCGGCGTGGCGGGCGCCCTGTACGCCTACGCTTACCTGGGAACGGTGGAACCGGAGGCTTACAACCTGGACCTGTCGTTTCGCATCCTGTTCATGATCATCATCGGCGGCATCGGCTCGATCCTGGGCTCGTTCCTGGGCGCGGCTTTTATCGTGCTGCTGCCGGTGTTTCTGAATATTCTGGCGCACGCCTTGTCGCTGCCCACCTCGGTTGCATCGAATCTGGAGTTGATGGTGTTTGGCGCGCTGATCATTTTTTTCCTGATCGTGGAGCCGCACGGGCTGGCGCGCTTGTGGCAAGTAGGCAAGGAAAAACTACGGCTGTGGCCGTTCCCGCATTAACTATCGAGGAGACGATTTTCATGAATACAATTAAAAAAATCATGCTCGGCGCGGCGCTCTTGGGCGCCTTTGCGCAGGTCCAGGCGGCCGACCAGTTCGTGGCGCTGCCATCCTACCGCGTCGGTCCCTACGCGGCCGGCGGCTCCGGCTTTTACGGCGGCGCGATCGACTACTTCAACCTGGTCAACTTGAACGGCGGCGTCAATGGCGTCAAGATCGCCTGGGAAGAATGCGAGACCGAATACAACCCGTCGCGCGGCATCGAATGCTACGAGCGTCTGAAAACCAAGAACGGCGGCGCCACCCTGGTTGACCCGCTCTCGACCGGCATCGCATACGGCATCATGGACCGCGTCGGCAGCGATAAAATTCCGCTCACCACGCTCGGCTACGGGCGCTCGGACGCGGCCAACGGCAAGGTCTTCCCGTACACCTTTCCCCTGGTGACCGGCTACTGGAACCAGGCCGCGGCCATGATCAAGTACCTGGCCGACAAGAGCGGCGGCTACGACAAACTTAAAGGCAAAAAAATCGTCCACCTGTACCACGACTCGGCGTTCGGCAAGGAGCCGTTGCCGGTGCTCGAAGCGCAGGCCAAGCAGTACGGTTTTGAGCTGATCAAGATCGCGGTGGCGCCGCCGGGCAGCGAGCAGCAGTCGCAGTGGCTGCAAATCCGCCAGGCCAAGCCCGACTACGTGATCCTGTGGGGCTGGGGCGTGATGAATTCGGTCGCCATCAAAACCGCGCAGCGCAACGGCTTCCCGCGCGAGAAAATGCTCGGCGTGTGGTGGGCCGGCTCCGAAGAAGACATGATTCCGTCCGGCGAAGCTGCCAAGGGCTACAGCGCGATGACCTTCAACACCCCGGGTAACTACCCGCTGATCGACGACATCCGCAAAAAGGTCTACGCCGCCGGCAAGGGTAACCTGGCCGATCCGGCCCGGATCGGCTCGGTGTACCACATGCGCGGGCTGACGATGGGCGTGCTGTGGGTGGAGGCGATCCGCAAGGCGCAGGAAAAATTCGGAAAGGGCAAAACCATGACGGGCGAGCAGGTGCGCTGGGGCCTGGAAAACCTGGACGTCAACGAAGCGCGCCAGAAGGCGCTGGGCGTACTGGGCATGTTCCCGCCGGTGAAAACCAGCTGCGACGACCATGAAGGTTCGGGCGCGGTCAAGGTGCAGCAGTGGGACGGCAAGAAATGGGTGGCCGTCACGCCGAACTGGGTGGTGGGCGACAAGGCGCTCACGCGCAGGCTGGTCGAGGAATCGTCGGCGGCGTATGCGGCCGACAAGAAGATCACGCCGGCGTGCATGAAACAGTAAGCACATGATGAACATCGCCGCCGGCGCCGACTACCTGTCGGTCAACAACATCGAAGTCATTTACGACCACGTGATCCTGGTCCTGAAAGGTGTGTCGCTCAAGGTTCCGAAAGGGCGCATCGTGGCCCTGCTCGGGGCCAATGGCGCCGGCAAGTCGACCACGCTGAAAACCATTTCGACGCTGCTGCGCGGCGAGCGCGGTGACGTGACCAAGGGCGAGGTGATGTTCAAGGGCGAGCGCGTAGACCAGCTCACGCCCAGCGATTTGGTGCGGCGCGGCCTGTCGCAGGTGATGGAAGGGCGCCACTGCTTCGGCCATCTGACCATCGAGGAAAACCTGCTGACGGGCGCTTACACGCGCAAGGCGTCGCGCGCCGAGATCAAGCAGTCGCTGGAGGCGGTGTACCAGTATTTTCCGCGCCTACGCGACCGGCGCGCCAGCCAGGCCGGCTACACGTCCGGCGGCGAACAGCAGATGTGCGCCATTGGCCGCGCGCTGATGGCCAAGCCGTCGATGATCCTGCTGGACGAACCGTCGATGGGCATCGCGCCGCAGATTGTCGAAGAAATTTTCGGCATCGTAAAGGACTTGAACCAGAGGGAAGGCGTGTCTTTCCTGCTGGCCGAACAGAATACGGCCGTCGCCTTGCGCTACGCCGACTTTGGCTACATCCTGGAAAACGGCAGGGTCGTGATGGAAGGCGCCGCCAGCGAACTGGCCACCAACGAAGACGTCAAGGAATTTTATCTGGGCGTCTCGGGCGCCGGGCGCACCAGCTTTCGCGACATGAAATTTTACCGCCGCCGCAAACGCTGGCTGGCGTAGGAACATTGGGACATTGGGACATAGGAACCGAGATGGATTTTGAAGCAGCCAAGGCGCTGTGCCGCACTTTCCCCGGCTGCACCGAAGACACCAAATGGGGCGCCGACCTGGTCTTTTCGGTCGGCCTGAAAATGTTCGCCGTTACCGTCGCCGAGGTGCCTGCGAAGAGCATGAGTTTCAAGGTCGACGACGAGCGCTTCCTGGAACTGACGGACCGTCCGGGCATCATCCCGGCGCCCTACCTCGCGCGCGCCAAGTGGGTGTATGTGGAGAACGCAAAAGCGCTCAGCGACAAGGAAGCGGGCGCGCTGCTGCGCCGGTCCTACGAGCTGGTGTTTGCCAAACTGACCAAAAAACTGCAGCGCGAAATTCTAGAGGCCCAATGAACGACGACACCTTCGATGCGCTGGAACGGCGCGACCCGCAAGAGCGCGAACGCGACCTGATGGCGCACCTGCCGGCGCTGGTGGCGCGCGCGCAGGGCGCCCCCGGCTGGGCGGCGATCCTGGCTGGCGTGGACGCGCGGCAGGTGAACAGCCGCGCCGCGCTGGCGCAGCTGCCGATCACGCGCAAGGCCGACCTGAAAGCGCTGCAGGCGATCGCCATGCCCTTCGGCGGCCTGGCGGCAACCGGCGTGGGCCAGCTCTCGCGCGTGTTCGTCTCGCCCGGGCCGATCTTCGATCCGGAAGGGCGCGGCCTGGACTGGTGGCGCTTTGCGCGGCCCATGTACGCGGCCGGCATTCGCTCCGGCGGCCTGCTGCAGAACTGCTTTTCGTATCACTTCACGCCGGCCGCCTTCATGGTTGAAGGCGGGGCGCGGCGCATCGGCTGCGCCGTCATTCCCGCCGGCGCCGGGCAGACCGAGATGCAGGTGCAGGCAATTGCCGACCTGCGCCCGGACACCTACGTGGGCACGCCCTCCTTTTTACGCATCATCATCGACAAGGCGCGCGAGATGGGCGCCGACATCAGCAGCCTGCAGCGGGCCCTGATGGGCGCCGAGGCGCTGCCCGAATCGCTGCGCGCCTGGCTGCGCGCGAACGGCGTGCCGCAGGTGTTCCAGACCTACGCCTCGGCGGACCTGGGCAGCGTGGCCTACGAAACGGCCACCGACGGCGCCATCAACCCCGGCATGGTGCTCGATGAAGACGTGATCGTCGAAATCGTGCGGCCCGGCAGTGGCGAGCCGGTCGCGCCGGGCGACATCGGCGAAGTGGTCGTCACGCTGTTCAACGACGACTATCCGCTGATCCGCTTTGCCACCGGCGACATGTCGGCCATGCTGCACGAGGCGCCGCCCTCGCCTTGCGGGCGCACCAACGGGCGCATTCGCGGCTGGCTGGGACGGGCCGACCAGACCACCAAGGTGCGCGCCATGTTCGTCCATCCGTCGCAGGTCGACAACATCGCGCGGCGCCACCCGCACATCGTCAAGGCGCGCCTGGTGGTGTCGGGCAGCATGGCGCAGGACATGATGACGCTGCGCTGCGAAGTCGATGCGCTGCCCTCGGCCGGGACCATGGCCGGCATGACGGCCGCCATCGTGCACACGATTCGCGAAGTAACCAAGCTGCGCGGCGAGGTTGAACTGGTCGCGCGCGGCACCTTGGCCGACGACGGCGTGCTGATCGAAGACCTGCGCGACTACCGCTAGACGAATCGCCGCGGCGCTGTGCATTTGGCGTAGAAAAGCAACGGTGCGCGGCAATGCTGCAGTGCGATATGCACGATAATTGCCTTGTGTACTTTTCTGAGCCGAACATTATGCAAACCTTTCATGTCGAGCGCGCCCGTTCACTGCTGGAAAATGCGGAGCAGATTGTCGATGAAGCGGCCGTCACGCGCGCCGTCGCGCTCGTTGCGGACAAGCTCAACGAGCGCTTCAATGCAGCGGGCGACGAGACGTTTCTGCTGGTGCTGGGCGTCATGGGCGGGGCCGTCGTGTTTGTCGGCCAACTGTTGCCGCAGCTGAAGTTCCCCCTCGAATTTGACTACATCCACGTCACCCGTTATGGCGACGACGACCAGGGCGGCAAGGTCGTGTGGAAAGTGATCCCGCGCGCCAACGTTGCAGGGCGCACCATCATCGTGCTCGACGACATTCTTGACGAAGGCGAGACGCTGGCGCATGTCAAGCAGCGCCTGCTCGACATGGGCGCGGCCGAAGTCATCATCGCCGTGTTCGCCGACAAGGCGCTCAAACGCAGCAAGCCGGTGCAGGCCGACATTGTTGGCCTCACCATCCCCGACAAGTTCGTGATCGGCTTCGGCATGGACGTGTATGGCTACTGGCGCAACCTGCCCGCGCTGTGGGCGGTCCGGCCGGAAGACCTCGCGCCGCGCTAAGGCGCGATCTCGCACAACGGGCGCCGCACGGAGCATGCAGCGCCATTGCTTTACTGTTCTGTTATTTTTCGCAGCCATACCAGTGCTTATTGGCACTAAATTGGTATTACCTGATTTTGCGTCTATTGGAAGCCTTTCCCGCTGCGAGATAACGGGCTGACGGCCTTTCCCGTTCAAGCAACTGGTCTGTTGCTTTTTCCAATATTATAAAACCACTTGACTACCAATTTTTACGGTCGCATCCTCACCTGGCACCAAACCAAGAACAACTAACAGGAGAGACAATGCACACTTCAGGAAAAGGCGGCTTGCTGGTCGCCCTCATCGGCACCATGCTCGCAGGCTGCGGCAGCGGCGACGCGGGAACAGGCCCCGCTGCGCAGCCCAAGGCGCTGGCCACCACGGTCAGCACGCTCGCTGCATGCGCGGAATGGAATTCGACGCAGATTTACACGGTAGGCAATTGCGTTACTTATCAAGGCAAGGGCTATGAGGCAAAATGGTGGACCCAAGGGAATGTACCCGGAACCGAAGAATGGGGGCCGTGGAAACTGACGACGGCCACGCCGACGCCGACACCTACGCCGACGCCGACCCCTACACCAACACCAACGCCTACACCAACACCAACGCCGACACCAACGCCGACACCAACACCTACGCCGACACCGACACCTACGCCAACACCGACGCCAACGCCAACGCCGACACCGGTCGGCACCCGTGAAATCGGCTCCTACTTCGCGCAATGGGGCGTGTATGGCCGCAACTACGAAGTGGCAGACATCCACACCACCAAGACCCCGGTGGCTGGCGTGCAAACCAGCGTGGCCGACCAGCTGACCTTCATCAACTACGCCTTTGGCAACACCTATGCCAAAAACGGCGGCTACGAGTGCGACATGCTCAGTGCGGCCGAAAGCGGCAACGGCAATGGCGGCGACGCCTATTCCGACTACCAGCGCTCGCCGGTGCGCACGGTCGATGGCAAGGCAATTGCCTGGGACGCCAAGCTGTCGGGCAATTTTGCCCAGCTCAAGCTGCTCAAGGCGGCCCACCCCAAGCTGAAGATCTTTATTTCGCTCGGCGGCTGGAGCTGGTCCAAAAACTTCTCGGCTGCAGCCAAGACTGATGCCCTGCGCAAGCAACTGGTGCGTTCGTGCGTCAAGCTGTTCATCGCGGGCGATTTGCCGGTGCAGGATGGGCGCGGCGGTCCGGGCGCGGGCAAGGGCGTCTTCGACGGCATCGACATCGACTGGGAATACCCGGGCGGCGGCGGCATGGCCTACAACACGGTCGATGCGGTCAACGACAAGCACAACTTCACGCTCTTGATGGCCGAGTTCCGCGCGCAATTGAATGCGCAAGGCACGCTCGACGGCAAACGGTATGCGCTGACGGCGGCCATTGGCGCCGGTCCCGACAAGATCGCACAGACCGAGCCGGCGCAGTACGGGCAGTACATGGACTGGGTCAACGTGATGACGTACGACTTCCACGGTGCGTGGGAAACGACGACCAACTTCCACTCCGCGCTGTTCCACGACGCCGCCGATCCATCGACCGGCAACGTGGCCAAGTACAACGCGCATGATGCGATCAGCGCGCTGGTCACCGCCGGCATGCCGCGCAATAAGATCTTGCTGGGCGTACCGTTTTATGGACGTGGCTGGAAAGGCGTGGCGGCAGGTCCTGCCGGAAACGGTCTGTACCAGGCCGGCACTGGCGGCGCGACGGGTGCCTACGAAAGCGGCATCGAAGACTACAAGCTGTTGAAGGCCAAGACCGGGCAGCGCTGGTATCATCCATCCACGAAACAATTGTTCTTGTTGACCGGCACGGGTGAATGGTGGAGCTACGATGACCCGACCGTGATCCGCACCAAGATGCAATACGTGCGCGACCAAAGCCTGCGCGGCGCCTTCTCGTGGGAGCTGGACGGCGACGCCAGCGGCGAGCTGACCAGCGCCGTCTGGCAAGGACGGTAAGCGCTTGACGGGCGCCGCCGGCGACAAGCCGGCGGCGCTTTTTTACCATCAACTGGCGGGAGCAGACCCTGTGAAGCTACAAGCACAAGCACAAGCACAAGCACGGCCGATCATGAAGGTGAACGACGACTGGCGGCGCTGGATCGCCGAGAACCTGATGCTGGGCGCGGCGCCCGAGGCGCTGGCCACGATCCTGGTCAACAATGGCATTGCCCGCGCCGAAGCGCATGGCGAAATCGACGCGGCGGCGCGCAGTCCCTATCTGCAAGGCGCGCGACGCCTGGCCAACAAAGTGGCCAAGCGCGACTGGGTGCTGGAGATCCAGTCAACGCTGAACCGTCTGGGCGACGACGCCATACCGCGGCGCGACAAATTGTCCGGCGCCGAGTTTCTGCAGCAGCACTACCGCATGAATCGTCCGGTGATCATCACCGGCATGCTGGAACACTACCCTGCGCGCACAACATGGACGCTCGACTACTTTGCCGAGCGTTTTGGCGAACGCATGGTAGAAGTGCAGTTTGGGCGCGATGCCGATCCCCAATACGAGCTCAACAGCATTGCCCACAAGCGCCAGCTCAAGTTTGACGACTATGTTGCGCTGGTGCGCAACAGCGGCAGCAGCAACGACTTTTACATGACGGCCAACAACGACTCGCACAACCACGCGGCGCTGAAAGAACTGTGGGACGACGTTGGCGCGCTGCCCGAGTACCTGGACGACGACCCGGCGCGGCGCGGCTTTTTCTGGTTCGGTCCGGCGGGCACCATCACCCCCTTGCATCACGACCTGACCAACAACTTCATGGCGCAGATCATGGGGCGCAAGCGGGTGCGGCTGGTGGCGCCATGCGAGCTGGCCAAGGTCTACAACCACCGCCACTGCTTTACCGAGCTGGACGCGCGCAATATCGACCTGGCGCGCTTTCCCGCGATGGCCGGCGTCAAGATCCACGACTGCATCCTGGCCCCGGGCGAAATCCTGTTCTTGCCGGTCGGCTGGTGGCACCACGTCGAAGCGCTCGACATCTCCGTCACCCTCGCCTCCACCAACTTCCTGTGGCCCAACGACTTCTACACCAACTACCCCGCCAACCACGACTTCTAACCTCGGGGTCAGACCTCCGTCATGAAGTAATTGTTTTCCACAGCGCCACGGTGGAAAGATTTTTTTAATTTGCGATACGCCGGATACTACAGATTTCATTCGGCCAAAGACGGGCTTTATCAAATCAAACCCGGGGTCAGACCTCGCGATTCGGGAAACAATTACTCAAATCGCGAGGTCTGACCCCAATTTTCCAACTTTTTCATTCGGCGGGATGCCGCTCCGGAAGAAGTTCGGATGGTTTATTGCCGGTTTGAGCGAATCAACCATGGAAGCTGACCTCTGGCTTCCAGAAACAATTGCGCGAATCTGGAGGTCTGACCCCGATTGCGTGGGCAAAATCGGGCTGACCCGGGTTGCACGGCGGTTTCTTTATTGCTATAAGGCGAGGCGGGCGCGGGCGGCGTCGTATTCGGCTTTCAGGCGCATGACCATCTCGGCCACCGTGGGCACGTCGTCCATCATGCCGACGCCCTGCCCCGCGCCCCAGATGTCGCGCCAGGCCTTGGCGCTGCCGGAGCCAAAACTCATTTTTGATTTGTCCGACTCGGGCAAGGCGTCCGGGTCGAGCCCGGCATTGACGATGGATTTTTTCAGGTAGTTGCCGTGCACGCCGGTAAACAGGTTGGTGTAGACGATGTCCGCCGCCGACGCGTCGACGATCGCGTCACGGTACGCGTCCGTCACGTTCGATTCTTTCGTTGCCAGCCAGCGCGAGCCAATGTAGGCGAAGTCCGCGCCCATCGCTTGCGCGGCCAGGATGCCGTCGCCGCTGGCGATCGATCCGGACAAGGCGACCGGGCCGCTGAAAAACTTGCGTACTTCACCGACCAGCGCGAACGGCGACAAAGGACCGGCGTGCCCGCCCGCACCGGCGGCCACCAGGATCAGGCCGTCCACACCGGCTTCCAGCGCCTTTTGCGCGTGCCGGATCGACACCACGTCATGCAGCACAATGCCGCCGTAACTGTGGATCGCGTCCATCATTTCCTTGGGCGGCGCGCGAAGCGATGAAATGATGATCGGCACCTGGTGCTTGACGCACATCTCGACATCGTGCGCGAGCCGGTCGTTTGACTGGTGCACGATCTGGTTCACGGCAATCGGACCCACGCGCTTGCCGGGATGGGCGGCCTGGTAGTCGTCCAGCTCTTGCTTGAGGTCAGTGAGCCAGGTGTCGAGCAATTCGGCCGGACGCGCGTTGAGCGCTGGGAAGGAGCCGACAATGCCAGCCTTGCACTGCGCCGCCACCAAAGCCGGTCCGCTGGCAATGAACATGGGCGAGGCGATGACGGGAAGGAAGAGGTTTTGCAGCGCGACAGGCAGGGCCATGACATCTCACAATCGAAAAAAATGAAAGGGAACAATTCCTGCCCATTATAGTTCGGAAAAAGAACGATCGTGCCAGAAAAAGGCCGCGATATTTACAGGTCGTGATTGACCAGCTGCCCGCCGTCGCGCCGCGCCACGCCGGCGCGCACCAGACTTTGCACCGCCCATGCGGCCAGCTCGGCCGGCGTTTTGTCCAGGTAGCGCCGGCGCGCGCTTTCGATCACGGGATTGTGCGCGAACATCGCCGGCAGCGCGTCCAGCGCAAACTGCTGGCGCTCGAGCAGCAGGAACTTGAGCATGACCTTGATCGCGTTTTCGGCGTTGCGCACCGGGTCGGCCTGCAGGAAGTCGAGCCGTGAAAAGGCGCGCGCCAGCGCCGGCTTGACGTCGGTGAACGGCGCGCCATGGCCGGGAATGACGAGACGCACGTCGAGCGCGTCGATTAGCGCCAGCGTGGCGCGCGCTTCGGCAAAGCCGGACTGGCCTTCGAGCTCGGGGAAGATGACGCCAAAGCCGTGCTGCCACAGCGCGTCGGCCGAGATCAGAATAGCTTCGGCGGGGCAGTAAAAAATCAGCGAATGCGGGTCGTGCCCTGGCGCGCCGAGCACTTGCCAGTGCATGCCGCCCATCTCGAGCGGGTCGCCCGGCGCGAGCGTGCCGTCAAAGCCGAAGCGCTCGCACTGCTGGCCGGTGGCCTGGAAACTGAGCGCCGCCTCGTCCCAGGCGCGCACCTTGTCCGCTTCGGCGACCGGGATCAAGGTGCGGCAGCCGTAGCGCGCCTGCAGCGCCGCGTTGCCGCCGCAATGGTCGGAATGCAGGTGGGTGTTGATCAGCCGTTCAAGGGGACGCTCGCCAAGCACGTGTTCGACCAGCGCCAGCGTCTGCGCGGCGTGAATCAGGTAGCCGCTGTCGACCAGCGTGGCGGGCCCGGGACCGGTGAACAGGATGTTGTTCGACGAGAGCCAGCCGCGTTCGAACACGCGGATCGTCGCAGGCAGGCTGATGGCGCTCATTTCTTCATCTGGAAGGCCAGCGAAATTTTGGCGAACTCGATCAGCACCTTGGGCGAGCCGCCATTGAAGGTCATGAACGCGCTGCCGGTGCGCACCACCAGTCGCGGCGGGAACAGCCACGACAGATAGGGAATGCCGATCATCTTGGCGCCGCGCACTTCGTCCCACAGCACCTGCTTGTCGACCACCCAGCTTTGGCGAATGCCTCGGGCGTCGATCGTCACTTGGGCGCGCAAAAACCAGTAATAGCTCACGCCGAGCATGACGGCCGCGCCCAGCAGCAGGGCCTTGACGCCCAGGCCGAACGAGAGCAGCGGAAAGCGCCACAACACGCTGGCGGTGTAGGCCACCAGCGCCAGCGTGATGGTCGTTGCGGTTCCTTTGAAACCGGCGCCATAGGCGGGGCCGGTAACCGCCTTGGCGGGCTGGTAAAAACTCATGTGAAGTCCGTTGCCGCTTCACGGCGCCGGATCTCGGCCCACACCGCGCGCTTGTAGTCGTCCGGCTGCGACGCCCAGCCGATGATTTCGTCGATGGTGCGCAGGCACCCTTCGCACAAGCCCGTATCGGGCGCCATCTTGCACATGCTGATGCAAGGCGAGGGCACCGGCGTTTGCAGTTCGGGCGCGAGGACCTGGCGCGTCATGCGGCAGCCTTCTTTTGTGCGACCTTCGCCGCAAAGCGCTGCGGGTCGATCACCTGCCGTTCGTGCGTGCCTTCGCAGATGCGTTCCAGGTCGTCCCACGCCTCGATCTTGAACTTGACGCGCCGCCCTTCCACTGCTAGCACTTCGCCTGCGATGCGCAGCTTCATGCCGGGCGGCGTGGGGGCGAAGTGGGCAAAGTCGACTTGTGTACCGACGCTCTGTTCGCGCGGCCAGTCCATGAAAGGCATCATGCCGTGCACGCAGGCCAGTTCCATCATGCCGACCATGTAGCCGGTGGCCAGCACGTCGGGCATGTCGAGGCAAAACGCGGTGTCGTGATACAGCTGCGGCACGGTGGCGCGCGCGGGCACCACGTAGGTCCAGTCAAAGCGCAGGCCGGGTTTCAGTTCTGGACTCATGCGCAGATCAGTTCAAGGCGGTTGCCAAACGGGTCGGCCAAGGTGGCGCGCCGGCGCCCGCTTACCTCTTCTTCAGGCTTGAGCTGCGCGCCGTGGCTGGCCAGATGCTCGGCAAAGGCGTCAAAGTCGGCCACCAGCAGCGCCGGATGGGCCTTGCGCGCAGCCTGGAAGTGGGGGTCAGCGCCCAGGTGCAATTGCGCACTCCCGCACGCGAACCAGACGCCGCCGCGCACGGCCAGCAGCGCCGGCTTGGGGATTTCGGCCAGCCCCAGCACGCCGCTGTAAAAGCGGCGCGCAATGTCTTCGGCGCCGACGGGCATGGCCAGCTGGACGTGATCGATTCCTGTGATAAATGCCATCTGCCGCTCCGCTGTGACTCGAATGCCACATTATCGCATTCAAGCGAATCACGCTTGACCTGATGACCCAAACAGGTACACTACCATCCATACAGATGGCGTACGGATGCCACAAGGATGTTATTTGGAGATATATGAACGCCCACGACTTGAAACCGAAATTTTCCGAATCGGAAAAGATCACCATCAACCTGGGTTTGATTGACCTGGGCCAGATTGATTTGCTGGTCAATGAAGGGTTTTATTCGAATCGTACCGATCTGATCCGCACGGCAATTCGCAACTTGCTCAACACGCACGCGGACGTGGTGCGCCAGACGGTTGCACGCAAGAGCCTAGTGCTGGGCATGCATCATTATTCCCGGGCAGACCTCGAGGCCGCTTTAAAAGCGGGCGAGCGCTTGCAGATCCAGGTGCTGGGCCTGGCCAGTATCGCCAACGACGTATCGGTGGAACTGGCGCTGGCCACCATCGACTCCATTTTCGTGCTTGGCTCGCTACAAGCAAGCAATGTCATCAAGACTGCACTGGCGGGACGCATTTTGTGAACTGCCCAAGGAAGGAACACACATGAAATTCAATGAAAAACTGATGGACCGCATGCGCGCGGCAACCCGGGCCTTGTCTGGCAAGGGGCCGCAAGCAGCGACTGCCGTGATCCAGGATGCCTTAAAGATATTGCAGCCTAATAATGCCGCACCTGCGCAGGCCGCGCCAGCGGCGCAGGCGCCGCCCGGACCGACCATGCGCGACATCAATCCGCCGCCAGCCGGCGCCAAAGCGGCCCCGCAAGCCAGCGCTAAACCGGCACCGCAAGCCCAGGCGGAAAGCGCGCCGCCGGCCGCCCGCACGCCAATGGAAGAAATGACGGAAAAGCTGAAAAGCCTGATGCCCGAGATGATGGCCAATCTGGACCGCGCGGGCGGCGCGGGCAGCTTCAAGAAGTTCAAGATGCCCGATTTTGATTTGCCTGGTGGAATGGCCGGAGTGCGTACGCCCGCGCCTGCCCTGCCCGGCAAGTTTATCGACGGCAGTTTTACCAATGCCGCCGGGACGCGCACCTACAAGCTGTATATTCCCAGCACGCACAGCGGCGCCAAGGTGCCCCTGGTGGTCATGCTGCACGGCTGCACGCAAGATCCGGATGATTTCGCCAACGGCACGCAGATGAACCTGCTGGCCGAGGAAATGGGTTGCCTGGTGGTTTATCCTGCCCAGTCGCAGCAGGCGAATGCCTCGCGCTGCTGGAACTGGTTCAGCGCGGTCGACCAGACGCGCGGCCAGGGCGAGCCGTCCATCATCGCGGGCATTACCGAAACCATCATGCACGAGCATGCCATCGACCGCGACCAGGTGTATGTGGCCGGGCTGTCGGCGGGCGGGGCGATGGCGACCATCATGGGCACGCTGTATCCGGAGCTGTATGCGGCCGTCGGCGTGCACTCGGGCTTGCCGTTTGCGTCGGCCAAGGACTTGCCGTCGGCGCTGGCGGCGATGAAGGGCAGTTTTGCTCCCGGCAAGCCGGGCGCCAAGTCGGTGCCGATCATTGTTTTCCACGGCGACAAGGACACGACCGTGCACCCGGCCTGCGGCGAGGAAATCATCAAGCGGGGCGCACATGCGGCATCCAAGGAGATCGTGGTCGAGCCGGGGCGAGTTCCGGACGGGCACGCCTATACCCGTACCGTGCACCAGCGCGCCGACGGCTCGCCGCAGGCCGAGCAGTGGCTAATCCATGGCGCCGGGCATGCCTGGTCGGGCGGCAGCGCGCACGGCAGCTATACCGACGGCAAGGGGCCGGATGCTAGCCGGGAAATGATGCGGTTTTTCCAGACCAAGCGGGCCTAAGTGGTTTAACCCACGGCGTAGCCGATGCGCGCCGGCTCACCGGCCGGCGCGCTCGAAATACAGTTTCATGCCCAGTACGCAAGAGGCCAGCAACAGCGTGATGCCGTTGGCGATGACCATTGGCCACGAACGCAGCGCCAGGCCGTAGAGAAACCATAATGCAATGCCAGCGATGAACATCAGGTACATGCCGATGGATACGCCCGGTGCGCCGCGTTCGCGCCATACCATCAGCACCTGTGGAACAAACGCACCTGTGGTGCACACCGCAGCGGCAAAACCGAGGTGGTTCACATCCAAATTCATCCCGAACTTTCAATAACTGGCATAGGCCCAATTATAGTTCAGTCTAGCAAAAATGCTGGATCAAGGATGTCAGTCAAGCGCCAGATTGGCTCGTCAGGGAATTCGTGCAGACCAGTTTCGCCGATGGCCAGGCCGATGGCGTCGTCCCATGCGTCTTCCAGCCATTCCTCGTCCGACAGCGAACGCCGCAAGCTCGGCGCTTTACGCAGTCTACGCGCGATCAAGCGCCGCTGAACTGTCATGGTGGAACGCCAGCGCTTGCCGCGCAACCCAGGCTGGAACTGCCACTTGAGCAATTGGCTCAGCAGAACGGCCAGCCGGCTGTTCAGTTCTCGCTGCTCGCTTTTTGCCCACGTCCTCGATCTCCTGGGCAAGGTTGGCAATGTCGAGGCTGGACCACTCCCCGCGTCGCAGGAAGGCAGCCTGCTCCTCTGCCCAGGCGACGATATCGGTGTTGTATAGTTTGCCCATTCCAGCTACCTCCCGAAACGCATTGCATGTCGCAGACAAGGGAACACCAGTCCCGCCCTCAATCGCGCGGTGGCGTTTCCGGCGAACTTTCCTGCGCGCCGATGTGCAGTTTCAGGCAGGCAGGGCACCAGCAACTGGCATCCACGCCGGGCACCGCCACCACGGCGGGAAAGGCGGTGCACCAGCAAGGAGCGTCAAGCGCGTCGGCCATCGCGCAGCCGAAGGTGGCGCCGCAGCGGGGGCAGGTGCTCATTGCGCAGCCCTTGGGAAAAGGGCCTTTGGAGGGACGGTTGTAGTCATGTGAAGTTCAGCCTAACGGATCAAGAATTAAAATACAACAACTGGCAGTCTGTCGGTCTAAACGAGGCGAGCCGGAAATTCAGCTGGCCGAGGACAGATTTCGACGATTTTGAAGGTCAATAGTGGTTCTATTGACCGAAAAAGCGGTGAAATATGGCCCGGTCAGGTGGATTTCTCGGCCGCCTGCGTTTAGTCCGACAGACTGCTAGGCCCTATAATGCCTACGGGGTTCGCCCTATGCCTGTAAAATCTCGCAAAATTTCCAAAACGGACCCGCCATGACCGCACCTTTGCCCGCTGTACCCAACGACCAGACAGACGACTTGACCAAGGTCTCTCCGCAGATCAAGGCGCAGATCCTGGCTGAGGCGCTGCCTTACATCCGCAATTTCCATGGCAAGACGATTGTCATCAAATACGGCGGTAACGCGATGACCGACGAGCGCCTCAAGCACGGCTTCGCGCGCGACGTCATTTTGCTCAAACTGGTCGGCATGAACCCGGTCGTGGTACACGGCGGCGGCCCCCAGATCGACAATGCCCTGAAAAAAATCGGCAAGCAAGGCACCTTCGTGCAAGGCCATCGCATTACCGACGAAGAAACCATGGAAGTGGTGGAGTGGGTACTGGGCGGTGAAGTTCAACAGGATATCGTGATGCTGATCAACCACTACGGCGGTCAGGCCGTGGGCTTGACCGGCAAAGATGGCGGCCTGATCCGCGCGCGCAAAATGGCGATGCCCGACAAGGAAAACCCGGGCGAGTTTCTCGACATCGGTTTTGTCGGCGAGATCGACGCCATCAACCCGGCCGTGGTCAAGGCGCTGCAGGACGACGCGTTCATTCCGATCATTTCGCCCATCGGTTTCGGCCAAGACGGCCAGGCGTACAACATCAATGCCGACGTAGTTGCAGGCAAAATTGCGGAAATCCTGAAAGCTGAAAAGTTGATCATGATGACCAACATCGCCGGCGTGCAAGATAAAAAAGGCAACCTCGTGACCGACCTGTCGGCCCGCGAGATCGATGAGATGTTTGCTGATGGAACAATTTCCGGCGGCATGCTGCCAAAAATCTCGTCCGCGCTGGACGCTGCCAAGTCGGGCGTGAACACGGTGCACATTATCGACGGTCGCATCGAGCACTCTTTACTGCTCGAAGTCTTGACCGAACAAGCTTTTGGAACTATGATCCGGTCGCACTAATATTTTCGGCGGCGCAGCCAAACCGCGCCGCACCGGTACCGCCCTTTTAGCTCAGTGGTAGAGCACTCCCTTGGTAAGGGAGAGGCCACGTGTTCAATCCACGTAAAGGGCACCAACTGCTTTTGCCTCCTTCCCTCCGCTTTAATACACCCGCTCCACCGACATGCCGCGCTCGCCCAGCAGCGACGGTACGCTGTTTTCTCCTATCAAATGCAATACGCCAATGGCGGCGACCGTGCTGGCTTCGCGCTCGAGCAATTGCGCCAGTTTTTCCGCCAGTGCATTGTTGCGCTCCTCCAGCAAAATATGCTTGACGAACTTTCCCGACACGCTGGTGTCTCTCGACGCGCGCGCCGCGATCTCGTCGAACGCTCCCTGGTCGGCGGTGCGCCAGGCGTTGACGATCTTGCTCACTTCCACGCCCTGCTTGCCTGATTCGATGAGGCCGATGCTCTCTTCCAGAAAACCCACTTGCTCGGCCATGGTCAGGCGATTGAACAAGCTCATTTGCGAGCCGGCCGACTCCAGACCCACCACCGGCACCTTGCTTGCACGCGCCAGCTGGGCCAGGTGGGCGTCGACCGACAGGTCGGTGCGGTAACCCTGGCGGGCGTACTCGGCCATGGCAAGCACCGTGGCCACCAGCCACGGTTTGAGCGGCACCACCGCTTCGGGATCGATGTGGGCCTTGGCCAGCGCGCGGTCGAGCCGGGCGCGCATGGCCGGCGCCAGGGCCTGGCGGGTGGCGCCGGGGCTGGTCATGCCGTACGTCTTGAGCGCGTGGGCGGCGATGGCCGGATCCAGGCCCGGATCGATTTCGAGGGCCAGTGTCGACGCGCCCTTGACGGCATCGGCAATGCGCGGCTCGAGCGGGTAAAATTCCGGCGTGCCGACATGCATGGTGCCAAATAGATACATGGTGTGGTTATACGCGGTGACTTTGAACAACGCTCCGCGGTCCGCGCCCCATGTCGGCGGCAGCGCCAGGCAGAGCAGACTGAAGAACACCACTATAATCTGACGTCGCATGCAATTTCCTTGATGAACAATCTTTGCCTAAAGCGTAACCTGTGCCGAATATTACCGCGTCCCCCCCCCTGTGGCTGTTTGATCTGGACAATACCCTGCACGACGCCTCGCACGCGATCTTCCCCAGCATCAGCGCCAACATGAACACCTTTATCGCGCGCTTGCTGGGCGACGGCGTGACCGAGGCCAGCCAGGCGGAGGTCGACGCGGCGCGCATCGGTTACTGGAAGCGCTACGGCGCCACGCTGCTCGGCCTGATCAAGCATCATAACGTCAGCGCCGCCGATTTTCTGCACCAGACCCATGACCTGGCCGACCTGCGCGCCATGATGCGCTTCGAGCGTGGCCTGGGCCGCATGCTCAGGCGCCTGCCCGGCCGCAAAATCCTGCTGACCAATGCGCCGACGCGCTATTCGCGCGAAGTGCTGCGCCACCTCGGCCTGCAACGGCACTTCAGCCACCACATCGCCATCGAAGACATGCGCGTGCACGGCCAGCTGCGGCCCAAGCCGTCCAAGCTGATGCTGCGCCGCCTGATGCGCAAGCATGGCGCCAGCGCGCGCCGCTGCATCCTGGTCGAAGACACGCTGGCCAACCTGCGCAGCGCCAAACAAGTCGGGCTGCGCACCGTGTGGGTCACGCAGTACCTGCAGATGAGCGACCCGATCGGCAGCGCCACCTTGCCCCGGATGCGAAAGCGCCCCGCATTCGTGGATGTCAAAGTAAAATCGTTACGCCAGCTGCCTGCCCGTCTGCACCGGCTGCGCTGAAGTTGAAACTGAAGTTGAAACTGAAGTTGAAACTGAAGTAGCAACTGAAGATCCCTCCCCCTTCACCATCGAGATTACATGGCAAGCACCAAGCCGGGTCAGCGCAAACTCCAAATCCTCCAGGCCCTGGCGGCGATGCTGGAGCAGCCCAAGGGCGAAAAAATCACCACCGCGGCGCTGGCCCGGCGGCTCGAGGTATCGGAGGCCGCGCTGTACCGCCACTTCGCCAGCAAAGCGCAGATGTTCGAAGGCTTGATCGACTTTATCGAGTCGAGCGTGTTCGGTCTGATCAACCAGATCGCGGAGCGCGAAGCGGGCGGCGTCGACCAGCTGCATGCGACCTTGCAGATGCTCCTGAGCTTTGCCACCAACAACCCGGGCATGACGCGGGTATTGATCGGCGACGCGCTGGTGGGCGAAGACGAACGCCTGCAGCTGCGCATGAACCAGTTCTACGACAAGGTGGAACTGGCCTGCAAGCAGTCGCTGCGCCTGGCCGTCACCCAGGGCCACGGCCAGGAAGCCGACGTGACCGCGCGCGCGGGCCTGCTGGTGAGCTACGTGACAGGCCGCTGGCACCGCTTTGCCAAGAGCGGCTTTCGGCACCAGCCGGGCGAAGGCAGCGCGCTGCACCTGGCGCTCATGCTGGCCGCCTGATGCTCGCCACCTGATGCTCGCCGCCTAATGCTCGCCACCCGATGCTGCCCGCAATGAGCGCCTGCTTTGCCCTGCTGGACGACGCCAGCGCGTTCGACCCGCGCCACGCGCGCTCGCGCCTGTACAGCGCGCATGCCGGCACCCTCGCCTGCCATGACGGCGCCGGCTGGCCGCAGCTGCTGGCCGAGATGCAGGCGGCCTTGCAGCGCGGCCTGTTCGCAGTGCCGCTACTGACGTATGAATTGGGCTGCCACCTGATGGGGCTTGACGCCCATCCGCTGCCAGGCCCGCTGGCGCAAGTGCTGCTGTTCGAACAGTGCACGCACCTGTCCCCGTCTGAAGTGAAGGCGTGGCTGGAGTCAGCTGCCGGCGCCGGCGCAGCCCCGGCCGGCATCGCCAACGTGCATGCGAATATCGACCAGGCCGAGTTCACGCGCGCACTCGGCGCCATCCACGCCTACATCGAAGCTGGACACACCTACCAGGTCAACTACACGTACCGGCTGCGTTTTGACGCCTTCGGCTCGCCGCATGCGCTGTATGCGCGGCTGCGCGCGCGCCAGCCGGTGCCGTATGGCGCGCTGGTCGGCCTGCCTGACGGCGGCGCCATCCTGTCGCTGTCGCCCGAACTGTTCGTGCGCCACGCCGGCGGCGAACTGGTGACGCGGCCGATGAAAGGCACCGCCCCGGCCAGCGACAACGAGGCCGAGAACGCGCGCCGCGCCGCCGCGCTGGCCGCAGATGCCAAGAACCGCGCCGAAAATGTGATGATCGTCGACCTGCTGCGTAATGACCTGGGGCGCATTGCGCTGACCGGCAGCGTGCAGGTGCCGGCGCTGTTCGACGTGCAGCGCTACAGCAGCGTGCTGCAGATGACGTCGACCGTGCGCGCGCAGCTGCGGCCCGGCGTCACCTTGGCCGAAGTGTTCGCAGCGCTGTACCCGTGCGGCTCGATCACCGGCGCGCCCAAGCGGCGCACGATGGAGATCATCGGCGAGCTTGAACCGGCCGCGCGCGGCCTCTACACCGGCGCAATTGGCTGGTTCGACCCGTCCGGGCAGGGGCAGGCCGTGGGTGATTTTTGTCTGTCGGTGCCGATCCGCACGCTTGCACTGCAGAGCGAACAAGGCGGCGCGCGGCGCGGCGAAATGGGCGTGGGCGCGGGCATCGTGTTCGACAGCGACGCGCAGGACGAATACGCGGAATGCCAGCTCAAGGCGCGCTTCTTGACGGGGCTGGCGAACGAGTTCGAGATCTTCGAGACGATGCAGGCCAGCGTGAACGGGTGCGCGCGCGTGCAGGCGCACCTGGCGCGCATGCAGGCGTCGGCGCGTTATTTCGGCTACCCGTTCGAGGTGGAAAAGGCCCGAGAGGCGCTGGAAGGCGCATGCGCGCAGTTTGCGCCGGGCGCACTGTTCCGGCTGCGCCTGGGGCTGGGGCCCGATGGGAGCTTGGCCATCTGCAGCGGCGCGCTGATCGTTCCGGCCGGGCCGGTGAAGGTATTCGTCAGCGACCATGTCACCCGTGCGGACGATATTTTCTTGCGCCACAAGACCAGTGTGCGCGCGCTTTACGACGCGGCGTGGCGCGAGGCGGAGGCGCGCGGCGGCTTCGACTGCCTGTTCTTCAACGAGCGCGGTGAGCTGACCGAGGGTGGGCGCAGCAATGTGTTCGTGATGCTGGACGGGGTATGGTGCACGCCGCCCCTGTCGGCGGGCGTGCTGCCCGGGATCATGCGCGCCGCCATGCTGGCCGACCCCGCGTGGCAGGCAGAGGAGCGCGTGATCACGAAAGCGATGTTCGCCCGCGCCACCCGCATCATCGTGTGCAATTCCCTCAGAGGCGCGATTCCCGCCACACTGTAGCGCCGAAGAGAGCAGGCCGCCCGCATTGCGCGTCTCGGCGCTTGTCGAAAAAGGGGCCACCCAGGCGCCTTCGGCCTTGTCCAAGCTACACAGCGCTGGCCTCGGCAAACTGGCGCCGATAGGCCGCGGGCGTGGTCAACGTCAGCCGCCTGAAATGATGCCGCAGCGATTCCTCCGACCCAAACCCCGCCCTCTCGGCCAATAGCGCCAGCGGCAGTTCACTGGTCTCGAGCAAATCCTTCACAAGCGCAATGCGCTCGCGCGTGACCCACTGCGCCGGCCCGAACCCGGTCGCTTCCTGGAACTGGCGCTGCAAGGTGCGCACACTCATTGCCGCGCGGCTGGCCATGCTGGCCACGCTATGCCGCTCGGCCGGATGGCTGCGCACCCAATCCATCAAGCGGGTCAGCCGCCCTTTCTCGTCATGGGCCATGGGGCGCGGCAGAAATTGCGCCTGGCCGCCCTCGCGATGCGGCGGCACCACCAGCCGCTGCGCCACCAGGTTGCCCACATGCGCGCCATAGTCACGCCGCACCAGATGCAGCAGCATGTCGAGCCCCGCGGCCGACCCGGCCGACGTAATCAGCTGGCCGGCATCGACATACAAAGCGTCGCTCTGCACATCGATGGCCGGATAGCGGCGGGCCAGCTTGTCGGCGTAGCGCCAGTGCGTGGTGGCGCGCTGGCCATCGAGCAGGCCGGCGGCGGCCAGAATGAAGACGCCCGAACAGATCGAGCAAAGGCGCGCACCGCGCGCGTGTGCGTCGCGCAGCTGCTGCAGCAAGGCCGGCGGCGGCGCTTCGTCGGCATCGCGCCAGCCGGGAATGACGATGGTGTCGGCCAGCGCCAGCAGCGTGGCGTCATGCGGGGCAACGATGGTGATACCGCCGGCGGCGCGGATTGGTCCGGGTTCGATCGCGCACACGGCGAACTGGTACCACTCGACGCCAAGCTCGGGACGCTCGAGCGCGAACAGTTCCACCGCGCAGCCGAACTCGAAGGTGCACAGGCGGTCATAGGCAAGGACAACGACAAGATGCTTTTTCATGGCGCGATCTTACCGCACAATGGCGTTTGCGCCACTGCCGGCCCAGGCGCAGGCGCACGACAATGAGAACTCGCCAACCACGGAGCTCCACCATGTCCATCGTCACCGAAGTCCCACCAGCGCCCAGCGCCGCCGCGCTGGCCCATTTCCAGAGCAGCCTCGCCTTCGAGACCGATTGCTGGGATGTGCACCACAGCCTGCACTGCGGCGAGCCTGACTTCGTGCTGCTCGACGTGCGCGGCAGCGAGAAATTCGCCGCCGGCCATGTGCCGGGAGCGGTCGATATGGCGCAGCGCAAAATCATCGGATCGAGGCTTGAACAATTTTCGCCAGGCACGCTCTTCGTCACGTATTGCGCCGGCCCGCATTGCAACGGCGCGGCGCGCGCGGCGATTCGCCTGGCCAAGCTTGGCAAGCCGGTCAAGATGATGGCGGGTGGCGTGACCGGCTGGATCGACGAAGGATTTGCGTTGGCGACGGGCGCTTAAAGCCACGCCAGCAGGCGCTCGCTCACTTGCGGGGACGACAGCAGCTGCATGTGATTGGTCTGGTACACCACATGCCGCTCAAACGCCAGGCTGCGAGCAGGATCGTCGGACTCGGCCAGACCGCTCGATACAGGCACCAGGCCATCGCCCGCCAGCAAACGGTCGGCCAGGTCGCCTTCGCGCTTGCCGATGGTGGCCGCAAGCGCATAACAGCGCACCCCTTCCGGCAGCGGCACATGCTGCGGCAGCGGCGTGCCATGCGCAAACCGGTCCTGGCCATCCCAGTCGTCATCGAGCACGCTGCCGTGGCGCAGGTCGGTAATGCCGGCACTGCGGATTTTGGCCAGACGCGAAAACGGCGCGCTGTAGGCTGACAGATCGGTGAACAGGTGAACCCAGTTGCCGCCCCGTTCAAGTGGGGCGCCCAGGTGCGGCGTACCGAGAAAAACCATTTTGCTCAGGTGGCCAAGCCAGCCCTGCTGTGCCTGGGCAGCGTAATGGCAGGCGCTGCGCGCCAGCAGGCCGCCCATGCTGTGGCCAAGGATGACGAGTTCGGCCACCGGCACCGGCCAGCCATCGACCAGCGCCTGCAGTTGCTGCGCGAATTCGCGTCCGTTGACGGAGATGTGGCGCCCGCTGTTGTAGTGCAGGTAGACGCTCGTGTAGCCGCCTTCGGCGGCCAGCATGGCGCCGTGGTCGACGCCGTCGCGCTGCCACTGCAGGTCATTCATGCACAGGCCGTGGGCCAGCACCAGGATGCGCCCCGACGGCGCGGCGAGGGCATGCAGCGCGAGCGGTTTGCCGCCCTGCCGCAAGCGCATGGGAATTGCCAGTGGATTGCCGCTCGCTGCCAGGCGGTCACCCAGCACGCCATTCAGGGCGGCCAGCAGCGCGTCGCGCCCGGCCCAGGCGGCCGGTTCGCCAAGGTCGGGCACCAGCCTGGCCAGCACCGCATCGAGAGAGCCGCCGACCAGGCGCGTGACGCCCTTGACGCTGCGGTACACCAGCGACGTCACGCCCGCCACGGGCCGCACCACGCCCGTGCCGATGGCCTTGTTCAGTACATTCATGTGCACCGCTTCGACCAGCTCGGTCACGCCCGTCAGCGCTTCGATCGCGAGGCGCGAGGCGCCGGCCAGGTCGGCGCCGATGGCGCGTTTGGCGGCCATGACCTAGGAACCGAGCGCCTGTTCGACCTTGGCCACGAGCTTGGCGTCTTCCGGCGTGACCTTGCTCGGGAAGTGTCCGATGACCTTGCCCTTGCGGTCGATCAGGTATTTGGTGAAGTTCCATTTCGGCTCTTCGCCGGTGGCCTTGATCAGCTGCGCGTGCAGCGGATTGGCGGCGGCGCCACTGACTACGGATTTGGCGAACATGGGGAATTTGACGCCGTAGGTGTTGTAGCAAAGGTCGGCGATTTCCTTGGCATTGCCCGGCTCCTGCTTGCCGAAGTCATTGGACGGGAAGCCCAGGACGACCAGTCCCTTGCCGCCGTATTTTGCATACAATTTTTCCAGGCCTTCGTACTGCTTGGTGTAGCCGCAGTAGCTGGCGGTGTTGACCACCAGGACCACCTTGCCCGCGTACTGGCACAGGTTCTGGGGCGCGTCGTCCTGCAGGCGCTTGAAGGATTGATTGAGCAACGCGGGGCAACCCTGGGCCGCCGGCGCAGCCGGCGCCGGTGTCTGCGCCATGGCGCAGGTGCTGGCCAGGACGGTGGCGCCGAAAGTGGCGCGCAGGATGGCGGAAGTGTTGAGCATGGGCGATTCCTGGCAATGACGAAGGTGGAGGTTCATTCTATGCCAATTCGGGCGCAACTGCCCGTTGCCAGGAAAAGCGGCTGCAGGTCCCGTCAAACGACCTTCATCTTGGTCAGCCGCGGATCAGGTTCCGGAAACGACAGCTTCAAGCCCTGCATGATCTCGAGCAGCAGGGTCGAGATCAGCAGATTGCGGTGGGTCTTGGAGTCGGCCGGGATGATGTACCACGGCGCGTGGTCGGCATCGGTGGCCATGATGGCGCGCTCGTAGGCGCGCTGGTAGTCGTCCCACTTCAGACGCTGGACCAGATCGCCCTCGTCGAATTTCCATTGCTTGTCCGGGTCGTCCAGCCGCTCCTGCAGGCGCTTGCGCTGCTCGTCGCGCGAAATGTGCAGGAAGATCTTGACGATCACGGTCCCTGTTTCGGCCAGCATGCGCTCGAAATCGCGGATATGCGCGTAGCGCCGCTTGCATTCCTTTTCGTCGATCATGTCCTGCACGATGGTGATCAGGACGTCTTCGTAATGGCTGCGGTTGAAAATGGCGATTTCGCCCTTGGTGGGCACTTGCTGGTGCACGCGCCACAAATAGTCGTGCGCCAGTTCCTGCGGATTGGGCGCCTTGAAAGTCACCCCGCGCAGGCCCATGGGATTGATCTGGCTAAACAGCGCGCGCACGGTGCCGTCCTTGCCGGACGTGTCCATCCCTTGCAGCACGATCAGCAGCTTGCGCTGGCGCTGCGCATACAGCATCTCCTGGCATTGCGCGATGTGCGCCGTCAGTTGCGCGGTGGTGTCGCGCTCCTGCTGCTTGATCTCGTCCTTGGACAGCTTGTCGCGGTCCTTGGGGTCGCGCAGCGGGGTGCTGCCGGCATCGCCTTCGCGTAGCTTGACGTCGGCACCCGCCCTGAACCGTTCACGTGCTTTCACATTTTCTCCTTTGACTTACTGCATCGCTGCATGCTGGACCTTCATGCATTGGTCCATCACGACATCGAGTCCCGCACCTGCGGCCAGGTCGGCGGCCTCCTGGTTGACCACGCCGATCTGCATCCACAGGCAGCCGGCGCCAACGGCCACCGCTTCGCGCGCCACCGGCAGCATGTCTTCGGACTTGCGGAAGCAGTCGACGACGTCGATGCGCGCGCCGCTCGCGGCCAGCGCGTCGGCCGCCTGCTGCAGGCCGGCGTGGACTTTTTCACCGAGGATGTCCTGCCCCGCATACGTGGGGTTGACGGGCACGATGCGGTAGCCGTGCTGCTGCAGGTAATGCGCCACGCCGTGACTGGCGCGCTCGGGGTTGGTCGACAGGCCGACGATGGCAATCGTCTTGCTGTCCTTGAGAATCTGCGGAACGGTTTTCATCGTCTTGCCCTGGTTAATGTTAAGTCATTGCCAGAGTAGCAGATTTGCCATCAAAACCGCGAACGGATAAACGTTCGAGCGCTAAAACGTGCGAGCCTTTTAACGTGCGAGCCTTTCAACATTCGAGCCTTTCAGCGGTTTGCGAATACGTCGTTCCAGCTGGGCTTTTCCGGCAGGCGGGTGATGAAGGGGGCGTTGGCCGCTTCGATGTCGTTAATTTCGGTCAGCACTTCGACCGGGAAGCCGGCGCGCTTGCTGGCGCGGGTCTGGATCGACAGCGACAGCAGATAGTCTTCCAGATGGTTCGGCTCGGTGCAGAACATGCGGATGCGTTCCCACACGTGCGGGTAGGCCGCCTTGGTGTGTCCGAGCGGGGCCAGCTGTTCGAGCGCCTCGATGGTCAGCGAGGCGCGGCGCGGCATCATCACTTCGCTGTGCGGGCCGCCAAACTCCGAGTTCGAGACGGCAGCACCGGCCGCCGTATCTTTTTTGGCCGGCAGCACCACTGAACCGAACAGGCGCATCATCTGCTCGCTGGTCGGCAGCTTTTGCTTGTCCCAGCAAAAATGCCTGATGCTGGCGCCCTTGAACAGCTGGGCGTTCGAGCCGGGCGTATTGTCGATCACGCCGCCGGTCTTCAGTTCGATCACGCAGATCAGGCTCAGGCGGGCGTCGAACACGGCGTAGTCGACCTTGCGTCCGACCAGGTATTCCTTTTCTGAGCGGCGCTGCTTGGTATCGTTGCTAATCGGCGTCATCAGTGCGCGCAATTCCACGTCGGGAAACACATAGCACTTCGGCAAGGCGCGTCTCAGACGGCCATAGAACGCCTTTTGTTCGCTTCTGAAAAACGGCTTTTTGGTAAAGGCCGGGATAGCTTCAGGACTCGTATTTTTCTTCAGCAGGCGCGAAAGCATGGCGGCTTATTAACTAATGGATGGGCTGTTAGTGTGCGATTTCTATCCAATTAACACAAGAAAAAAATAGTAAAACCGCTACAAGCGTTGTGCAAATTTAAAATCCGCGCGCCATTCTCGGACACTAGCTCTGTCGTTTTCCGGCAGCGGGCAGCCGTTTTCAGGCGTGATTCTGAGCGCAACTTACAAGCAAGCCCGGCGGTTAAGGCGGCCCCGGCTGCTTTATTGGTGCTCAGCGGTTTTCGAAGATATCGTTCCAGGCCCCGCGCACGCGGACCTGGGTGGGAATGAAGCGCGCGTTGGCGCCTTGCAGGTCGGCCAGTTCAACGATCACGCTTTCCGAAAAGCCCGTGCGCTTGCTGCTGCGGTCTTGCAGCGAAAGCGAGCTTAGGTACTGCTCAAGATGGCGCGGCTCCGGGCAGAACAGGCAAATGCGCTCCCAGATGTGGGGATAGGCTGCCTTGACGTGGCCGTTGGGCGTGAGCTTTTGCAGCTCCTCGACCGTCAGCGAGAAAACCGCCGGGCCGCGCACCGGCAAGACACTGTCGGGCGCCGGGAAATCGCTGCGCATGACGCTGTTGGCAGCAGGCTGGAGCCTGGCGGGCGCGATGTCGGTGAACGCCGCCATGGTCCGCAAAATCTGGTCGCGCGACGGCAAGTTTGCTTGCTCCCAACTAAAACAAGGGATGCCGGCATCTTGCAGGCACGCCAGAGTGAGTGCTCGCTCCTCGGACTGCTCGCCGGCGCTGGTCAGTTCTATTACGCACAGTAATTCGAGCATATCGGTGAACACGCCATAGGCAAGGCGGCGTCCGGCCAGTTTTTCCTGTTGCTGGCGTAACTGGCGGGTATCGTCGGCGAGGGGTTTGATCAGGGCGGACAGGGCGACATCGGGGAAAACAGTGCAATTAGGCAGCGCCTGGCGCAAGCGTTGGTAAAACGCCAGTTGCTCGGCATTGATATAAGGCTTTTTTCCGTAGGCCGGACCCAGCTGCTGCGACTTTTTGAGCAAGCGAGATAGCATGATGTGCGCCCCATTTCCTGATGCAATTCGACATAAGGGATCAGTGTGCGTTCAGATTGCTCATCAAGCAAGATAAAATTACATCATCCGTTGCAATATGAATACGCTTTCGTGGGCGGCCGCGCCCAGCTGGACGCCTGCCGACATTGTTTTCCTGTGGCGATATTTCTTGATAAAAAGATGGTGCCGCTGGGACGAGGATCACGCGCTTGCGTTTCGCGGCCAACGCCGCTCCTGGCTAAAGCGGCGGGCGACCATTACAGGCGCTTGGCCACCACCGTGCGCACCCCTTGCAGCAGCGTCAACTGGGCATTGCCTGCGTCGAAACGAATCTCGCCGTCGATTTGCTTGACGTAAAAAGTGCTACGCGACACTGGCGTCAACAACAACCTGGGTTGCCCCGTGGCCTGGCCGAACAGTTGATCGCCATCGCGCGTCAACGCCAGGACAAAACCTGGCTTTAACTCGTAGCGCCCGACAAACGTGTCGAGCGCGGCTTGGCCGAGCGTGACGCTCACGCGCGGCGCCGGCGCCGCACCCGTCCTGGGGAAGACGATGTCGGCGTCGTCAGCATGTAGCGTGACCTGGTCGACCTGGCCCTGGGCGTTGCGATGGAAGGTGAAGGTATCGGTCGATTCCTTGACGAAAAAATTGTCTGGTGAAAACGGAATAAGTTCCACCGCCCTGCGGCCGGTGCGCTGCATGAGCAGGCGATCACCTTCGCGTCGCACTACCCGGCTCGATTTTTCGTCCACCTTGTAGCTGCCGTCAAAGGCGTCGAGCGCGGCCGTGCCCAGCACAATGGCCTTGTACTCGGGGAACGGCTTGCCAATGGCCACGGCCGCTGCCTGGCGCGCCACCAGACTTGGCGCCGGCATGCCGCTGTCGCTGTTGGTCAACAGGGCAACATACACTTTTTCGGCGGGCAGCCGCACGGCGTAAGTAGAAAAGCCATTGATGCCCCCGCCGTGCGACACGGCCTGGCTGCCGCGCAACTTGCCCACTGCCCAGCCATAGGCATAGCCGGTCGATGTGCCATTGGCCAGGATATAGGGGGTGAATGCCTGTTTCCAGCTTGCAGGTTTAAGCAGCGTGCCGGCGCTGATGGCTGCATCCCACTTGGCCAGGTCGTCCACGGTCGATACCAGCGAGCCGGCCGCGTAGGGCTGGCTCATGCTCAGTGGCTGGCTCGGCCCGAAGCCTGCAGGGGTTTGTTCATGTCCTGCGGCGCGCAGCACGACGGCGCGCTCATGGCCTTCGTAGGCAGTGTGGGTCATGCCTAGTGGAATAAAAATACGCTGTTCGACAAACTTGGCGTACGACTGTCCCGACAGCTTTTCGATGATTGCGCCGAGCAGGAAGTAGCCGGAATTGTTGTACTCGTGCTTGGTTCCGGGAGTAAATTCGATGGGATCATTCTTGAAATAGTCGATCATCTGCGGCACCGTCACGTCGCGCAGCGACTGGGTGCGAAAGTCCGGTTTGCCGGTATAGCTGACAATGCCCGATGTATGCGTGAGCAAGTGTTCGATGGTGATCACTTTGCCCTGGGTCGGGTAGTCGGGCAAAAATTTAGTGATCGGGTCCGTTGTGGCAAGCTTGCCTTCGTCAGCGAGCATCATGATGGCCACGGCGGTGAATTGCTTGGTGATCGATCCCAGTCGCAGCGTGGCCTCAGGCCGCATTGCGACCTGGTGCTCGACGTCCGCCATGCCGTAGGCCTTGCGCAACAGCGTTTTGCCGTTCTTGACGACAATCAGGGTCGCTCCCGGCTGGCCCGGCTTGTAGTAGGGCGCCACGAGCGCATCGATACGCGCGGCCAGCGCCTGATCGACGACAGCGGCGACCGGTGCGGCGTGGACCGCGGCAAGCGGCAACTGAAGCAGTAAAAGCGCGGCGAGGCACAGCGGCGAAAGTTTGAGCATGTCTATCCCTAATGTGTGAATTAAGCAGCCCTGACTATATTCCCGCGCCGTGAGGATGGCCCCGCCAATGCGACGGACAGTCGATTTCTACCGATGAACGTACACGCAGGTGCTGCGAGCGGCGTGCATTTCTCGCCCGCTATTGCTTGTCCCACTGCGCCAGGTGTAACAGAACGCCGTTCGGGTCCCACACGTAGGTGACCAGTGCGCCGTACTGTTCCTGCTTGGGCTCCGCCACGCGGGCGCCGGGAAACTTGCCAGTGGCCAGCAGCGCGGTGATCTGGGTGTAACAGGCCTGGGCGTCGGCCACGGTAATGTGCAGCATGCTGTTGTCCGCCCAATCCTTGACCGAATAGCGCTGCAGGTAAAAACGCTGGTTGCCCACTTCCAGCAATGCCATGTTGGCGTCCGACCAGGGAATGGTAAAACCCAGACCGACATAGAACGCCTTGGACATTTCAAAGTCCCGCGCAGGGAGGAATGGACGAATATCGCTTGCCTGAAGATCGATCATGGTTGCTCCGTGGTGTTGCTTGCGTGCGCGGTATGGACTGTCGGGATCGGGATATTCTGTTGCTCGCAAGGCGAGGGGATCACTTGAAGACAATCTGGACGAGCTTTGGGTTAACGTGGGCCATGTGGCCGACCGGCGGCAATCCTGTGACCAGCACGCACAGCAGTGGCTCAGGATACTGCTTCATTGCCATCATGTCGGAGGTCTGGAACATAAACGTCGTGACCTCCCGTGTCGCGTTCGCACCGCTCTTTGGCGTCGGTACGTAGCGTTGAAAGCTGTATTGCTGGTTGTCCTTGTCTTCACGCCACACATGCGCGGTGTTGTCGCCGGATTGGACTTCCCCAGCTACATTGACTACCAAAAAGCGATCGTTCCGGGCGTTCGATTCAGCCCCGATATTTGTCGGCCGAATTGCTGCTGCGATCTGCGCCTCGGTTTTGAGCGCTACGAGCTCTTCGCATTGGCTGGACGCCAGGATGCCGTAGGCCATCTCGTTCGGACCCTGGAAGACAAATTCAAAAGGTGCCTTCTTCAGTTTGATCGGCGATTGAATACTGAATTGCTTGCCCTGTTGCTGTATCACGAGCGACCAGTCATTCGGCGTTTGTGCGCTGGCGACTGTGGTGTGGAGACAGATTAACGCGATAGGCAATACGGCAAATTTCATGGGTGGCCTTGGCGGTGGTAGCGAAAGAATAACGACTCATTATGAGGTACCCGACAATGCCCTTGGTAAACATTTAAACAAAAATGCTGGGCAAGGACTACGGTGTCGCTGCCATCGGATGCCGCGAATAAAAAAAGGCAGCCGAAGCTGCCTTTCTTGTACTGCATGTATTGCCAGCTTAACGCCTGGTGCTGCGCAGCTTGGCGATTGCCGCCAGTTGCGCGATCGCCGTGGCAAGTTCAGCTTGCGCCATCGCGTAGTCGACCTTGGAATCCTTGTTGACCAAGTTTTCTTCAGCAGCTTTTTTGGCGGCCATTGCTTTTGCTTCGTCCAGGTCTTGACCGCGAATTGCGGTGTCGGCCAGAACCGTCACACCGTTCGGCTGTACTTCCAGGATGCCGCCGGCGACGAAGACGAACTCTTCTTCGTCACGGCCGACAACCTTGATCCGTACAGCACCCGGCTTGATGCGGGTAATCAGCGGGGTGTGCTTGGGATAAATCCCCAGCTCACCCGCTTCACCCGGCAACGCGACGAATTCGGCTTCGCCCGAAAAGATGAGCTCTTCGGCCGATACCACGTCAACGTGAATTGTGTTTGCCATAAGGTGTCCTATCGGCTCTTACTTAGTTGAGCTTCTTGGCTTTTTCGATTGCTTCTTCGATCGTGCCAACCATGTAGAACGCTTGCTCCGGCAGGTGGTCCAGTTCGCCCGATGCGATCATCTTGAAGCCTTTGATCGTGTCTTTCAGCGAAACGTACTTGCCTGGCGCGCCGGTAAACACTTCAGCAACGAAGAACGGCTGCGACAGGAAACGCTGCATCTTACGTGCACGGGAAACGAGCAGCTTGTCTTCAGGCGCCAATTCGTCCATGCCCAGAATCGCGATAATGTCACGCAATTCCTTGTAGCGCTGCAGGGTGCCCTGGACAGCGCGCGCGGTGTCGTAGTGTTCCTGGCCGACGACGAGCGGGTCCAGCTGGCGCGAGGTCGAGTCGAGTGGATCGACCGCAGGGTAGATACCCAGCGAAGCGATGTCACGCGACAGTGCAACGGTCGAATCCAAGTGAGCAAAGGTGGTTGCTGGCGACGGATCCGTGTAATCGTCCGCTGGAACGTACACGGCTTGCACCGAAGTAATCGAACCGGTCTTGGTCGAAGTGATGCGCTCTTGCAGACGGCCCATTTCTTCGGCCAGCGTTGGCTGGTAACCCACGGCCGATGGCATACGGCCCAGCAGTGCGGATACTTCGGTACCTGCCAGCGTGAAGCGGTAGATGTTGTCCACGAAGAACAGCACGTCTTTGCCTTCGTCACGGAACGATTCAGCGATCGTCAGGCCGGTCAGCGCCACGCGCAGACGGTTACCTGGCGGCTCATTCATCTGGCCGTAGACCATCGCTACTTTGGAGTTCTCTGGATTTTCCAGATCGACAACCTTGGCATCAGCCATCTCGTGGTAGAAGTCATTACCTTCACGAGTACGCTCACCCACACCGGCAAACACGGAAACACCCGAGTGAGCTTTAGCGATGTTGTTGATCAGTTCCATCATGTTGACCGTCTTGCCCACGCCGGCGCCGCCGAACAGGCCGACTTTACCGCCTTTTGCAAACGGGCACACCAGGTCAATCACCTTGATGCCGGTTTCCAGCAGCTCTTGCGATGGCGACAGTTCGTCGTACGCAGGGGCCACGCGGTGGATCGATGCGGTTTGCTCGTGCGATACAGGACCGCATTCGTCAATCGGGTTGCCCAGCACGTCCAGAATACGGCCCAGGGTAGCCTTGCCGACCGGTACCATGATTGGCTTGCCGGTGTTCTGGATTGCCATGCCGCGACGCAAGCCGTCGGAGGTACCCAGTGCAATGGTACGGACAATGCCGTCGCCCAGCTGCTGCTGTACTTCCAGGGTCAGTTCGGAGCCTGCCATTTTCAGTGCGTCGAAAACCTTAGGCATTGCGTTGCGTGGAAACTCAACGTCAACAACAGCGCCAATACACTGAACGATTTTGCCATCAGCCATGTTCGTTCCTTCTATATATATTTAAAAACGGGTTAGACCGCTGCCGCACCGGCGACGATCTCGGAGAGTTCTTTGGTAATCGCAGCCTGGCGGGTCTTGTTGTAGACCAGCTTCAGTTCACCGATAACACTACCGGCGTTGTCGCTTGCCGCTTTCATCGCGACCATCCGCGCCGATTGCTCGGACGCCAGATTTTCAGCAACCGCCTGGTACACCAGTGCTTCTACATAACGCACCAGCAGTTCATCGATCACGGTTTGCGCTTCCGGCTCGTAGATATAGTCCCAAGAGTGATTCCCCTTGTCGCCTTCTAACTTGTCGGCCGACAGCGGCAGCAATTGCTGCACGATCGGTTCTTGCTTCATCGTGTTGATAAACTTGGTGTAGCAGATGTAGACTGCGTCGAGCTTGCCTTCCTGGTACTCGTCGAGCATGACCTTGACAGGTCCGATCAACTTTTCCAGGTGCGGGGTGTCGCCGATCTGAATCGCATGCGACACGACCCGGACACCAACCCGATTCATAAAACCCAAACCCTTGTTGCCAATGGCAACTGCTTCAACCTTGTTGCCAGCTGTTTCCAGCTCGCGCGTTTTTTGCGTCACCATCCGCAAAATGTTGGTGTTCATGCCGCCGCACAGACCCTTGTCGGTCGTGACGACGATGAAGCCAACTGCTTTTGCTTGCACGGTCTTGGCTTGCGCCATGAACGGGTGCGTGTATTCCGGATTCGCGCCAGCAAGATTGGCGGCGATATTACGAATCTTGTCACTGTAGGGACGGGCTGCCCGCATGCGATCTTGCGCTTTGCGCATTTTCGATGCGGCGACCATTTCCATCGCCTTCGTGATCTTCTTCGTATTTTCTACGCTCTTGATCTTGCCTCGTATCTCTTTGCCTGATGCCATGAGTCCTTACCCCTTATGCGCTATCGGGCGCCGCCCTACCTGCTGGCGGCGCCGTCAGTCAATTAATATGCGCCGGATTTCTTGAAGTCAGCAACAGCGGCAGCCATGGCAGCTTCGCCATCCTTGTCCAGCTGTTTCGTCTCTTCAATCTTGGACAGCAGGGCAGCTTGCTTGGTCTTCATGTAGCCATGCAGGCCGGCTTCGAAAGCCAGTACGCGCTTGACTTCAACATCGTCGAAGAAACCCTTGTTCACTGCGAACAGCGACACGGCCATCAGCGAGATCGGCAGCGGCGAGTACTGCGACTGCTTGAGCAGTTCAGTAACACGGGCACCGCGGTCGAGCTGCTTGCGGGTCGATTCATCGAGGTCGGAAGCGAACTGCGCGAACGCAGCCAATTCACGGTACTGCGCCAAGTCGGTACGGATACCGCCGGACAGGTTTTTGATGACCTTGGTCTGGGCAGCGCCACCGACGCGGGATACCGAAATACCGGCGTTAATCGCAGGACGCACACCGGAGTTGAACAGTGCGGTGTCCAGGAAGATCTGGCCGTCGGTAATCGAAATCACGTTGGTTGGCACGAAAGCGGATACGTCGCCTGCTTGCGTTTCAATGATCGGCAGTGCGGTCAGCGAGCCGGTCTGGCCCTTGACTTCGCCGTTGGTGAACTTTTCAACGTAATCAGGGTTCACGCGTGCTGCGCGCTCGAGCAGGCGGCTGTGCAGGTAGAACACGTCGCCAGGATACGCTTCGCGGCCTGGTGGACGGCGCAGCAGCAGCGAGATCTGGCGGTAGGCAACAGCTTGCTTGGACAGATCATCGTAGACGATCAGTGCATCCTGGCCGCGGTCACGGAAGTATTCGCCCATGGCGCAACCGGAGTACGGGGAGATGTACTGCATCGCTGCCGACTCGGAAGCCGACGCTGCAACGACGATGGTGTATTCCATCGCGCCGTGCGTCTCGAGCGAGCGCACGATGTTCTTGATGGTCGATGCCTTCTGGCCGATCGCGACGTAGATACACGTCATGTTCTGGCCCTTCTGGTTGATGATCGCATCGATCGCGACAGCCGATTTACCGGTCTGGCGGTCACCAATGATCAGCTCGCGCTGACCACGGCCGATCGGTACCATCGAGTCGATCGACTTCAGGCCGGTCTGCATAGGCTGCGAGACGGACTGGCGGGCGATCACGCCCGGTGCGATTTTTTCGATAGCGGCGGTCAGCTTGGCGTTGACAGGACCCTTGCCGTCGATCGGCTGACCCAGCGCGTTGACGACCCGACCCTTGAGTTCAGGACCGATCGGTACTTCCAGGATGCGGCCGGTGCACTTGACAACGTCGCCTTCGGAGATGTGCTCGTAAGCACCCAGAATAACGGCGCCGACGGAGTCGCGCTCCAGGTTCATTGCCAGGCCAAACGTATTGCCTGGGAATTCGAGCATCTCGCCCTGCATCACGTCCGACAGACCATGGATGCGGCAGATACCGTCGGCTACGGAGATAACCGTGCCTTGATTGCGAACTTCAGCGGAACCTTCGAGACCTTGAATCCGGCTCTTGATCAGTTCGCTGATTTCAGATGGGTTAAGTTGCATGCTAACTCCTAATAGTTTCTTGATGCGTAGAGCAAGGGGCGAAGGCGCCGGCTTGAAATGCGAATGTCTTACGACGCGAGCGCAACGTTCATCTGTTGCAGCTTGGCGCGTACCGAGGTATCGAGCACTTCATCACCAACGACCACGCGCACACCACCGATGAGCGAAGAATCCACTGTCACGGTCGGGTTAAGCTTGCGGCGAAATTTCTTTTCCAGCGTCTTTACGAGGTCTGCGACCTGCTCGGCCGAGATGTCGAACGCGCTCGTGATGTGAGCATCGGCGGCACCTTCCTGCGCGTTTTTCAGCACAGCGAACTGGGCGCCGATTTCAGGCAGCAATGCCACACGGCCGTTTTCGATCAACATCGTGACGAAGTTGGTCGCTTCAGCGGTCAAGGGGGCTTTCACCAGCGATGCGAACGCGTCGAGCACTTGCGCCTCGGTCACGTTCGGATTGCGGGCAAAATCCTTGACGTCGGCATTGGCGCCAATTTGCGCCAGTTCGTCGATCAGGGTAGACCAGGCAGCCATGTCGCCGGTTTGGGCGACGCGAAACACGGCTTCGGCGTAAGGACGGGCGACGGTTGCGAGTTCCGCCATGATTACAGCTCGACAGCCAGTTGCGACAACAGGTCGGCGTGAGCCGCTGCGTTCACTTCGCGCTTGAGGATCTGCTCAGCACCTTTGACGGCCAGACCGGCAACCTGGGAACGCAATTCTTCGCGCGCCTTGGTTACTTGCTGGTCAGCATCGGCTTTAGCTTGCGAGATGATGCGATTCGCTTCAGCCTGGGCGTTTGCCTTGATTTCGTCGGCGATCATCTGGGCGCGCTTTTCAGCGTCAGCGATGCGCTTTTGACCTTCGTCGCGGGCACCGGCCAGTTCAGCCTGTACGCGCTTTTCTGCGGCAGCCATGGCCAGCTTGCCCTGATCGGCAGCAGCTAAACCATCAGCAATTTTTTTAGCACGTGCATCCAGTGCGCCAATGATCGGTGGCCAGAAGAACTTCGAAACAACGAAGGCCAGGATCAGGAACACGATGGCTTGCACGAACATCGTAGAATTTAAATTCACAGCATTTTCCTTCTCAGAATGACATACGCCGGGCAGGCAAGAACGCGTGCCCGGCTATTGAGAATCAGCGCTTAGCCGGTGAACGGGTTGGAGAACGCAAACATCATTGCGATACCAACACCGATCAGGAATGCAGCGTCGATCAGACCAGCCAACAGGAACATCTTGGTTTGCAGCGTGTTCATCAGTTCAGGCTGACGTGCCGAAGCTTCGATGAACTTGCCGCCCATGATACCGATGCCGATACATGCGCCGATCGCGCCCAAACCAATAATCAAACCGCAAGCCAGTGCAACCATAGCGACGTTAGTCATGAAAACTCCTAAATATAAAAAATTGAAAAATTAAAAAATCAAGATACTGCGAAAACCTGCCAACTACGATGCTGCGTTTTTAGTGACCTTCGTGAGCCTGGCCGATATACACCAGCGTGAGCATCATGAAAATAAACGCCTGCAAGAACACGATCAGAATGTGGAAGATAGCCCAGACTGAACCCAGCGCAACGTGCAGACCGGCCAGTGCGACGCTTTGGGCGGTGAAACCGACCCAGGTAGCGCCCAGCAGCGCGATCAGCAAGAAGATCAGTTCGCCAGCAAACATGTTGCCGAACAGTCGCATTGCGAGCGAGACGGTTTTTGCTGCGAATTCGATGAGGTTCAGACCAAAATTGAAGATCCACAGTGCCGGATGGGCGCCGAAAGGTGCAGTGAACAGCTCATGAATGAAGCCGCCCAGACCCTTGATCTTCAGGTTGTAAAAAATCATTGCGCCAAATACGACCAGGGCCATGCCGAAGGTGCCGTTCAAGTCGGCGGTCGGGACCACGCGGAAGAAGGGTTCGCCATGTGCGCCTTGGATGCCCAGCGCGCGGAAGATGGTGGCAAACAGGTCGACTGGCAGGAAGTCCATCGAGTTCATCAGGGCGACCCAGAGGAATACGGTCAGCGCCATTGGTGCAATGAAGCTGCGATCGCCATGGACGATGGCCTTGGCTTGGTTGTCGACCAGTTCCACGATCGATTCGATCGCACCCTGGAAGCGCGACGGCACGCCGGAGGTGACGCGGCGCGTCACTGCCCAAAGAATGAGGCAGGTCAGCAGCGCCATCGCGACTGACCAAAAGATCGTGTCGTAGTTAATGACTGAAAAGTCGACGATACCCGGCTGGTCAGCCGAGCGGAAGTGACCCAGGTGGTGCTTGATGTACTCGCCGGAGGTCGGCGCGTGAGCGGCGGCCGCTGCCACGTGTTCTGTCGCTGTTGTCATGTCTGCCTAAACAATAAAATGATGTAACTTTTTAGTGCCACGATGAAGCCGCAGATTAATGCAAGCCAGTTCAAATCGCGGTACAGCCATGCGGTCACGCCAAGCAGCGTCACCGTTAGTGCAATCTTTATAAACTCACCGATCATGAACGTCATCGGATTAGCAGCGCCCCGCTGTGCCGATGAAAACAGGCGCAGCGCAAACAGGGCATTGGGTACTACCGCACACAAGCCGCCGAACACCGCCGAAAACATCGCAGGCCATCCCCCCAGCAGGGCAGCGATGACGCCGGCGACTGCTGTTGCCATCAATTGCAGGGAGACTATGCGCAGCATGTTTTCTTCTTCGCGCCAGTCGTTTGGATACTGTTTCGGGTGTTGGGATTACGTGAATCAGCGGGATTATAAGGCGATATACGCATGTGCGTCAAACGTTGCTGCACCGCGGCAGAGCCCGTTCGTGTCCAAAAACCACGAATTATTCGAGCTTTCGCACTAATTCGGGGCGGTAATGTTCGTGTAAGACAGGCATGGGACGTTGCGGAAGGCGCATGGGGATTGGGCGTGCGCTTGCATGCCTTACCGGGTGGCGCGACGGGCGGAGCTTGGCGGAATGGGCTTGTTCGCCGTACCAGGGGGCGTCACGGGCGGAGCTTGGCGGATTGCGCTGGCGCTTATCCGCCCTACCGGGTAGCGTCCCGGGCGGAGCATGGCGGATGGCGCTGGCGCTTATCCGCCCTACCGGGGGCGTTCCGGGCGGCGCGTGGCCGAATGCGCATTCGCTAATCTGCCCTACTCGCCCGGGTCAATAGTAGGGCGGATAAGCGGCACGCGCAATCCGCCACGCGCCGCGATGGACGGGAATTACGCCCGCAAGCGCGCCAAGACGCCGTCAAGAATATCAAGATCGGCAAAATCAATAATCATCTGCCCCTTGCCCTTGGCGCCCATCTTGAACAAAACCGGCGTGGCGAGCTTGTCGGACAGCTCTTCCTCGAGGCGGACGATATCGCCGGATTTTTCTTTCTGGCGCGCGCTCGGCGGATTGGCCTGCTCTTCCATCGCGCGCGTTACCAGCTTTTCGGTCTCGCGTACCGACAAGCGTTTGGCCACCACTTGGTTGGCCAGGTTGATCTGGCTGGCTGAATCGACCGCCAGCAAGGCGCGCGCGTGGCCCATGTCGATGTCGCCGGCCATCAGCATGGTCTGCACCGGCGCCGCCAGGTTCATCAGGCGCAGCAAATTCGACACGGCGCTGCGCGAACGCCCCACCGCCGTGGCCGCCTGCTCGTGCGTGAAACTGAAATCCGAGATCAGGCGGTGAATGCCCTGCGCTTCTTCCAGCGGGTTCAAATCCTCGCGCTGGATGTTTTCGATCAGCGCCATCGCAGCGGCGGCCTGGTCGTCCACATCGCGTACCAGCACCGGTATCGTCTCCAGGCCTGCCAGCTGGGCCGCGCGGAAGCGGCGCTCGCCGGCGATAATCTCGTACTTGATGGCGCCGGTCAGCGTGTCCTTGCCCACCGGCCGCACCAGCACCGGCTGCATGATGCCCTGCGTTTTGATCGACGCGGCCAGTTCAGCCAGCGCGCCCTCGTCCATGCGCGTACGCGGCTGGTATTTGCCGGCCTGTAGTTGAACCACCGGCAGCGACGATGGCGTGCCGGCGTCGGGCGTGTTCATCTCGCCGTCGCCACCGAGCAGTGCTTCGAGGCCGCGGCCCAGCCCCTTGAGTTTTTTGGTTGCCATGATTCGGGTTACTTTCTGAATTCTCTTCTAATTACATTGTCTTGATGCGTTTGACCATCTCGGCGCCAAAGGCGATGTACGCCTGCGCACCCTTGGACGCGGGATCGAACACCACGCCGGGGATGCCGTACGACGGTGCTTCGGCCAGGCGCACGTTGCGCGGGATGATGGTTTCGAATACCTTGTCGCCAAAGTGTTCTTCGAGCTGGGCCGAGACTTGCTGCGACAGCGTCATGCGCGGATCGAACATTACGCGCAGCAGGCCAATGATCTTCAGGTCGTGGTTCAGGTTGGCGTGCACCTTCTTGATCGTGTTGACCAGATCCGACAAGCCTTCCAGCGCGTAATACTCGCACTGCATGGGGATGATGACGCCATGCGCGGCGCACAGGCCGTTGAGGGTGAGCATCGACAGCGCGGGCGGGCAGTCGATCAAGATGAAATCGTATTCCTGGTCCACTACGGCCAGCGCATCCTTCAGACGCCGTTCGCGGTTTTCCAGTTCCACCATTTCGACTTCGGCGCCGGCCAGTTCGCGGTTCGACGGCAGCACGTCAAAGCGCCCTGCTTCGGACCGCTGGCGCGCAGTGTTCACGTCAGCCTCGCCCAGCAGCACTTCGTACGTGGACGCCTTCAGGCCCGCCTTGTTGATGCCGGCGCCCATGGTGGCATTTCCCTGCGGGTCCAGGTCGACCAGCAGCACGCGCTGATTGAGCTTTGCCAGCCCTGCCGACAGGTTGACGCTGGTAGTAGTCTTACCGACGCCGCCTTTTTGGTTTGCTACGCAAAATATTTTGGCCATGTATCTTCTTATCGTGGACGCAACAATTACTGTTTATACCGTTTATACTATAAAAATCGTATAATTGATTTATTTAGTATATTTGGTATAAACCATTTATACGGTTTATATTATTTACTTTGATTTCTGGATAAATACGAGATGTCGTTCCGCATCCAGTCCTGGCACCCGCAAAGGGACCAATTTCGTCACTTTCCACTGTTTTGGCAGTCTTTCCTGCTCCTCGGGAGGCGCCGTGCCCTTTAATGCGATGAATTGACCGCCCTCCGCCAGCAAGTGGCCTGACCAATTGACGAAATCCGACAAGTCGGCAAAGGCGCGCGAAGTGATGACGTCAAATTTGTCGCTCACCTGCAGCTGTTCGACCCGCATCGTATGCACTGCGACGTTGGCCAACTCCAGCTCGGCTTTCACTTGCGTCAGGAAAGCAGTCTTCTTGTGCACAGTGTCGATCATCGCCACTGTCATCGCTGGACAGGCAATTGCCAGTACCATGCCCGGCAAGCCGCCCCCTGCCCCGACGTCGAGCACATTGCGCGCACCAGCAAACGCGGACACTGCCGCAAGCGAGTCCAGCAGATGGTGCGTCATCATCTGCAGGGGGTCGCGCACTGACGTCAGGTTGTACACCTTGTTCCACTTGAACAGCAGCGCGAGATAGTCGAGCAATTGTTCGTGCTGCTTGCCATCCAAACCGAGTTCAAGTTCTTTAACACCGTCGGCCAGGATCAGCGCCAGCTTAGGCCGGTCGAAAAACGTCATTGCGCCAACTCCTCTTTGAGGGTGGCAAAGCCTTTTGCACCGCGCTTTTTTAGATGTACCAGCAACAGCGAAATGGCGGCCGGTGTGACGCCGGAAATTCGCGATGCCTGGCCCAGCGTTTCGGGGCGCTGCTTGTCGAGCTTTTGGCGCACTTCAAACGACAAGGCGCCAATTTCCAGATAGTTGAAGGAGTCCGGCAGCTTGAGGTTTTCATAGTGGTCGTGACGCTCGACTTCCTTTGCCTGACGGTCGATGTAACCCGCGTATTTGAGCTGGATCTCCACCTGTTCGCGCACGGCAGCGTCTTCCACGCCGGGGCCGGCCAAGGCCTGCCCTTCCACACCGGCCATCGTCATCAGCTTTTCATATTCCACGCCCGGACGGCGCAGCAAGTCGGCCAGCGAATATTCACGCTCAATGCTCTGGCCGATCACGCGCTCCGACTCTGTTGCCGCCAGAATGCGCGGATTCACCCAGGTGCTGCGCAGGCGCTCAAGTTCTACAGCAACAGCCTCGCGCTTGCGCTCGAACGCTTCCCACTGCGCGTCGCCGACGCAGCCGAGTTTGCGGCCGATTTCGGTCAGGCGCATGTCGGCGTTATCTTCCCGCAGCGACAGGCGGAACTCGGCGCGGCTGGTGAACATGCGGTACGGCTCGGCCACGCCCTGCGTGGTCAGGTCGTCGACCAGCACGCCCAGGTAGGCTTCCGAGCGGCCCGGGACCCAGGCCGGTTCTCCCTTGGTCAGCAGCGCTGCGTTGATCCCGGCCAGCATGCCCTGGGCCGCAGCTTCCTCGTAACCGGTGGTGCCGTTGATCTGGCCGGCGAAAAACAAGCCCTGCACCGCCTTGGTTTCCAGCGACATTTTCAGGCCGCGCGGGTCGAAATAATCGTATTCGATAGCGTAGCCGGGGCGGATGATGAAGGCGTTTTCCATACCCTTCATCGAGCGCACCAGCGCAATTTGTACGTCGAATGGCAGACTCGTTGAAATTCCGTTTGGATAGAACTCGTTGGTGGTCAAGCCCTCCGGTTCAAGGAATATCTGGTGCGAATCCTTGCCGGCGAAGCGGTGGATCTTGTCTTCGATCGACGGGCAATAGCGGGGACCGACGCCTTCGATCACGCCCGTATACATCGGGCTACGGTCCAGGCCGGCGCGGATGATGTCGTGCGTCTGGGCATTCGTGTGCGTCACCCAGCACGGCACTTGGCGTGGGTGCATCGCGCGCTTGCCCATGACCGAGAACACGGGCACCGGATCAAGGTCGCCCGGCTGCTCGAGCATCTGCGAAAAATCGATGCTGCGGCCATCAATGCGCGGTGGCGTGCCCGTTTTCAGCCGGCCTTGCGGCAGCTTCATGTCCTTCAAGCGGGCCGAGAGCGAGATGGCCGGCGGATCGCCGGCGCGCCCTGCCGAGTAGTTTTGCAGGCCAACATGAATCTTCCCATCGAGAAAAGTGCCGGCCGTTAGCACAACCGCTCGCGCGCGAAACTGCAGGCCGATTTGCGTGACGGCGCCGACGACGCGGTCGCCCTCGAGCATCAGATCGTCAACTGCCTGCTGGAACAGCCACAGACTGGGCTGGTTTTCCAGGCGCGAGCGAATGGCCTGCTTGTACAGAATGCGGTCGGCCTGGGCGCGCGTGGCGCGCACAGCGGGACCTTTGGACGAATTCAGAATGCGGAACTGGATCCCCGACTCATCGGTCGCAATCGCCATCGCACCACCCATTGCATCGACTTCCTTGACCAGGTGACCCTTGCCGATGCCGCCGATGGAAGGGTTGCAGGACATCTGCCCCAGCGTCTCGATATTATGAGTAAGCAGCAAAGTCTTCTGCCCCATGCGGGCAGAAGCAAGAGCGGCCTCGGTGCCGGCGTGGCCGCCGCCGACGACGATGACGTCAAATTCAGTTGGAAATAGCATGATTTGGAATGTTGGAGCGACGATATGAGGCCCGATTATAGAGTCTTTTCGTCCAACAAACTCTTTTGCTGGCAGATTTAGGCCTCGTCCCCCCGCCATTGTTCCACGTGGAACATCCTTGAACGAAGTTCAGAATTGTTTCACGTGGAACAAATTCACACGCCAAGTCTGGAAATGGCATCAAACCCGGTCTTGACGATCAACCCGCTAACGACCACAAGGAACAGTTTGCGCACGAAGGCACTGCCGTGCTTGATCGCCAGCCGCGTGCCGACCAGCGAGCCGGCTACCTGGCACACGGCCATCAACAGACCAATCTGCCACATAAGATGGCCGCTGTAACCAAACCATATTAGCGCCGAAAAGTTGCACGCGACATTAACGATCTTGGCTGCCGCCGAAGCGCTGAAGAAATCGAAGCCAAAAAAACGAACGAACAGAAAAATCAGGAAACTGCCGGTACCGGGCCCGAAAAAGCCATCGTAAAAACCAATGCAAGCACCCATGCCAATCGCCAGCAAGCGTTCGGCATTGCCGCTATGGACGGGTGCATGGACGCTGCCAAAGTCTTTTTTCCTGAAGGTATAGAACGCCACGGCGACCAGCACGCAGGGCAACAGCAGCCTGACAAAATCGGCCGGCACTTTGGTTACCGTGTACGCGCCGGCGAACGACAGGGCAAAGGCTGCAGCGGCAGCCGGCGCCGCCGCACTCCAGGCCACGCGGACGCGCCACGCATAGTTGACTGCCGCCGCGCCGGTGCCAAAGATCCCGGCCAGCTTGCTGGTGCCAAGCAGCGTCGCGGGAATTTCACGTGGAAAGACGGAGAACAGCACCGGTATCTGGATCAGCCCTCCCCCACCAACCACCGCATCGACCAAGCCGGCCAGAAAGGCAGCACCAACAAGTAAAGCAACATCGATCATCGTCAGGCCCAGGAAACGTTCGCCAGCAAGCCCGACTATTGTACGGAAGAAATGCAAACCGCTTGTGCGTGCCCTCGCCTTTCGCCGTCGCCAGATTGGTGTAAGCTTTACTTCCGACCAGCCTTCGCTCCCGCCATGAATCCATTTAGCTTCAGCACCGTCCCGCACCTGGTTTCCCAGCCAGGCGCTGCCGCCAACCTTGGCGAGCACGTGCGGCAACACTTCCCGCTGGTGCGCCACGCACTGATCGTCACCGATCCCGGGTTCCTGAAAACCGGCCTCGTCGAGGCGCCCGCAGCCAGCTTGCAGGAAGCGGGCATTACGGCCCACATCTACGCTGACGTGGTTGCCGATCCGCCGGAACGCGTGGTCTTGCGGGCAGTGGAATTTGCGCGCAGCAAAGACATCGACATCGTCATCGGGCTGGGCGGCGGCAGCTCCATGGATGTGGCCAAGCTGATCGCCGTACTGGCGGCAAGCACCCAGCAACTGTCCGACATTTACGGCATCGGCAATGTCAAGGGATCGCGCCTGCCGCTAGTGCAGGTGCCAACCACTGCTGGCACGGGGTCCGAGGTCACCAACATCGCCATCGTCACCACAGGCGAGACCAGCAAGATAGGAGTCGTGTCGGCGCAGCTGTATGCGGACCTGGCCGTACTGGACGCGACCCTCACGCTGGGCTTGCCGCCCCTGGTCACGGCCGCAACGGGCATCGATGCCATGGTTCATGCCATCGAAGCGTTCACCAGCCGCCACAAGAAAAATCCCCTGTCCGACCTGCTGGCGCGCCAGGCACTGACACTGCTGTCGGCCAACCTGCTCACCGCATGCGAAGACGGCGCCAACTTGGCCGCGCGCCAGAACATGCTGCTGGGCGCCTATTTTGCCGGCCAGGCATTTTCAAACGCGCCCGTCGCCGCCGTGCACGCGCTGGCCTACCCGATCGGCGGCATCTTCCACGTCCCGCACGGCCTGTCGAATTCACTGGTCTTGCCGCACGTGCTGCGTTTCAACTTGCCCGAAGCGATGGAACACTATGCGGCCTTGGCGGCCATTGTGGCCCCGCATGCGCAGGGAAGTATCGAAGCGCGCGCCGAGGCGTTGATTGTTGCGATGCAGCATATCGCCACAGTTACAGGGATTCAAACGACGCTGCGGCAAGTTGGTGTCAGTGAAGTCGACCTGGACCGCCTGGCGGACGACGCAATGCTGCAAACTCGTCTGCTGGGCAACAATCCGCGCGAGGTCACACGGACAGACGCCCGCGCTATCTACGCCGCAGCCTTTTAAGATTTAGGGAACGTCAGAGACGCGGCCAAAGCCGATCAGCAAGGCGTTGATGCGGTCGGGCTCGGTTAGCTGCAAGCAGTGTCCGGCAGCGCCTTCGATGCGCTCGTACCGAAAGCTGCCGCCAACATAGCGCGCGGAGTCGCGCATCTGCGCTTCGGTCAGCGCCGGGTCACCCTCGCCCCACATGCCAGGATCGGACCGGGCAAGGGTGTGCATTGGGCCGTTCCTGGCAACGTCACATTGGCGCGATAGTAATGCAGAGCCGCTGCCGGTCTGCCCTTGCGCGCAAAGTTGGCGCGCCAGACCGCCAATGGGGCGGCTGCCGTATGCTTGCGCCACTCGGCATGGGTATCAGGAAAGCCGTGCAGCAACAGGACCACCCGGCCGGTGCGAGGACCTGCACTGGCGACATTGAGCGCAATGCCGTTCGTCCGGATGATTTCCTGGTGCAATTGTATGGCGCTCAGGCTGACTCTCAGGCTGGTTTTTTAGTGCGCCCTGCATTGGCCAGCGCCGCGCCGATTTCTCCAACGATGCCGCGACGGAACAACAACACGCAGGCGATGAAGATCAGTCCGGTCACCATGCCGACCGATTCGCCCAGGGTGTTGAACCACTCGACGCCGGTATGGGTAGCGAGGTAAGCGCCGATTTCGCCCATTTTCTCTTCCAGCGAGATGATGATGACGGCGCCGATGATCGGTCCGGTCAGCGTTCCCATGCCGCCCACCAGGGTCATCAAAATCACCAGCCCGGACATGGTCCAGTTGATATCGGTAAGCGTGGCGAAACCCATCATGGCCGTTTTGGTCGCGCCTGCCAGGCCCGCCAGCGCGGCCGACAGCACAAAAGCCATCAGCTTGTAGCGGTCGACGTTAAAGCCCAGCGAGATGGCGCGCGGCTCGTTTTCCTTGATCGCCTTGAGGACCTGGCCAAAAGGCGAATGGATGGTGCGGTTGATCAGCGCATAGCCGGCGATGGCAATGACCAGCACGAAGAAATACATATTTACGTCATTGGAGAGGTCGATAAAGCCGAGCGCCTTGCCTTTTGGCACGCCCTGCAAGCCATCCTCGCCACCCGTGAACGGCGCATGCAAGGCGGCAAAGTGCACCATCTGCGCCAGCGCCAGGGTGATCATTGAGAAATAAATGCCGGTGCGGCGGATGGCCAGGGCGCCAATCACCAGGCCAAGCAGCGCACTCGCGCCCACCCCCGCCAGAATCGCCAGTTCGATCGGCCAGCCCTGGTCGCGCAGCATATAGCCGGCCACGTAGCCGGCCGAGCCGAAAAACGCGGCATGCCCAAACGAAAGCAACCCGGTATAGCCGATCAGCAAATTGAACGCGCACGCGAACAGGCCGAAGCACAGCAGCTTCATCAGGAAAACGGGATAGCCGACGAAAGGCGCCGCCAGCGCTACGGCCAGCACCACGAGGTACAAGATAGGTCGTCTATTCATGTCGATGCTCCAATGGTTGTCTGCGGCGATGTCATTATTTTTCCTTGCCGAACAAGCCGGCAGGGCGCAGCAACAGCACGATCACCATCATGACGAACACCACCACTTCCGACCCGGCCGGGTAAAAATAGCGGGTCAAGCCTTCGATCAGCCCCAAACCGAGTCCGGTCAGGATGGAACCCATGATCGAACCCATGCCGCCGATCACCACAACGGCGAACACGACGATAATCCGGTCCGCCCCCATCAGGGGCGTCACATTCTGTATCGGGGCCGCCAGCACCCCTGCAAAGCCCGCCAAAGCGACGCCAAAGCCATAGGTCAGCGTGACCATCAGCGGCACGTTGATGCCGAAGGCTTCGACCAGCTTGGGGTTTTCGGTGCCGGCACGCAGATACGCGCCAAGTTTTGTTTTTTCGATAACGAACCAGGTCGAGAAGCAGACCACCAGCGAGGCCACGACCACCCAGGCCCGATAATTAGGCAACATCATGAAGCCGAGGTCGGTAACACCCTGCAAAGCTTCGGGTACCGCGTAGGATTGACCGGACACGCCGTAGAAAGAGCGAAACACGCCCTCGAGCACCAGCGTCACGCCAAAGGTGAACAACAGCCCGTACAAGTGATCGAGCTTGTACAGCCAGCGCAGCATGGTGCGCTCGATAATGATGCCGAACAATCCCACCAGCACCGGCGCGAGTGCCAGCATGACCCAGTAATTGAGATCGAAATACTGCAAGCCCATCCACGCAAGGAAAGCGCCCATCATGTACAGCGCGCCGTGCGAGAAGTTAATGACATTGAGCAGGCCGAAGATGACGGCCAGTCCCAGCGACAGCATCGCGTAAAACGAGCCGTTGCCAAGCCCGAGCAGGAGCTGACTCATCAGCCCCGCAACGTTGAAGTTTTCCATGGCTTCACAGTACAAAAGAATGCACCGGCGTGCCGGTGAGTACAAAGAGGAACGCAACAGGCAGGGCGGCCGCGGCCTGCCCTGCTTTGCCGGCTTACATTATTTCCACGCCGCGCACTTGGTTTCAGCCTTGGTGGTATAGGCTTGCGCGCCAGGGATGGTCTGGACGACCTTGTAGTAATCCCATGGATACTTGGAGTCGCCCGGCTTTTTGACTTCCATCAGGTACATATCGTGCACCATCCGTCCGTCGCCCCGGATCTCGCCGTTCTTGGTGAACATGTCGTTGATCTTGGTTTTTTTCATTTGCGCCATGACCTTGTCGCCTTCATCGGTCTTGATCGCCTTGACGGCTGCCAGGTAGTTGGCGGTTGCCGAGTAGTCGGCCGCCTGCAGCATCGACGGCTCTTTCTTCATCTTGGCAAAATAGCGCTTGGACCAGGCGCGGCTCTCCGGACTTTGATCCCAGTACCAGCCGTCGGTCAGGTACATGCCTTGCGTGGTTTTCAAGCCCAGCGTGTGCACGTCGTTGATGAAAACCAGCAAGCCGGCCAGCTTCATGTTCTTGGTGATGCCAAATTCATTGGCCGCCTTGACCGCATTGATGGCGTCGCCGCCGGCATTCGCCAGGCCCAGGATTTGCGCCTTGGACGACTGTGCCTGCAGCAGGAAGGACGAAAAGTCCGACGCCGACAATGGGTGCTTGACGCTGCCCACCACCGTGCCGCCGTTGGCTTTGACGACGTCGGTCGTGTCTTTTTCGAGCGACTGGCCAAAAGCGTAGTCGGCCGTCAGGAAGAACCAGCTCTTGCCGCCCTGCTTGACGATCGCCCCGCCCGTGCCGCGCGCCAATGCCACGGTGTCATACGCGTAGTGCACGGTGAACGGGCTGCATTCCTCATTGGTCAGGCGGGCCGAACCTGCACCGATGGAAATGAATACTTTTTTCTTTTCCGCTGCAACCTTGGCCATGGCCAGGTTGGCACCGGAATTGGTGCCGCCGATCAGCATGTCGACCCCTTGCTGGTCGAACCATTCGCGCGCCTTGCTGGCGGCAATGTCGGCCTTGTTCTGGTGGTCGGCCACGATGAATTCGACTTTTTTGCCGTCGATCATGCCGCCGGCATCGGCGATCGCCATCTTGACCGCTTCCGCGCCGCCGGGGCCGTCGACGTCCGAATACACGCCCGACAAGTCAGTGATCAAGCCAATCTTGATGGTGTTGCCCGAAACCTGCGCTTGAGCAGGCATGGAAAAACCGATAGCGCACGCGGCGGTAGCCGCAATGGCGAGAACAGTACGTTTCATATTGTCTCCGTTTTAAGGATGGGTTTGTCTTATTGTGGGTTGCGCTTCTGCGTACAACTCATGCGTACAACTCATGCGTACAACTCATGGGTACAACTCATGGGTACAACTCGTGGATGCAACTTATAGGTGCAACTTATGGGTGCAACGTGTCGATCCAATTACACGCCCAGCAGCTCGGTCAAGACCGGCATCTTGGCGTTCAATTCCGACGAAGCGAAGGTCTCCACGATCTGACCGTGCTCCATCACGTAAAACCGGTCCGCCAACGGTGCGGCGAAGCGGAAATTCTGTTCCACCATGACGATGGTGTAGCCCTTGGACTTGAGCGTGGTAATCATGCGGGCAAGACCTTGCACGATCACGGGCGCCAGCCCTTCGGAAATTTCGTCCAGCAGCAGCAGGCGCGCGCCGGTACGCAGAATCCGGCCCACGGCCAGCATCTGCTGTTCGCCGCCCGACAATCGCGTTCCCTGGCTGTTGCGGCGCTCCTGCAGGTTGGGAAACATCTCGTAGATTTCCGCTACCGACATGCCCTTCTCCGCGCCGCTCAGTTGCGGCGGCAGCATCAGGTTTTCTTCGGTCGACAGCGAGGAAAAAATGCCCCGTTCTTCCGGGCAGTAACCGATGCCGAGGTGGGCAATCTTGTGGGTCGGCAGGCCGATCGCCTCCACGCCGTTGACCTTGATGGAACCCTTGCGCGCGCCGGTCAAGCCCATGATGGCGCGCAGTGTGGTGGTGCGGCCGGCGCCATTGCGGCCAAGCAGCGTGACCACCTCGCCCTGGTTCACGCTCAGGTTCACATTGTGCAAAATATGCGACTCGCCGTACCACGCCTGCAAGTTTGTTATCTCGAGCGCCGCCGCCATCAGTGCGCTCCTTCCAACACGTCCGTTGTTCCCATGTACGCTTCCATGACTTGCGGATTTTTCGATACCTCGGCATACGTGCCTTCGGCCAGCATGGCGCCGCGCTGCAGCACTGAAATCTTGTCGCACAAGCCGGCGACCACGCTCATATTGTGTTCAACCATCAGGATGGTGCGGCCGGCGGACACTTTTTTGATCAGCTCAGTGACGCGGTGCACGTCTTCGTGGCCCATGCCTTGCGTCGGTTCATCGAGCAGCATCAGCTCCGGTTCCATCGCCAGCGTGGTGGCAATTTCAAGCGCCCGCTTGCGCCCGTAGGGCATGTCCACCGTGACGGTGTCGGCAAAGGACGCCAGATCGACTTCGGTCAGCAATTCCATGGCGCGCTCGTCGAGCCGCGACAGCGAACGTTCGCTCTGCCAGAAATGGAAAGACGTGCCAAGCTCGCGCTGCAGCCCAATACGCACATTCTGCAAAACGGTGAGGTGCGGAAACACAGCCGATATCTGGAACGACCGGATGACGCCCATGCGTGCGATCTGCGCCGGCTTGGCCGCCGTGATGTCCTTGCCGTTGAAAATGATCTGGCCGGAAGTGGGCACCAGGAACTTGGTGAGCAAGTTGAAGCAGGTGGTTTTACCGGCCCCATTGGGGCCGATCAGCGCGTGAATATGGCCGCGCTGCACCTGCAAACTAACGTCACTGACTGCGGTGAAACCCTTGAATTCCTTGGTCAGGTTTCGTGTTTCCAGAATGACGTCTGTCATCGTGTCTCCGTTTTTCTAAGCTTGACTGCGCACTTGAAAAATAATTTTAAACAGATAATACACAGATTGGTTTTTGCTCACAATACGGTATAACTACCTTTCCGTATAGGGAAACTCGCACCATTTTCAGGGCGTATTGACGATCATTTGGGCGGCCTTTTCAGCAATCATCAGCGTCGGCGAATTCGTGTTTCCGGACGTGATGAACGGCATGATCGACGCGTCCACAATGCGCAGGCGCTGCACGCCGATCACGCGCAATTGGCTGTCGACGACGGCCATCGCATCGTTCGCTTTTCCCATCTTGCACGTGCCTACCGGGTGGAAAATGGTCGTGCCGATCAGCCCTGCCGCTTCGGCCAATTCTTCTTGCGTCCGGTAATGAATGCCTGGCGTGAATTCGACCGGCGCATAGCGCGCCAGCGCCGGGGCGGCGGAGATGGCGCGGGTCAGCGTCAGTGCGGCCACGGCTGTCTTGCGGTCTTCAGGCGTACTGAGGTAATTGGGCGTGATTTTCGGCGCCGCGTAGGAATCGTTCGAGGCAATGCGCACATGGCCGCGTGACGTGGGCCGCAGGTTGCACACGCTGGCCGTGAACGCCGGAAACGCATGCAGCGGGTCGCCGAATTTTTCCAGCGACAGCGGTTGCACGTGGTATTCCAAATCGGGGGTAGCCTGGCCGGGATCGGAGCGCGCAAAGGCGCCCAGTTGCGACGGCGCCATCGACATGGGTCCGCTCTGGAACATGGCATACTCGAGCCCGATTTTCATCTTGCCGTACCAAGTTGCCGCGCTGGTGTTGAGCGTCTTGGCGTTGCTGACTTTAAAAATCATCCGCAGTTGCAAATGGTCTTGCAGGTTTTCGCCAACGCCGGGCGCGTCGACATGGACCTTGACGCCATGCTGCTGCAATGCCCCCGCCGGTCCAATGCCGGACAATTGCAATAGTTGCGGCGAGCCGATGGCGCCCGCAGTCAGGATAGTCTCGCGCAGGGACCGCGCCGTCCACGCGGTGCCACCGCCGGTGAATTGAACGCCACTGCACACCTTGCCCTGCTCGCCATCGTCGATGATCAACCGTTCCACGTGGCAGCCGGTCATGATCGTCAGGTTCGGGCGCGATGCCGCCGGTTTCAGGAAGGCCTTGGCCGTGTTCCAGCGAATGCCGCGCTTCTGGTTGACGTCGAAATAATTACAGCCGAAATTGTCGCCGCCATTGAAGTCGCTCGTCTTGGGAATGCCGACCTGCTCGGCCGCATCGCGAAAGGCGTCGAGGATCGGCCACGACAGGCGCTGCTTTTCCACCCGCCATTCGCCGCCTGTTCCGTGGACGGGACCGCTGCCGCCGTAATAGTCTTCGCTTTTCATGAACATCGGCAAGACGTGGTCCCAGGACCAGGATCCATCGCCCGTGGCGTCGGCCCAGCGTTCATAGTCGTGCGACTGGCCGCGCATATAGATCATGCCGTTGATGGATGAGCTGCCGCCCAGCACCTTGCCGCGCGGATAGATCAGCGCTCTTCCGGCCAATCCGGCGTCCGGTTCAGTCTGGTAAAGCCAGTCAGTGCGCGGATTACCGATGCAATGCAGGTAGCCCACGGGAATGTGAATCCACAGGTAATCGTCGCGTCCGCCCGCTTCAATCAGCAGCACGTCGACGTCGCGGTTGCGGCTCAGGCGGTTGGCCAACACACAGCCGGCAGTGCCAGCCCCGACAATGATGTAATCGTATTCACCGGCAGATTCCAAACTCACTCCTCATCTCATTGTGATAACGCTAGTGACGCATTTCAGCCACCAGCGTTTGCATCAGCCTGGCAACAGGCAAGGGCCGCGCACGTTTTATCTCCGAGCCAGCCCAGAGCGACATCAGTTCAGGATCGCCCCGGCTGGCGGCGGCGGCGCGAATTGCCGTCGTCAACGCATTTTGAACAGGATACGCGGGAACGCGCGCTTCGAGGTCCTGCATTTCGCGCATGAAACGGTTTTCCAGTCCGCGCGCATAGCGCCCGGAAAAAACGCGGGTCAGCCGAGTGGGCGTATCGTCGGCATCGATCAAGGCCCGGCGGTAGGTCGTGTTGATGCCGGATTCGTCGCACACCAGGAACGCGCTGCCCATCTGTACTGCCTGGGCACCTTGTGCGAGCGCTTCATTGATATCGATCCCGGTCATGATGGCACCGGCGGCGATGACGGGTATGCCCACCGATGCGGCTACTTGCGGCCACAACTCCCTTGACGGGTGCATGGAATCTTCTTGGGCGCCAATAAAGGTGCCGCGGTGGCCGCCCGCTTCGATACCGGAAGCAACCACGGCATCGGCGCCAGCGCTCTCCCAGGCCAGCGCTTCGGCAACGCTGGTGACGGTGCCGATGACAAAGATGCCCGCATCGTGCAGCCGCTCGACCTGAGCCGGCGTCAATATGCCAAAAGTAAAGCTGGCAGCTGCGGGACGCAGCGCGATCAAAGCATCGAACTGGGCATGGAAGTCTTCGCACCATTTTTCAGGCATGGGCAAGCTGTCCCAGCCCAGGCTCTTGTAAATAGGTGCGAGCAACTGGACCGCCGCGTCGATCTCGGCCGCGGACGGCGCCGGCGTTTCTTGTACGAACAAGTTCAGCAAGAAAGGCTGGTCGGTCAAGTTGCGGATGACGGCGACCTGGTCGCGCAGCACAGACGGCGTCAGCAACGAGGCAGCGAAGGAACCAAGCCCGCCCGCGTTGGAAACAGCGACAACCAGGGCAGGCCCGGAAGCGCCTCCGGCCATCGGTCCCTGGATGATGGGGAACTTGAACAGCTCATGCAGTTTCATGGTGATACCCCTGTGGATAAGTGTTTGGATATCCACAGGTGTCGATTGTGGATAAAGTCGGTTTTATGCACAGGCTCATTTTTGTCCAGAATTGGCCCCAGCCGGATACAGGCTTACTTTCCCCTTTATACTTCTTGCAAGCGCTTGTTTACAAAGGAAAAAAATGGCTTATCCACAGAAATGTGCCTGCGTTAACAACTACTATTAAAGATATATATTACCTTTTTAAGTAAACAAACAAAGACCGAAAAAAAAATCCGAGACGCAAAAAACACCGAAAAAAGTCACCGGCAGCAAGTTTCCTTTTTTGCACAACAAAAAAACAACAAGCAGACACCAAGCGCCAGCTGTGGATAAGTCATTGGATATCCACAGGACTCGTTGTGCAAAACCGCGCTACTTGAGTACAGTCAAAAATCTATCCAACAGTCATCCCTCTTTGATACAAAACTTGTACAGCTAGTTCAAGGTCACCCAAGTCGTTGAAAATCTTCGGGTAAACAGACTTATCCACAATTTTTCTCTTGTTTACTATCACTACTAATTTTGTATACATACCTTTATATAAAACAGTAAACCAGGCGAACAAAAAGAAAAAGCCTCTACAAAAAAACTTTGATATGCATGAGCATCAAAGTTGATATTCTTGCTAATGCCTATGCTATTCTGCGATTCCTGATCGAAACACTTTTACAAAACGGCCACTTTCAAGCGAGCAAACAATGGAATTGACCAAGTCGACAGATACCGCAAGCAATGCTTCTCCTGTGAGTGCCCTGGGTACGATGTTTTATGATCCAAGCCGCGCTTTTGCCATGCTGGAACCCAAGCGCCACGCCTGGCTGCCGCTGGTGTTGCTCATCGTCACTGCAATGGCCTTGATGACCCAATCCACCCAAGTTAGCAGTTGGCGTGCATTTCAGTAAATTATTATCAATTTTTTCACAATAACACTTGACATCACCTTAAAATCGCGGCGTCCAGCATGGATTTTTACTATCCCTGCCTGCCATGTCCGTTCTGACCACGCTGTTCCAAGATTTCGCCGCGCGCCTATGCTCAACAGAATTTCTCCGCGATGCCCGCCATCCGGATCACCCCACAGCGTTTTCCCGCTGCCGCAAGCTGCCGCTGGCGACCTTGGTCGCTATCATGCTGACTGGCATGCGCATGAGCGTTCAGGCCGAACTGGACACCTTTTTTGCGCATCTGCGTCTGCAGGCGCAGCTGGTCCACGAGGTATCCGAACAGGCCTTCGCGCAGGCGCGCGCCAAGCTGTCCCTGGTTGCTATTCCGGGACTCAACGACTGGCTGATTGCACGCGCCGAGCAGGATGGCTTTGTGCCGCGTTGGCGCGGCCTGCGCCTGGTCGCCGCCGATGG